>NZ_CAIPNF010000122.1 GCF_903866365.1 uncultured Thiocystis sp.
CGGACCGCCGCTCCGCCACGAGCAGCGCCCAAAGGGCGCGCTCGGGCTGCGCACCGGCCCTACGCGAATGGCTTGACGGCGTGCCGGATGCGCTCTGCATACCGCCTTCGCGGCTTCGGGACCACTGGCCCCTTCGCCCCTGCGGCGGCACGCTCGCGCCGACGCCTACCGGGGACTACCCGCCTCGCGCTTCGCGCTTCCATGGCGGGCAGCGATCGATTTCAGAACCTTCGGTAATCTACCTTAGACATGGATAGAATACACGTAATTTCAGGCAGGGAACGCGTGATCGGAACGCCAGGCGTCAGCCTGCCGGCAGGCTGAGGGTTGGATCGGGTTTTATCCCAACCACCGAACCAGATAATAGATGCGCTGGCCTTCGGACGAGGCGGATGGTCCATAAACGACGGCTGGATGCAGGTGGCGCTCGGGATCCGCGCCAGCACGGGCAATCTCTTCATCGTCCGCGAGCGTGACGCAGCCTTCCGGATAGCGAGCCCGGGTGCGCAGCGGGCTTCTGATCAGCGCGAAGCGTTCTGTCAGCGACAGGGAGTCCGGGTCGATGATGACGTGGGGCATGGGCAACTCCAGGGCCGTTGGGTGATTGGTTCAGATGGCGTTGCTGGCGCACGCGCTCAAGTCCCGGCGCGCTCCCGCATGGCAGGGCGAGCGCGTACCCCTATAAATCAATAAGTTACAGTTCATATGTATTGTGAAGCTCGCATCTTAACTGTTTGATTTTATTGATTTCAGAAAAAATTATACGCGCTCACCCTGTCCCGCATGGCACCCCGGTGTGTCTTGAGGCTGGCCTTTGGTATCCTTGACCGATCCATCACCGTCCGGGTTTCGTCAACGATGATTGCTTACCACGCACTCGTGCTCAATCTCCATCAGCCCCCCGGCAATCTCCAGGATCTTCTGGAGCACCAGACCTGGGAAGCCAAGGAGATCCTGTTCGCCCTCGATCGCATTCCGCGCAGTCTATGGGGCCAGGAGGCCCACGCCCGCGTCCATCTGTCCCTGTCCGGAACCCTGCTGGAGACCCTGTCGGATCCGGCGTTTCAACAACGGGTCTATGGCATCGTGGACTGCGGCTCGCTGCTCTGGCACTTGCAGAATCAATCGCTGTTCGAGGTGCTCGGCACCGGCTATTACCATCCGGTGCTGCCCCTGATCCCCGAGGCCGACCGCCAGGAACATCTGCGGCGCTGGCTCGGGATCGCCCATCATCTGCTCTGGCGTCCGCGCTTCCAGGGCTTCTGGCCGCCTGAGATGGGCTTCTCGATGGAACTTATCCCGCTGCTGCGTGCCTTCGGCTATCGCTATGTCCTGGTCGACAGCGAACATATCGAGCCGGTCACCGAGATGAGCTGGCAGGAAGCCCGCTATCGTCCGCACCTCGCCCGCTACGGAGACGACACGATCACCGTCATCGTGCGCGACCGCGAACTCTCGGACGCCCAGGAATCCGGCATGGATCTGGACTGGTTCCTCGCCGAAGTCGCCGAGCGCACCAAATGGTGCGATTTCCCGCCGCTGGTGACGACCTGCACCGATGGCGAGAACGGCGGCTGGTTCCGCAATGTGACCGAAGGGGCCAATTTCTGGAGCGTCTTCTATCGGCCGCTGCTGGAACGGGTAGCCGCCGGCGAGTCGGAGGTCGTGCCCACCTTTATCAGCGACTATCTCAACACTCATGGCGCGCATGGCGAGGTGCGGGTGCGCACCGGCGCCTGGAATACCGGCTGGCACCACGGACGCGATTTCACCCAATGGACGGGGTCGGAGCGCCAGCGGCGGGCCTTGGCCGATTTTGCCCTGGTCAGCCGTTCGGTCCATGATGCCCGCTGGTTTGCCGGCGAGCGCGGTCTCACCGAAGGCCCGCATGCCGAGGCCATCGCCGCCGCGCTGGGATCCCTGCTGCGGGCCGAGACAAGCTGCAACCTCTACTGGGGCGAGGACTGGGTGCCGCGCGCCGAGGCCGATCTGACGGCCAGTCGCGCGGCGCTGGCGCAAATCGGCATCGTGGTCGGGTCAACGCCCGAAGACACCGCGCCGGTCGCTGCGGAACCGCTCGCCGACGCCGCGCCGGTCAGCGAATCTCCGGTCGTGCCGGAAACGTCCGTCGACGCTGGGGTCGCTGTGGTCGCAATCACGCCGGAGACCTTCGACGAGCCCGCGACGCCATCTCCGGATCAGCCATCTCCGGATCAATCGTCTCATTGAACACAATCTATTGCATGTTAAGGAGTTTTTCGTGAATCAACTGCCTGAATACATCGGCGATGTCCCAAACGTCTCCGGCCATGAAGCCGAGCTGGAGCAGGTCGTCGCGCGGGGGCGCGCGCGGACCCTGTTCGCTGACAGCGGTCGGATCGACTTCGGGTCCATCCGTTCCGCGACCGCCATCGCGCTGCATCAGCATCAGCCGCTGATCCCCGCCGGCGGCGGCGATCTGCGCACCGCCGCGCTGATCAGCAATCTCCAGCACATGATGCACAATCAGCACATCGGCGATAATTACAACGCGCCGGCCTTTGTCTGGTGTTACAAACGGATGGGCGAGTTCATCCCGCAACTGGTCGGGGAAGGCAAATCGCCGCGCTGTATGCTGGAATATTCCGGCACCCTGCTGCACGGTCTGCGCAAGATGGGCGAGAACCATGTCATCGACGCGCTCAAGACCATCACTTGCAACCCGGACTATAACTGGGCCGCCGAATGGCTGGGCATGCCCTGGGGCCACGCGGTGGCGCCGTCCACGCCGGTGCAGGATTATCGGCTGCATGTCAAAGCCTTCCAGCATCATTTCGCGGCCATCTTCGGCTGGGAGGCGCTGGAGCGGGTGCGCGGCTTCTCGCCCTCCGAGATGGCGCTGCCGAATCATCCCGATGTCGCCTACGAATTCGTCAAGACCCTGGTCGACTGCGGATTTCAATGGGTGCTGATTCAGGAACATTCGGTGCAGCAGGTCAGCAACGCCCGGCATCCGGAGCGCCCCCACCTCCCGCACCGGCTGGTCTGCACCAATTCAAAAGGCGAGACGGCGAGCATCATCGCGATCATCAAGACCCAGGGGTCGGACACTAAGCTGGTGGCCCAGATGCAGCCCTGGTACGAGGCGCAGGGGCTCAATCGCGTCGAGCTTGCCGGGAAATCCATCCCGCCGCTGGTCACCCAGATCGCCGATGGCGAGAACGGCGGCGTGATGATGAACGAGTTCCCCGGCAAGTTCATGGAAGTCGCCGCGCTCTCCAGTCACTCGGCGAATCCGATGATGAATGCCAGCGAATATCTGGAACATCTGTTTGCCATGGGCATCCAGGAAAGCGATTTCCCCGAGATTCAGCCGATCTTCCACGACCGCATCTGGGCGCGGATCCAGCCGGGCGATGGCCCCGAGAAGCTGGCCAAGGCGATCGCGGAACTCAAGCAGGAGGACGGACGCTTTCACATGGAAGGCGGCAGTTGGACCAATGACCTTTCCTGGGTCAAGGGCTACGACAATCTGCTCGGGCCGATGGAAGAGGCGAGTTCGCTCTTTAACGAAAAGGTGTTGCGCCCCGGCGTCTCGACCGATCATCCCAGCTACCGCAACGCGCTCTTTCATCTGATGGCCTCGCAAACCAGTTGCTATCGCTACTGGGGACAGGGCGAGTGGACCGACTACGGGCGCGAGATCTGCCGACGAGCGAGCGAGATCGTGCAGCGCGATTTCGCCTGAGCGTCAAGTGGAAATCGAGCGATTTGCCCCGATTTAGTCCATTAATACAACCCGTATCCGGAATGACCGCGTTGCGTCGGCCTCCTGACAAGCCACGGCGGACGTTACGATGCGGTTTCATCGCACTCCTCCGCCTGAAGCCTCGCCTTCAGGGGATCATGCGCACGGGATGGGGTAACCTGTTCCGTGCAATGTCGTCCTGCGAAGCTGGGCGCGGATTGAAACATCGCAAATTACCCTACTCATCATCACAAGGAGAACGCCATGGATGTTCACGCATCCCTTAAAAAACCCGCACTGACCAAGAAAGTGACCCAAGTCGTCACGCTCTACGATCCCCGCGTCTGGAAAGAGAAGGGGTTCTGGTGGACCGTCGGTCTGTTTCTGGTCACTTATCTCATCGTGGTGGCGATCCTGGGGATTGTCTGGTCCCATTCGCCCGCCAGGTTCGACGTGCGCGAACAGGCGCTGTCCTTGGTCGATAACGACGCCACCAAACTGGTGACGGGCACCGCCACGGCGGCGACCGCCATCCGTATCGCCGAGACCCTGCTGGACAAGCCGGGCGGTTATCTCACCAATGACATGACCCCGCCGGGGATCTATCTGGACAATATCCCAAACTGGGAATTCGGCGCCCTGACCGAACTGCGCGACCTCTCGGATTCGCTGCGCAATGATTTCAGTCGCGCCCAATCCCAATCGGCCGAGGATAAGGATCTCCAGGTCGCGCAGCCCCAGTTCAATTACAATTCCGACTCCTGGATCCTGCCATCGACCGAGTCGGAATATCGCAAAGGCGCGGATGCGCTGTATCGCTACTTCAACCGTCTCACTGACAATAATGCGCTGGACGGACAGTTTTTCGCGCGTTCCGACAATTTGACCGTCTATCTTCAGACCGTCGAAAAGCGTCTGGGAAGTCTGGCCCAGCGACTCTCCTATGCGGTCGGTCAGTCCCACTTGAATACGGATCTGGCCGGCGATCCCAGCGCCCGCCAGTCGAAACCGGCCCCGGAGCAAGCGAGCAACAAAACGCCCTGGTTCCAGATCGACGACATCTTTTTCGAGGCGCGCGGCTATACCTGGGCGCTGTTGCACACCCTTCAGGCGCTGGAGATCGATTTCGAGTCCGTGCTCAAGGACAAGAATGCACTGGTGTCGCTGAAGCAGATCGCCCGTGAATTACAGAACACTCAGAATCCGATCTGGAGTCCGATGATCCTCAATGGCACCGGCTTCGGGCCGATGGGCAATCACTCGCTGGTGATGGCGTCCTATATCTCGCGGGCGAATGCCGCGATTGCCGATCTGCGCGCGTTGTTGCAGCAGGGATAGAAAAAGTTCCTCGGACGACTCAAGTCGACATCGGGCGGCGCAAAGCGCCGCTCGATTCTTTTAAGCACTGGCGGGCAGTGCGAGAGATCCGTCCGGGAGTTCAGGCGCCGCTGAACGCGTCTGTCATGAACCCCCGATCGAGGATGCCCTGGACCAGAAGATAGTCGATGACCTCGTCGGCGAGACTCTCGGGAGTCTTTTCCCCCGCGCGGAGCGTGAGTTCTGGCGATAATGGCGCTTCATAAGGATCGTCGATACCCGTGAACCCCTTGATTTCCCCGGCGCGCGCCTTCTTATAAAGCCCCTTTGGATCCCGCGTTTCGCAGATTTCGATGCGGGTGTCGACAAAAACCTCTATGAATTCACCTGGTTTCATCGATTGTCGGATCATATCGCGATCTCTGCGATACGGGCTGATAAACGCCGTCAATACAATGATGCCAGCCTCTGAAAAGAGTTGCGCGACCGCACCGATGCGTCGAATGTTCTCTTCCCGATCGATGGCCGAGAAACCAAGGCCAAAGCGCCGAGCAAATTCCTCTCCATGGGTTTCCTGCAGCATTCCAGGACCGGCATTGAGCGCATGACGGACATTATCTCCGTCGAGCACCGCGCTATGGACACGATGCCCATGCAGCTTATGGTCGAGGGTATTGGCGACCGTACTCTTACCTGAGCCACTGAGTCCGGTAAACCAGATAACGCAACCCTTATGCCCATACATTGACTCGCGTTGGGAACGCGAAACCTGATGCTCGTGCCATGTAACATTCGTGTCATTTGCCATAAGTCTGTCTCGATCTCTGCCTCGTTCAAAAAAATTGTTCGGTGGTCATTTACCCCGAAGAAGAAGGCTCTAATACCGAATCGCGCCGAACCGTCGACGCTAGCGGAATCGTTTCCGCAAGTCCCGCGATTTCGCCCAGAAGACGCTTGAAATCCGGTGACTCCGGCGCAGAGTAATTGAAATTTTTAAACAGATTGGTGATGCGCGTAAAGAATTGACGCACGTCCGCCTTGTCGGCAAAGACCTGATCACGCCCGATCAGCCGGTACAACAGGTTGAAGGTCAATTGCTGGCGTTCCATCGGCACCGAGGCGTCGACCTTGTCGAAGGCGTCCTGTTGCAGATAAACCATATCCAGCAGCAGTGCCTGCTGAAAAACGACATAGTCCTCGGTCGTGATCCCTTCCTCGCCCGTCACCTGCATCATCTGCTGCACGGCGTCGCCGCGCGCGAGGAGATCCTGCATGGCGCGCACCTGTTCGTTCCAGTTCGGGTCCAGATGACGAGCATACCAGGGGGCGAGCTGTTCCAGATAGCGCGACCAGGAGATGAGCGGGTCGATGGCGGGGTAGAAGCGTTTGTAGGCGCGGTCATAGGAGAGTCCGAGGAAGCATTTGACCGTGCCCAGGGTCGATTGGGTGACGGGTTCCTCGAAATTGCCGCCGGCCGGGGAGACGCTGCCGATCATGGTCAGGCTGCCCACCGCGCCGTCGGCGCCCCGGATCACGCCGGAGCGTTCGTAGAGTCCGCGGATCGCCGAGTCCAGATAGGCAGGGAATGCCTCCTCGCCGGGGATTTCCTCCAAGCGCCCGGAGGTCTCGCGCATCGCCTGCGCCCAGCGCGAGGTGGAGTCGGCCAGCAACAGCACCTCAAAGCCCATCTGACGGTAATACTCGCCGAGCGTGATGCCGGTATAGATGGACGCCTCGCGCGAGGCGACCGGCATGGACGAGGTGTTGCAGATGATGATGGTGCGGTCCATCAGCGAGCCGCCGGTCTTGGGGTCACGCAGCTGCGGGAACTCGGTGATGGTCTCCACCACCTCGCCGGCGCGCTCGCCGCAGGCGACCACGATGACGATGTCGACGCCCGCATGTTTGGCCAGCAGATGCTGCAAGACGGTCTTGCCGGCACCGAAGGGGCCAGGAATGCAGCCGGTCCCACCGCGCGCCACCGGGAAGAAGGTGTCGATCAGACGGATGGTGGTCGTCAGCGGTTGGTCGGGATAGAGACGTTCGGCGGTGCGCGTGCGCAGCATGTGCTCGGTCAGCACCCGGCGCACCGGCCAGCGCTGGGTCAGGTCGAGCGAGGTTTCATGACCCTGACGATCGCGAATCCGCGCCACCGGGGTATCGACGGTGACGCTGCCTTCCTGAATCCAGGTCACCTCGACCTCGCCGGTCTGATCGAAGGGCACCATGATCTTGTGCGTGAACAGTCCCTCCTGCACGGTACCGAGCACCCCGCCCGCGCGCAGTCTGGCGCCGTGCCGCACGCCGGGCACGAATGACCACTTGCGGTGCATGTCCAGGGCGTCGAGGTCGATCCCGCGCGGCAGAAAAACACCGTGCTGGATCGCCAGCTTCTCCAGTGGATTCTGCAGCCCGTCGTAGATCTCGCCGAGCAGCCCCGGACCCAGGATGACCGACAGCAACTCGCCGGTCTGGCGCACCGGATCGCCGATCGACACCCCGCGGGTATCCTCGAACACCTGGATATCGGCCAGATCGCCGCGGATCCGCAGGATCTCGGATTTCAGTTCCTCGTGCCGGTCATCCAGTCCGGTCCGCTCGGGCAGGATGAACACCACCTCGTTTTTTTTCAGCGGCAGGCGCGCGCCATCCTTCCAGCCGGCCTCGATCGTCGCCAGACTCTCCTGGATGGAGACGATGCGGGCAGGACTGTCGGGTTGAGTCGGCATGGCAGATGCGGATGTCATGGTCGCGTTTCCGTGATGGGGTCGAGCGCGATCGCGGTCATTCCGGCCGCGACCAGTTCGTCAAAGCGTTGGGTCGCCGCCTCGCCGCGGTAGCCGGTCCAGCGGGCGATCAGATCCCAGCGCATGACATAGATCACGACCGCCTCGAAATCGAAGTAATGTCCGTCGCTGAGCCGTTCCAGGCGAGTCCAGGCGGCGCCGAGCAACAGCCGCTCCAGCCCGAGGCTGTCGTCCAGGGCGAGCAGACGATTGGCCTCGGGCAGCCAGGGAAAGGCGCCGTCGAGACGAAATCCGGGCTCGTGCCAGTGGCGTCGGATCTGCGCCACCCAGCGGCCAAAGCCCCAGCGGTTATCGTTCGGCGCGGCATCGCCGCGCCGGCGGCGGCGTAGCGCCGCGACCAGGGTGCGCAGTTCCAGCCGCCAGATCACGAGATCGCGGACGAAGGGATGGGCGATGGTCGGCACGAGCCGGTTGGCCCGCTCGACGGCTTGCGTGTCGCTCTGGTCCAGATCCTGCCGTGCCCAATCCTGCAGAGCGCCGAGGGTTTGCAGGCACGCGAAGTCCTCCGGATCCAGCAGGGCCAGACGCTGATTCAACCGGATGCGCGACAGGGGCGTCTGTTTGGCGCCGAAAAGCGGCCCGTGATCGGGCAGGGCGCTCAACAGCATGGCGTAGCGATGGGCGTCGGTCACGATCCTGGGCTCCTTATTTCACAGTGCCTTCGAGGATGGCGCGAAAACGCGGTTGCAGGTGCGCGAGCAGGATGGCCGCGACCTTGTCGTCGGTGAGGTCGATCTGCACGTCCTTGTCCTTGAGCGAGAGCCGGATGCCGCGCGATTCCTGATGGTCGACCGCGAAGGTGACGCCGGCGGCCAGGATGTTGCCGGCGAGCGACAGCACGAAATGCGAGAGCGAGCCTTCGCGCAGTTCCAGCGGGTCGCGCCGCAATTCCTCCGGACTGACCAGCGCCTTCGGAAGCTGGATCTCGACCGCCTGCCCGGCGTCGAGCCCGGCCTCGGCGCGACCGGTGGCGGCGACTTCCAGGATCAGGCGTTCGAGAAAGGCACCCTGTTCCATTTTCGCCGCGATCAGCCGCTTGACCTCGTCGCTGAAACGATCCGAGAGTTCTGCCTTCAGACGCAGCACGGTGTCGCGCATGGCAATCCGCAGCGCCTCCTCGCCGCCCTTTCTGAGCGTCTCCGCCTGCTGGCTCGCGGTCTCGACGATCTGCTGCGCGCGCGCCTCGGCCTCGCGCACGATTCGCGCCGCCTGTCGTTTCGCCTCGGCCTCGATGCGCTCCGCCTCCGAGCGCCCGGCCAGGACGCCCTCGTCGCGCAGCCGTTCGATCAAGGTCTCGACGCCCGAGGAGGCCAGATCCTGGGTCGCTTTTCGGTCCGGTGTCGCCATCATCTCTGCTCCCCTGTCCGGTCAGCCTGGAATATTGCCGGCCAGCACCAGCGCGAAGACGAAGGCGAAGACCGCGAAGCCCTCGACGATGGCCGCCGGCGCCAGCGACAGACCGAAGATCTCGGGCTTGGTCTTGCTGGCATGGATGGCCGAGGCGCACGCCTGACCCTGGCGAATCGCCGAGAACATCAACGCCAGACCGCAGAGGATGCCAATTCCGAACAGGGCGGGCGCATTTTCCGGGGTCACGTCGCGTTGCAGGGTGAACATGACGACGATGCCATAGATGGTTTGCGAGGACGGCATCACGGAAACGCCGAGGTAACGCCCATAGCCGGAGTCGGTATCGACCATGGCCCCGATCGCCGCCTGTCCGGCCACCGCGCAACCGATCACGCTCCCGATGGACGCCAGGGCCATGGCGCCGTACAGCCCCGCCCAACCCAGGGCAATCACGAACTCGTTCATAAAAATTTCCTCCGGTTGAAACCCCGCCCTTCAGGGCGTTCAAAATCGAGCCTGCTTTCGCCGTGTCGAGTAGAATCGCCATGTCGCAAGACCTACCGCTGGGCGAGCGGGATGTGAAGTCTGCGGAGAGGATGTGAGACCTGGGGGAGCATGGCGTCGGCTCGCAGCCGTAAAGCTCCCCACTGCGGGAGCTTTACGGCGAAAACCAAGCCATTTCCCCTGGGCAATCCTCAGCGAAACAGAAACCTCCGACCGTGAGGTCGAGAATCTCCGGGTCTTCAGCCCTGAGAGTCGTCAATCGCTTAACTCCGCTTTCTTGAAAGGCTTGAAGGGATAGCCCTCGCCGGAGAGGGCCCAGTTATAGAATTCGATGAAATTCAGCCGCAGACCGTGCACCACGCCGCTCATCAGACTGAGCGCCAGATTGAGCGCGTGCCCGACCAGCAGAATGAGCAGCGCGAGAAAGAGCCCCAGTCCGGGCAGGTCCGTCGCCACCTGTCGCGCCAGATCGTTGAAGGTGATGGCCAGCGAGGCTGAAGCCAGACCCAGCGCGAAGAGGCGCAGATAGGACAGCACATCGCCGAAAACCTGCGTGACCTTGACCAGTTGCGCCAGACCGTCGAGCCCACGGAGGGCGGCCGCCTTGAGGCTGTCCGGGCGACGCTCGCTGCCCAGGAGAAAGACGCCCGCGAGTCCGCCGATCGTCAACGCTTGGCCGGATTGGGACAGCCAGACCGGGGCCGTGTTGCCGCTGCCCAGCCAGAGCGCGAAACCGCCGATCAGGGTCGCGATCCAACCCAGGGCGGCGCGTCCGCTCGCGCGACCGCGATTGACCGCCGCCATTTCCGCGTTGGCGAGGATCAGATGCAGCACGCCGATTCCGACCGAAATCTTCATCATGCTGTCGAAATCGTTGACATCCAGCAGCTTGAGATGTCCCCACAGGCTCTCGGGCGCGGGCGAGACGCCGAAATAGCTGCCGACCAGGATCCCCCAGCCCAGCGAGGCGCCGGTCAGGGCGGCGGCCAGGAGGCGCAGTCGACGCCCCAGATCGCCACGCCCAAGCCGGCGCCAGTAGGCGGCGAGCAGCACGCCCAGCACCAGTGCGTAGCCGGCATCGGAGAGGATCAGGGCGAAAAAGGCGGTGAATGAAAAAAACAGCACCCGCGACGGATCCCAGGCGCGATAGGCCGGCATCTGATAGAAACCGACCAGATCCTCGCCGGCGGCGATCGGCGCGGGATTCTCCAGCAGGGTCGGCGGCGCGTCCTCCGGGCCGGGCGGCTCCAGGATCATGGCCAGACCCAGATCATCGGCAAGCGCGCGGACGCCCTCGGTATCGCGCTCGGCGACCCAGCCCTGGACCAGAAACAGCGCCTCGTCGTCCAGGGTTTGACTTTGCGCGAAGCGCATCCGGGCCTCGTCCTCGGCCTGTGCCAGATGACTCGACAGCAGATAGATCCAGCGGGTGAGCGCGTGCCGCTCGGCCTGGACCTCCTCGAGCTCCAGTTCGGCGGACTCCAGGCGTCGGCGCACCTCGGTCAGACTGAGCGCTCCGGTGTGGGCGCGCGGCACCGGGAGCGCGTCGCGGGGCGGTTCGTCCGGATGGATCACGACCACCCAGGATTGGCGATGGTCGCGATGCACCACCTGCCAGGGCAGATCGAGACTTGTTAATTCAGCCATCTGGCGCTGCGGCACGCGATAGAACCAGAGCTTGCGCCCCGCGAGATCGGCGGGCGAGGGCAGCGCGAAATCGCCCCAGGGTTCCAGTTCGATCAGGCGCTGGCGCAGGGCGTCGCGGCGGTCGCTGACGTCGCGCAGACGCTGCTGGTTGTCCAGCACCGTCTGGATGGTGCGGTCGATGTCGAAGGCGGGATCCGCGCGCACCTGACGGCGTTTCTCCGGCAGGTCGCGCAGATAGCGCAGCGCCTTGAGGGCCTCGACCGCGTGCGCGGGCGGGGTGCGTTCCGGCTCCGCGGGTGCCGGACCGAGCGGCAACAGATGCAGACAGCCGAGCGCCTGGAGCCGTTCCAGGACCGCGTCTTTCTCCCCGGCGAGACCGGCGAGGGTCAGTCGGTTCAGGGCGAGGATGCTCATGCCAGACCCTCGCGCAGCCGCTTGCCCTTGGCGATCTTGGAACGCACCACGGCGGTCCGCTCGGCATCGGAGAGCGCGATGCGAATCCGCTTGATGTTCGCCTGGGTGCGCGGGATCAACACCTTCTCGAACAGATTGACGCGCTGCGTGACCTTGCGCACGGCCTCTTCCAGCAGTTCGACCCGGCGTGCCTGAAGCGCCAGGCGCGCCCGCTGTTCGAGCATCCGCGACCAGACGTCCACCAGCCGGTCGACCCAGTGCGGCCGGCTCAGGAAACCGTAGTCGCGCCGTTCCAGATCCACCCCGAGCAGCAGCGGCAGCCGTGTCCCCATGATGTTTTCCTGTCCCAGACGCACCCCGCGCAGCCTCACCAGACCGTCGAGCGCGATGTCGCGGTTGGCGAGCATGGGGAGCTTTTGTCGGACCTCGTCGCGCAGGGCGAGCAGTCTGTCCTGGATCCGTTGCTGTTCGGCCAGCGCCTTGGCGCGCTCGGCCATCAGTTGCTTGCGCTTCAGATCGAGCGCGGGCAAAAACCGCTCGAAGGTCTGAAGCTGGCGCGTCTCCCGGGTCAGTGACGATTTACTCAGGCTCAGGCGGGCCATCGTGGCGCGACCTCATCGGCGATGGAAGCCATATTTCGCTTGTGCGGATTTCGTCATGAACTCGATGAAACGGACTTCTCGATTTGACAGAACGTCTTTCCATCGCGAAGCGGCATTTGGATCGAAACCGCTTCTGCGTTGGCCGGTCAGGCTCGATGGCTGGCCGGATTTCGGATCGAGCATGGATTCGGACCAGATCAGCTCAGCGAATTCACAGAGCTCGGCGATCACTTTTTCAGGGTTTGCTAGCAGATCTTCGTAATAAAAGAGTTGATAGTGATGTTGGCCGGAATGCTTTTGATGCGTCCGCGCGGCCAGGTTGTATTGCATGACGACGAACAAGAGCGCGGCCATGCGGAGCGAGGGTTCCATCCATGGATGTTGTTTGATGAATTTTCCGACTCCGCCGGGATCGTTGGTTTTCGAGGCGGCAATAGCTCTTGGATCGCGCGTGATGTGAACGATCGGCGCCTTTGGATAGCATTGACGTAAGAAATCCATCTGCGAAACATAGACTGGAAATTTCACCATGCACTTGCGGTAACCGCGAATCAGGCAGGCTTCCTCGATGATCGCCTTGAAAATTTCGCTAAGCGAGCGGTCGGTCGGCAACAGTCTTTCGTAAATATTCCGCGCCAATAAATCCGGGTCATGTTTCCGTAGCTGCATCCAGAAATTGCCTTTCAGGAAACTCGTTTTTTGTTCGTCGATCAGTGCATCGACCAGACGGGTGACGCCGCTGTTCTCTGACAGACGACCAACATGCTTCTTGAGGAAATACCGGAAATCCTTTCGCCAGAGCGAGAGGAAGTGCATTTCTCGAAAACACAAAACCGTTTCATCTTCGGCGAATACTCGAGACCACAAGGTACTGCCTGACCGCGGCAAACCAACAATAAATCGCGGTTCTACGAGTGATCTCATATTTCTCTCCTATTCGCCAGGTTTACCCGATACGGATGGGACTTGGGCCAGTGATGGCGCTTGCGCGTCAGATAGCCAGTCTGTGTGTCCATGAGCGACAGATCCACGACGAACCCGCATTCAGGTTCGATCTCAGGGATTCAGGCTTGCATTTCGAGCGTTGGCGATGGGCGTTGCAGGAAATTGCCCTGAACATAGTCGACTCCGGCGGTCCAGAGAACGGTGAGTGCGCGCGCATCCTCGACCCCGGTAACGATGCTCTTGACGTTGAATTCGCGCGCGAGGGTGGCAAGCGCGATGAGTTGCTGTTGCTTGGCTGGATCGTCCGCCAGTTCGTGGGCGAAATTCGTCTGTAACAGCACATAGTCCAGGGTCAAACCCTGGAGCAGGAGTTCGGGTCGCTCGACCGCGCCGAATCGGTTGACCGCGACGCGGCATTTGATTTTTCTGAGCGTTTCGATCAGTTTGCCAATACTTGCCAGATTGCCGACGACCAATTCCTCCTGGAACTGGAACGTCAGCCAGTTGCCGCGAACGTCGAATTCACGCAGACAATCGCAGATCCACAGAATCGTGTTGGGATTGCGAAAAGTGTCCTCGGACAGGTTGACGAATAAACTGATGTTATGTCCGGCCCGACGTTGTTCGCCGATGATCTGGATCGCCGCGCGGATGGCCCATTGGTCGATCCGTTCGATCAGTCCGGCGCGGATCGCGGGGCCAATGAAATCCTTGGCTTCATAGAGATTTTCTTCCTCGTCGAGCAGGCGAATCAGAACGCTGTAGTTCTCCTGGTTGTCTCCCATGAGACTGATGATGGGCTGATAGACGAGCTTGAGCCGATCATGCTGCAGCGCGGATTCGATCTTGCGCGTCATGGACGCATCGTTGTCCTCCGCCCCTTGCTTGGCGCGCGCGGCCAGCGATGTTCCCGATTCCAGGCCCGACGTGTGCGCTTGACCGGCGAATTCATGACCGATGCAGAGCCGATGGGCGGCATTGAGAATGTCTTCCGCGGCCGCGGCCCGATCCCTGACCAGGTAATAGCCGATCTCGCAGTCGGCTCCAGCGCGCTCCCTGGCGGCGGCGGGGCCAGGCAGGCGGGCTGTCGATTTGATGTGTTCGGCCAATGCCTTCGCTTCGAATTCGCCCAGGCTGTCGACGATCAGTCCGAAACCGTCATCGTTCACCCGCGCCAGAAAACCGCGATCAGCCACAGTGGAGGTGAGAACGGTCTCGAAATCATTGAGTTTTTTGAGGCCCTGGATGAGTCCCAGATCGTGGAACAACTGCGTGCTTTGGTTGACGCGGATATAGAAGATCGCGAATGGCCGTTTGACCATGCGTTCGCTGTCGAGATGATTGTCAATCTCGGCCAGCAGGCGCGCGAGCTCCGTTTCAGCGCTGCTGGATGGCGTCTGCGTCGTGTCGGACGTCGCCTTGGGGGCATCGTCGATGGCGCTCAGAATCAGCCGGAGACAGGGCTCGTTATCGGCTTCGGACGGCGCGGCGAGCAGCCGCGCCTGGAACTGTCTGTCATCGGACCGCCGGCAGGTCACGGCGATCTCTAATGGCTCGCCCAGCGCGGAGGCGTCGCCGCCGCGCAGTACCTCGCGGATCTGCTTTTGCTGTGCGGGAATGAAGAGATCGAGAAAGGGGGTCGCTTGCAGTTCGTCGAGGTCGGCGTAGCCGAACAGGTTGAGGTAGGCCGGATTGGCATCGAGATGCAGGCCGTCCTGGACGAAGGCGACCCCCGCGCTGGTGACCGCGATGAGTTCGCGGTCACGCTGTTCGCAGAGCCGCAGGCGTTCGTGCAGTGCGCTGGCCACCCGCCGTTTCAGCAGATCGGTAAATTCTCGCGAGACCGCGAATTTCAGGTGTTCGTTGTCGTTGCGCTGGAGCAGATCCCGCGCGCCTGCCCGTCTTGCCTTGATTAAATCGCTGGCATGACTGTCGGCTTCGCCGATCACGAGCAGCGGGATATCGCCTTCCAGTTTGCGATACGCGGCGAACAGGCCGTCAAGATCGACGTTGCGGTCATAGCCGCAACCGAGAATCATGTCGCAGGCGCGTTGCGCGATCACTTCCTCAAGGCGTTCCGCATGCGGAATCGCGACACTTTTCGCCGCGAAACCGTCCTCGCGCAAGATGCCGATCAGCCGTTCGGCTTCGGTTGTCTCGGAGGTGATGAACAGCAGGGTGGCGGTTTGGTTTTGCACGGACATCCTGAGGTGTCGGCGGAAGCGGATAAATCACGGATGACTGATTATCGGCCTTTGCGCGTGATTTGTGAAAGAGAATAAGGCGCGAGACGCAGGAACGAGAATTCTTCGCCGATTCAGAAGATAGGTATTTTCGAGCCTGCTCCCGGTATTTCGCGAACCAGTCGCGGAACCAGATAACCGGGTAGCTGTTCGCGCAAGGACGCGATCAGCGCGATTGCGCATGGGTCGGTGACCTGGAAATGCGCCGCGCCCGCCACAGGATCGAGCTGATGGAGATAATAGGGCAGGGCGCCGCATTGGAACAGCCGTTCGCTGAGCTGGCGCAGTGTCGTGCTGTCGTCGTTGACCGCCCGCAGCAGGACGCTTTGATTCAGAACGGTGACCCCGGCGCGTCGCAGCCGTTGCACCGCCTGCTCGGCCGCCGGTCCCAACTCATTGGGATGATTGGCATGAATGACCACCACGGGAGTGAGACGCGAGCCGCCGAGGGTGGCGCAGAGCCGTTCCGTTACCCGGTTCGGCAGCACGACCGCGAGTCGGGTATGGATGCGCAGGCGGCGCAGATGCCCGATGCCATCGAGTTCGGCGATGAGCCTCTCAAGCGACCGGTCATCGCGCATCAAGGGGTCGCCGCCGCTCAGGATCGCCTCGGACAGTGACCGGTCCGCCGCAATCCGGGCGAGTGCGGAGGCATCGCGCATCGCTGCGGATCCCATGGCGGCATACGGGAAATGTCTGCGGAAACAATAGCGGCAATGGATCGCGCAGGCGCCGGTGGCGATCAGCAGCGCTCTCCCCGCGTATTTTTGCAGCAGACCGTGACCGCGATCGGCGGCGGCATCGCCGACGGGGTCGTTGACATAGCCGTCGCTTCCCGCCCGTTCGGCGACCCGCGGCAGCACCTGTCGGAGCAGGGGGTCATTGGGATCGCCGGGGCGCATCAGCGCGGCGAATGCGCGCGGCACCAGCAGGCGGAAGGCGAGCGGGGAGGTTCGGTCGAGATCCGGAAAATCCTTGCCATCGAGGCCGAGCGAATCGAGCAGGGCCGCGACCTCGGTGAAGGACGCGGCGAGGGCCTGCTTCCAGGCGGCGGTCTCGCCAGAGGCGATCCGCATGGTATCGGTCTGACAAGCGGCGGGGCTTCGCGTTACCATTGCACGATTGAGTTTCACAGAAAACGAGGATGGCATGGCTTTTTACAGTACCAGTGAATTCAAGGGCGGACTCAAGATCATGCTGGACGGGGATCCGTACAACATCGTCGAGAACGAGTTCGTCAAGCCCGGCAAGGGGCAAGCCTTCAATCGGGTGCGAGTGCGCAATCTGAAGACCGGGCGAACCGTGGAAAAGACCTTCAAGTCGGGCGATACCGTCGAGGCGGCCGACGTCCATGATACGGAGATGCAGTATCTCTACAACGACGGCGAGGAATGGCACTTCATGGATCCCGAGAGCTTCGAGCAGATGACCGCCGATGCGAACGCGGTCGGCGAGGCCGCGAAGTGGATCAAGGATAACGATGTCTGCAAGGTGACCCTCTGGAACGGTGCCCCGCTGGCGGTCGATCCTCCCAATTTCGTGGTCTTGCAGATCGTCGAAACCGATCCGGGCCTCAAGGGCGATACCTCGGGCGGCGGCGGCAAGCCGGCCACGCTGGAGACCGGCGCCGTGGTGCGCGTCCCCTTGTTCGTCCAGTCGGGCGAATCCATCAAGGTCGACACCCGCATCGGAGAATACGTCTCGCGCGTGAAGGACGCCTGAACCGCACCCTGCGGCCATCCCGGGAGCGCCGACAGGGGGGCGGCGCGCGGCATGTCCCTGGGGTAACGATCGCCTGGCGGCTGCGCCGTCCAATTCAGAACAATGCTTCCCGACCATCTCCCGAACGACTGGCGCCCCAGCGCTGCTCTCTCCATGATCCAGGCCCGCGCGGACCTGTTCGCGCGTCTGCGCGCCTTTTTCGCGGCCGCGGGCGTCCTGGAAGTCGAGACGCCGATCCTCTCCCAGGCGGCGGTCACCGATCCGGCGCTGGCCAGTCTGTCCGTCGGCGGCGTTGGGCCGGCGCGCTCGCTGTATCTCCAGACCTCGCCCGAATTCCCGATGAAACGCCTGCTGGCCGCGGGCAGCGGACCCATCTATCAGATCTGCAAGGTCTTCCGCGACGACGAGTGCGGCCGTTTGCACCACCCCGAATTCAGTCTGCTGGAATGGTACCGTCCCGGCTGGGATCCGCGGCGACTCATGGACGAAGTGGCCGCGCTGACGCGCGTGGCGTTGCAACGTCCGACGATGCCCGTCGAACGGATCGCCTATCGCGAGTTGTTCCTGCAACGTCTGCATCTGGACCCTTGGTCCGCGACCGTCGAGGATCTGCGCGGCGCGGCGCTGGCAGCCGGAATCGCCGATGCGGCCAGTCTGGATCTGGACGCGGACGCCTGGCTCGATCTGCTCCTGACCCACTGTCTGGAAGCCGGTCTGGGTCGCGATGGCATGACCTTTCTGGTCGACTATCCGCCTAGTCAGGCGGCGCTGGCCCGGATCCGCCCCGGCACCATCCCGGTTGCCGAGCGTTTCGAGCTGTATCTCGAAGGGGTCGAACTGGCCAACGGCTTTCAAGAACTCACGGATGCCGCCGAGCAGCGGGCGCGTTTTCAGGCCGATCTGGCGCAACGGCGACGCCGGGGACAGCCCGAACCGCCGCTCGACGAACGGCTGCTCGCGGCGCTGGCGGCCGGGATGCCGGAGTGCTCGGGCGTGGCGCTGGGGCTGGACCGGCTGTTGATGATGGCAACCGGCATCGACCGCATCGACGGCGTGCTCGCGTTTCCGGTGGAGCGGGCTTGATCCCTAATACAACAGTCGAACCGCAAAGGCGCAAAGTAAACGAAGCAAAACAAGATGTTGCAGTTCGCACGACATTCATCCCCCGGCGACTGTCGTCATCGATGCCAGATATTGAATCCTTTGCGTTCTTTGTGTTCTTTGCGGTTCGACTGCTCTTTATTCGGTTTACCGCAATTTTTAATGCCGAATTCGCGTCCGCCAGCTCAGCGTCGTTGAACCCTCCGCGGGAATCACGACCTCCCAGGACGCTAGATTGAATGCCTCCTTGGTGTGCGGCTGGCTCTCCTTGACCATCTCCCAATCGCCGGGGATGGTTTCGATCGCCTTGACCGTCACCGCTTCGGGCTTGGCGTTTTTGAGTTCCAGCTCGAAGGCGGCTTCATAGGCATAATCATAGGCCGTGGAGCCGCCCAGCTTCTTGAAGCCGGTCTGTTTGCGGCGCGCGGTGACATCGAAGCTCTCGCCAAGTTTGAGCACCACCGTCTCGTTTTTCGGGGTGTGGTCGATGGCGTCCTCGCCGATGAACTGGGCGTTGCCGCGGCTGTCTTTCGAATAGACCCGAATCACGCCCTTGGGCAGCGGAATCCCCAGACTGCCGTCCCGGTTGACGAACTTCAGCGTGGACGCGACCGGCAGCTTGGTCCAGCCATCCCCGGTTTGCGTCTGGTAGGCGTAGGGTTGTCCCCTGACGATCAACTCCTTGACGAATGGCACCCTGGGCGCCGACAGCAGCGCGACCTGCTTGGTTTGCTGATTCAGAATGTCGGTCGGACGGGGCAGGGTATAGAGATGATATTCCGCCAGACTTTCTTCCTCCGGCATGGGCGCCGCCGCGGGCAGGGCCATCGCGCGCTCCATGCGCGGCATCGGCAGGCTCTCCTGGACCTGATTCACCTCGCCCGCCACCAATTGGACCTGTGCCTTGCGATAGGCGATCCCGCTGTCGTTGGTCAGGGTCACCCAGCCGTTGAGATCCATGGTCTGGCCGTCCGGGGCGAGATCGGCCACATAGTCCGCCTTCCAGGACAGACCGCCGGTCAGATAGGAGAGTTCGAGATCGCCCGTGCCGGCCCGCGCGCTCTCCAGATGCAGTACCAGGGTGGGTTGGTCGCGCAGATTCTCGGGGACATCGGGGAAGGCGAGATGGCCGACCACCGACGTTTCGATACGGTCGTCATAGCGCAGCACCACGCCGTCGTTGACGGCGAGCACGGTGGCCGTCTCGGTGGTCCGCTCGCCGGCGTCGTTGACGCGGATGACTTGGACCGTGCGACCGACGTACTTTTTCAGCAGACTGGTGGGCGTGAGCAGGTCAAAGTCGAAATTCTGTTCCAGCAGGGTCAGGGCGAGTTGCCCCGTGGTGTCCTTGAGCAGGGCCGTCTCGGGGCGGATCCGGACCGAAACGGTGCGCCAGGCGAGGCGGTTTTCGCCGGGCTCCAGCGTGACCTTCCGCTGGTCCTTGATCAGTGCAAGGTCATCGTTATAGATGGTGACGGCCAGTGCCTGCTGGGCGGTGTCGTCGATGCGTTGTTCCTGGTCCATGGCGGTTCCCGCAGTGGAAAAAAGGAGGAGGCTCAGCGCGGTGAGCGAAAGCCCGCGGGCGGTGCGTGAGCGCGGGCGCTGCAATGGGCGGAAGGCGGGTTGTGTCGGCATGTTGGTCTCGCGTGGATTCGTCGCGTTGAAATGGCTTGGGTTGGCGACCCAAAAATCAAGGCTGCGGCCGGGCTCACAGCAATTCTCAGTATGGCCTGATGATGCGAAAAAACCGAACGAATCAGGCGAACGGGGATCTGGTGCCTCAGCGCGTGAAGCCGTTCATGGTTCGAGAGTCTCACCACGAACGGTTTCAGGAGCGGCTTCAGGAGCGGCGTCAGGGACACTCCGGCTCATACAGTAACGTTCAAACCGAAAATTGCGGCCGGGCTCATCTGACCGGGCGTAGCGTCTCGCTAAGGGGCACGAATTTGTTCTGCGTTTGTCGCAGCATCCGGGCTAACCGCACGCCTTCGTGCGCGGCCGCGCGCAGATCCTCGGTGCGGCAGGGTTTCGTCAGATAGCGGAAGACGCCGCCGCGGTTGATGGCGCCGGACGGGATCGCGGTCTCGCTGGCCGCCGAGAGCATGATGCGCACGATGTCCGGAGAGCGTTCGCGGGTTTGCTCCAGCAGGGTGATGCCATCCATCCCGGGCAGGCCGTAGTCGGCAATCAGCAGATAGATCTGCTCGTCGGCCAGAATCTCCCACACCGCCTCCGCGCAATCCACCGCGAAAATCGTCAACCCCTGATTGGCAAGCTGCGCGCTCAGGAGCCGGCGTTGTACCGGGTCATCCTCGACGATCAGCACGCCCTGGGTGGTCAATTTGATCAGCGCGGGTGGCAGGATGGCGCCGGGATCGGCCGCGATCAGACGCGCGAAGTCAGCGGCCGGCATGGGTTTGCCGGTGCGGTATCCCTGCACGAGATCGCAGCCCAGGCGGTGCAGAAGCGCGATCTGGGCATCCGTCTCGACCCCTTCGGCGACCACGCGGATGCCCAGGCCGTGGGCCATGGCGATGGTCGCGCGGACGATCGCCAGGTTGCCCGCGTCCTCGACCAGGTTGTTCACGAAGCCGCGGTCGATCTTGAGGATGTCGACCGGAAAGCTGCTGAGATAGGCGAGGCTGGAATAGCCGGTGCCAAAATCGTCCAGGGCCACGGTGACGCCGAGTTTACGGATGGCGATGAGTTGACGGCGGGCCTTGTCCGGATCGTCCAGCAGCAGGCTTTCCAGCAGCTCGATCTGAAACAGGTGCGGCGCGATCCCGGTCTCGGCCAGCACGGCGGCAATCTCGTCCGGCAGGGTTTCGCTCGCGAATTGCGGCCCGGCGATATTGATGCTCACCTGCTGGGGCGGCAGCGACGCGGCCGACCAGAGACGCATCTGGTTCAGCGCGGCGCGCAGCACCCACTGCCCGACCGGGTGCACCAGGTCGGTGGTCTCGACCAGCGGGATGAAGTCGCCCGGCGAGATCAGCGCGCCGTCCGGGCGGCGCCAACGAATCAGCGCCTCGCCCCCAATGATGCTCGCCGTGGCGAGATCGATCTTCGGTTGATAATAGAGTTCGAACTCGTCCTGTTGCAGCGCCTGACGAAGCTGTTGAAGCAGTTGTAGCCGATGGGTGGAGGAGGACGTCATCTCGGGGGTGTAGAAGGCGATGGATCCCGTGCCGGCTTTCTTGGCCGAATGCAGCGCCGATCCCGCGTCTCTCAGTAATTCGATGGCATCGCGCGCGTCGTCGGGATAGAGCGCGACGCCAATACAGACGGTCATGCAGAGTTCGCTGCCATCGAGCAGCGGGAGCGGCGCGCGCAGACAGTCCTGAAGCCGCCGGGCCTGTTGGGTTGTCCACTCGCGATCGGACGCGTTTTCCAACACGAGGGTGAACACATCCCCGCTGATGCGCGCCACGAGCGTGGCGGGTGGCGCGTTGGCCACGAGCCGACCGGCCAGGGTCTTCAGCACCTGCTCCCAGATCTCATGCCGGTGGGAGTCCATGACGTGTTTGAAGCCGTCCAGATCGAGCGTCAGGACAGCGACGCAGGCATTGGCGAAGCCGGCGAAATTGAGCGTCTGGGTCAGGCGTTTGCGCAGCAGGCGCGCATTGGGCAGATTGGTCAGCTGATCGTGCTCGCTGAGATAGTCGATCTGATGCTGACGGCTCAGGTCGTACCAACTCACCAGCAGCGCATCCTCGTCGTCGAGCGTGACCCGCGACAGGGTGACCTCGACCTGAAAGCGCCCGCCATCGTCTCGCTGGTGCTCCCATTCGAAGCGATGGCTGCCCTGCTGGAGGGTCAGTTCGATCATCTGTCGGGCCTTGACCGCGGAATCCTGACCGTCGGGCTGGAAGGGCGGGGAGAGTTCCGCGGGCGACAAATCGCAGCGACCATCCTCCAGAGTCAGGCCGAGCATGCGCTGGGCCGCCAGGTTCGCGGACACGAAGCGGCCAGCGCGGATGATCAGCATCCCCTCGCTGGCAGACTCGAACAGGGCGCGGTAGCGGGCCTCGCTCTCGCGCAGCGCGCGCTCGACGCGCTTGAGTTCGTCGATATCGTCGACGATCCAGATCACGCCCTTGGATAAATCGGCGGGGACGGCGGGATCGAGCGCCCTGCCCGAGAGCGAGCAGTCAAACGGGCGGCCATCCTGGCGTTTTAGCTGATATTCGACATGCGGTTGTTCGCGGTTTCTCAGCGGCTCGAAGAAGCGCTTGCCGAAGTCGAGGAAACGCTCCTCGGACAGATGCAGCGTCCGGACGCTGAGGCCGATCAACTCTGTCGGATCCCGGTAGCCAAGCATCTCGGCGAGACGGGCGTTCGCGCGGGCAATGACGCGCTCGCCGGTCAGGAGCATGATGCCGACGAAGGCGTTATCGAAGATGGTTTGGAGTTGCGCCTCGCTCTCGCGCAGGCGCGCCTCGGCCGTTTGTTCGCATGAGACAGTCGCGTCCGCCATTGACTCGACGATGTCGTCCGCTCGTTGTTTTTCCATCATCCCCCCGCGTGGCACTTATTTCGTCGGCCTTCGTTCCATTCCGATCCATGCACCCGCGCTCAAAGAGAATCGCCGCCGGCCGGTTGGCGCCGCGCGCGACCAGGAGAATAAGCAATTTCCGGGAAAAAACATACCTAACTTAACCCGTCAGCGTCCGCTTGGCCTCGTTGACCCTCGCGGCCAGATAGTCCGACCCGCCGCGATCCGGATGCAGCCGTTGTATCAGCCGCCGATGCGCGGTCTTGATCTCCTCTGGCCCGGCGTCCGGTGCAATCCCCAGGATGGCGCGCGCCTCATGCCCATCCATGAGGATGGTTTGAGGTTGGGGCGCGGCTTCGGGTCGATGCCGTGGCGGCGGCTCGTCGATCCGATGACCGCGTGCGCGAGACAGATATACCTCCAATGCCTCGGCCGATTCGGCATCGGTGAGATAACAGGTGTGTAGAAGATCCAGCAGATCCTCGGTCGCGGTCTGTTCGAGCGCCTGGCCCTGCAAGGGGCCGGCGAGAATCTCGCCGCCGATCCGTCCCGAGAGATGATCGATCGCCAGCAGGACATAGCGGGTCGCGACCTTGGATTCATGGGGCCCCTGATAGTGGGTCGCATCCTTGAACTCGCGCACCCACATCGCCGTGGCGCCCGCGACCGCGCTCGGCATCAGCAGAAAATTGAGCACGGGGATCATCCCCATGCCCGCCGCCGCGCCGAAGCTCAGACTGAGTGATCGTCGCCCGCGCAGCCGGCGGCGCATCTCGCGGAATTTCAGACCGTGATTGCCCATGGGATAGTCGCTGTACTCGACGACCAGAATCCAGGACGTGTAGAGGAACCACAAAAAGGCCCCAACCACGGGAACGAACAGCAACATCAGAAAGGGAATGGCCCAGAGCAGGGCATAGACAATCTTCCCGAGCTCGTCGAGAAGGGTCGGAATCAATTCCGCGAGCATCCGCGCGCCATCGTTCCCCTGATCCAGTGGCTGGCCGGTCAGGACCAACTCCACCTTTTCGGCCAGCAAACTGTTGAATGGCGAGGCAATCAGGTTGGCGACCAGACTGAAGCCGTAAAACACCAGCACCAGCAGCAGCAGGAGAAAAATTGGCCAGAGGATCCAGTCGAGCCAGCTCAGCCAACTCGGCACGCTGGCTTCCAGGCTCCCCATGAGCCGCTCGAACTGGGTGACGCCGACATAGATGGCGCCGGAGAACACCAGGATGTTGACCAGCAGCGGAATCAGCACGAACCGTCGGAGTCCGGGGCGGGCAATGAGCCGGATGCCCTCGAACAGATAGCCTGCGCCCGAAATGGAGTGGTTAGCCATGAATTGCTTCGCTCTTAGATGAAGGGTTCGCTCACGAAACCGACAAAACCTCGGCGAGAATGTCGGCAATCGCGTCGATCTCCTCGACCACTTGCGCCGGGGCATGGCCTTGGATGGCGAGGTTGCGGATCAGCACCACGAGCGGCGCCATCCGTTCCAGATGGCGCACCGTCTCCCAGCTCATCGCTTCGTCGGCGTGAAACAGCAGTTTATCCCAACCCGCGAAACTGGCCTGCTCGACGAGCGTCGCCCGCAGGCATTCCCAGGCGCCCTGGAGATCGGAGAGGATCGTTTTTTCGTAAGCGGTCGGTTCGGTGAAAAAGTTCATGGTCCCGATGCGATGGCTTGCGCTGGCAAACGCGGCTTAGGCGCGATCCTTGGGGGAGGTCAGCATGCTCAGGAGCGTTGCCGCGAGACTGAAAAACCGGAACAGCACCTTGAATCCCCATTCGGCGATCAGGATACGCGGGTTGTTGTCCTCGTCCTGAAGATACTCAGTGGCCTGTTGACGACGTTCGGCGCGCGGTACGTTGTTATTGCCTTGCATGATCGGGTTTCTCGTCGGTTGGAGGTTCGGCTGTGGAAGCGATCGCGAAAAATTATAAAAGATCGGTTAGACGATCGGGAGATTCCAGCAGCGGATTGTGGCCGACGCCCTCCAAGACCCTCAGATCGGTCGTCGGACGGCGCTCCGCGACCTGGCGCGCGAGGCGCAGAAATTTCCTGTCCTCTCCGCCCACGATCCAGCGCAACTGTCCCGGAAAACGCATCAGATCGTCCCAGGTGCCGGGCATCTCCGCCAGTCCCAGCCGTTCCAGGCAACTCGCCAGACCCTCGGCCCGCTGGCTCAGGCGGCAGGCCCGCTGTCGGGCAAGGACCGAGCGCGACAGATGACCTTGGGTCGCAAAGAGCGGCAGCTTCTCCCAGCCCTGGACGAAGGCATCGATCCCCTGAGTCCGCAGGAGTTGAATCCACCGCCGATCAGCCTCGCGCCGCTGTTCCCGGAGCAGGGGGTCCGTGAGTCCCGGATGGGCGGAAATGATGGTCGCGGCACGGAAGCGCGCCGGGGCGGCCTGGATGAGCCCCAGCGCGAGCCGTCCCCCGAAGGAGTAACCGACCACGCGCTCGATGCTGGTCGGCAGTTCCTGGAGAAGCGCCTGGATCTCGTCGCGAAAGGTGCCGCGTGGGTCTCCCCGGCGGCCGTGACCGGGGAGATCGACCGCTAGCCGGGTGCGATCCTGGCCGGTCAGCGTTCGCCAGTCCTCCGCGCAGCCGGTGAAGCCGTGCAGCAGCAGGCACTCCGGCGAGGGGTCGGTCAGAGCAATGTCCCGGCGACCTTGGCCTCGCGCGTCTTGTCCCGTTCGATCAGGGCATAGGCCGAGTGATTGTGGATGGACTCGAAATTTTCCGCCTCCACGACATAGGCCACGATGCGTGCGTCTTCGTTCAGACGCTGGGCGACGTCGCGCACCATGTCCTCGACAAATTTGGGATTGTTGTAGGCGCGTTCGGTGACAAATTTCTCGTCGGGCCGCTTCAGCAGGCCGAAGAGTTCGGAGGATGCCTCCCGCTCGATCATTTCGATAATCTCTTCGAGCCAGATGAAGCCCTGGGTACGCACCTGGACCGTCACATGGGAGCGTTGATTGTGCGCGCCATAGGCCGAGATTTTTTTGGAACAGGGGCAAAGACTGGTGACCGGAACCAGCACCTTGATTTCCAGGGTCGGCTGACCGTGGCGGATCTCGCCGATAAAGGTGACATCATAGTCGAGCAGGCTTTCGACCCCCGAAACCGGCGCCTTCTTGTTGACGAAATAGGGAAAGCGCATCTCGATATGTCCGGCCTCGGACTCCAGGAGCTGCGACATCTCGGTGAGCATGTCCTTGAAGGAGTCGACGCTGATCTCGCGTTCGTGGTTGTTCAAAATCTGCACGAAGCGCGACATGTGCGTGCCTTTGAAGTCGTGCGGGAGATACACAGACATGTTGAAGGTCGCGACCGTGTGCTGTTCGGCACCGCCGCGCTCGCGCACCCGTACCGGATGGCGGATGTCCTTGATACCGACCTTGTCGATGGCGATGCGGCGGGTATCGGCGCTCCCCTGTACGTCGGCGATATCCGTGCCAGTGAAGGTTGCACGGCAGTTGGGTTCGAGCGCTTGCTCCATGGGTTACTTCCTCGACGGATCGTCAAGCTGTCTATCGTCGCTTAACTGGGGGCTGACGGGTAAAAAAACAGCGTGACAGGGTGTTGTGGAGTGTGTCGGCCGCGCGGACTCTTCGGTCGTTGTGCGCCGTTTCCGGCCATGGCCAAGCAACGGTCGCGGGAACCGACAGAGGCAATCGCCGCTTTGGCGGCTATGCCGCCATGTTCGACAGATCGGCGTCGAGTTTCGGGAAGTATTTGTCGATCAACGCTTCTTTCATCAGCAGTGTCTCGGGCTCGAAGCACTCGGCCAGGGTCTGCCAGCAGAGATCCAGGGCCTTTTCGAGCGGTAGACTGATCTCGATGTTCATGAAGCGCTTGCGGAAGAGTTGTCCGAACTTGAGCAATTGGAGATCGAAATCCGACAGATCGAAGGCCATTGCCTGTTTCTGTTCGGCATCCCGGGCGCTGGAATAGAAGCGGATCATGGTGTTCATGATCTGGCCGTGGTCCTCGCGGGTGACCTTGCCGATCACATGCTGTTTCAGACGCGACAGCGAACCGAAGGGATCCAGCTCGCCATTGTGCAGATAGAACTGACCCTCGGTGATATAGCCAGTGTTGTCCGGCACCGGATGGGTCACGTCGTCGCCGGGCATGGTGGTGACGGCGAGGATGGTCAGCGAGCCGCCATCTGTATAGTCGGCGGCCTTTTCGTAGCGGCGCGCCAGTTGCGAATAGAGATCGCCCATGTAGCCGCGATTGGATGGCACCGCTTCCATGGCGATGCCGACCTCTTTCATGGCGTCGGCATAGGCGGTCATGTCGGTGAGCAGCACCAGTACCCGCTTGCCTTCCTCCACCGCGAACTTCTCGGCCACCGCGAGCGCCATGTCCGGCACCAGCAGACGTTCGACGACCGGATCGGAGGCCAGGTTGACGAACATCACGGTGCGGGCGAAGACGCCGGCGTCCTCGAAGCGGCGCAGAAAAAAATGGTAGTCGTCGAAGATGAGTCCCAGCCCGCCGAAGACCACGATGTCCGCATCGGCCTGGATGCCGATGCGCGCCAGCAGTTGGTTGTAAGGTTCACCCGCGACCGAGAAGATCGGAATCTTCTGGCTCTCCACCAGCGAGTTGAAGATGTCGATCATGGGCACGTCGGTGCGGATCATCTTGGAGGCAAGCAGCCGCCGCACCGGATTCACCGAGGGACCGCCGATCGGAATTTTGGGATCCTGCGACAGGTCAGGGCCGTTATCCAGCGGTCCGCCATCGCCACGGAACACGCGACCCAGAATATTCGACGAGTAGGTGACCCGCATCGGATGCCCGAGGAAGCGCACCGAAGCCTCGGTTGACAGGCCCTTGGTCCCGGCGAAGACTTGCAGGGAGACCATGTCGCGATCCAGCTTGATCGCGCGCGCGAGCGATGTGAATCCGCCTGGATCCTCGACCAGCGCCAGATCGTCGAACGCGACTCGCGTCCGCTCGTTCGCCGAGGGCGGCACGCGAACCTTCAAAATGTCCCCGACGATTTCCAGTACCTTGGAGTAGCGGGCTAGGGTTTGAGCCAATGTGCCGAACCTCGGAAAGAATCTCTGAGGGCATTGTATACATTGGCGGAGAAGTCGGACAATAGATCTCATGGCGGTCGGCGATGTGCTCGAATCCTGTTCAGGCATGGACCGAGAGAAGTCGGACCTGAACCTTGCTCTCTTCTTTAGAAACGAGACGGATGAAAGATGCGAATACTTGCGATGATTTCCGGTTGGATCCTGGTGCTGGCCGTTACCTCGATCAGCGCGCAGGAGGTGGTCACGGTTAGTGATCGGCCGACGAAGCCAGTCGACTCTGCCAGCGCTGACCCGGTTGGGGCTCAGGAAACCCGCGAGACGGGCGGCGACCGGTCTTCAGTCGAACTCCCCGCTCGCGTAAACAATCCAGTCACGGCCAAACCCGGTGTTGAGCCGCCGATGCCTGAGTCGGTTCAGACGGGTAACGAGATTCCCCTGGATCCCACGCGCATGGGATCCGTTCCGACAGGGTATGGATCCGGGGCGGCGCTGATGCAACCCAGTCCGGATCCGCTCATGGCACCGCGTCAGAAAAGTTCTCCGACTCGGCTGACATCCCGCCTGATGACGTCTAAACGATCGCTTCTCACGACCCGTCTCGGCAGCCCGGCAAAGGGATCGAAGGAACCGACCGTTCGCCAGAAGGGGCTCCGGAGCACATTGGACGATTGATCCGCAAAGAAGACGGTTGGCGCGATCGCCCAGCGTATCGATAGAGATTTCTTGATGACTGCATCCCGTCACTCCTCCGATTTCAATGAGTTGGTGCAATGAGTTTCCTTGACAAGATTCGCGCCTGCAACACTTGGAATCCGCGCGATTTCCGGCCCTTTCTGCTGGACGGCGAACGGATCGGCAGTCTCCGTCCGGGCGCCGTCGAGCAGTTCCGGCGTTGGCCAGCTCAGTTCCAAGTAGCAACCGATGCGGTGTACTGGTCCGGCGCACCCGCCGATTTCGCGGGACGGACCGCTGTGCTGGCGGAGGTGGTCCAATGTCTGGCGGAGGAGGGGGTGGTCAGTCATCTCCATGGCGAGCCGTATCCGGTCACCGCCGGACATCGGGAGCAGGCGCGGTGTCTGATCGATCGGGCTGCCGCGCCTTTTTTTGGGATGCGCGCGTTCGGACAACATCTGAATGGCTTTGTCCGAACCCCGCGCGGGATCGAGATGTGGATCGGTCGACGCTCGGCGAGCCGTCGGCTTTACCCCCGGTGTCTCGATCATCTGGTCGCTGGCGGCCTTCCCAATGGGCTGACCCTGTCCGAGAATCTTCGCAAGGAGTGCGCGGAAGAGGCGGGGATGTCCGCCGAGCTGGCCGACCGGGCCGTGGCGGTCGGTGCCGTGACCTATTGCCGGGATTCGGAACGGGGTCTGAAACCCGATGTCATGTATTGCTACGATCTGGAGTTGCCCGAGGATTTCGCGCCCCGCTGCACGGATGGCGAGGTGGAGACCTTCTACCGCCTGCCCGTCGAGGAAGTGCGCGATCTGGTCCGCGACACGGGGGAATTCAAGCTCAATTGCAATCTGGTGATTATCGATTTTCTGATCCGTCATGGCCTCCTTGCGCAGAGCGATCCGGAGTATCTGACGATACTCCGGGGACTGCGCGCGGATTTGCCCTAGTGCTTCGCTGCTCAAGTTCCGAGACCGGGGCCTCCCCGTGGTCGTTGTCGTTGTCGTTGTCGAAATATTCGCCATGTCGAGACCGCGACAACGACAACGACAACG
>NZ_CAIPNF010000123.1 GCF_903866365.1 uncultured Thiocystis sp.
AAACACCAGGGCGCCAAGATTGTCTTGAGCCTGCGCGCGCTCGTGCAATCCACGGGGCGCTGGACGCAGTTCTGGGACAAGATCGATCAGTTTGGTGCT
This sequence comes from uncultured Thiocystis sp., assembly GCF_903866365.1. Classification (GTDB taxonomy): domain Bacteria; phylum Pseudomonadota; class Gammaproteobacteria; order Chromatiales; family Chromatiaceae; genus Chromatium. The sequence goes on from NZ_CAIPNF010000123.1 coordinate 100, forward strand.
CGGCCCTGTTAGGATACATTATCGAAAGGCACCACCCGCTGGGAGAATGGGTATCAGGATCAGTATCGGAGCGATGACGGCGGGGCGCGCTACCGGTTCGTGACCTTCCACCCCTCGATGAGCTATGAGGAGTTTGTCGAAGGGCTGCGACCTAGCCTGGAAGGATCCGGGGCAACGTTATGCGTTGTTCATCGACGAGATCAACCGGGCCAATCTCGCCAAGGTGCTGGGAGAACTGATCACCCTCATCGAGCCGGACAAGCGCACCAGACAGGATGACGACCACCAAGGTCTACGTCTGGTCCTCCCGTACTCCAGGCTCGCCTTCGGCGTCCCGGCCAATCTCGACCTTTACGGCACCATGAACAGCGCGGACCGTTCCATCGCGCTGCTGGATACCGCCCTGCGCCGCCGCTTCCAGTTCGAGGAGATCGGCCCCGACCCGGAGGTATTGCTCAAGACGGTCGAGGGGATCGACCTGCCCGGGCTCCTGAAAACTCTGAACGAACGGATCGAACTGCTACTGGACCGCGATCACCGTCTCGGTCACGCCTATTTCATCGGCGTTGCGACGCTGGCGGACCTCAATCGGGTCTTCGCGGACCACATCCTCCCCCTGCTCGCCGAGTATTTCCATGACGACTGGGGTCAGATCGCCCTGGTACTCGTCAATCGCACGCTCGGACGCAGCGAGTTTGTGGTCACTGCGGAACTCGACCCTGCGCAAGTCTTCGGCAAGGGCTGGGAGACCTACGCGACTCGCCACTCGGAGGTCTTGCGGCGTTACCGTTTGGTCCAGGAACTCACCCAAGCGATGTATCTGGGTCTCCTCGCGTGACGCCTGGTCATCTGATCGTTCGCGAGCACCAGACGATCCGGATCGCCCCCCACGGCCCACTGTCGCGCGCGGCCCATGCGGCGTTTCTGGCCCGCATTCCGATGCTGCCAAGTGGCGTGCTGCAACCGGTTCGCGAAGGATTGCGCACCGGTTCCCATTGCGGCTTGATACAGGCGGGCTCCTGGATGCTGGAAATCCTGCCGAAACTCTACGATGACCAACAGCCCGCGCCAGATCGGGGCGCCTTGGTACGGATGCTCGCCGGCTGTTTCGACGTCCCTGTTTGGCTGGATGGCACCGCCGCCAGTGGGCTGGCCGATGACCTGCTCACGGTCGTGATTCGGGCCTACCTGGAGGAAGTCCAGCGTCAGTTGCGGCAAGGCTGGATCAAATCCTATGTCGATCAGGAAGATCGGCTGACCCGGCCACGCGGGCGGATCAACCTCGGCGAACAGGTGCGGCGCGGACGGGCCGCCGCCCATGCGCTCTATTGCGTCTTCGACGAACTGACGGTCGATAACGCCCTCAACCAGGTCGTTCGCGCCGCGCTCGCCCTGGCCCGCGCCCGGCTCACAGGCAGTTCCCGGCTCGCGGCTCACGCCGATCAGCTCGACCTGGCGCTGGCCGATGTCAGTCGGCTGCCGGCGGGGGATGCGCTCAGGGTCAGGGCGAGCGCGTACCCCTATAAATCAATAAGTTACAGTTCATATGTATTGTGAAGCTCGCATCTTAACTGTTTGATTTTATTGATTTCAGAAAAAATTATACGCGCTCACCCTGCGCTCAGGGTGCGGTTGCCGCGCCATCGGCTGACCCGGCGGTATGATCGACTGTTGCGGATGGCGTCCTGGCTGCTGCGCTTGCTAGGCCCTGACGTGCATGGCGGCGCGGAGGAAGGTTTGGGCTTGACCTTCGACATGAATCGGCTTTTTCAGGAGGCCGTGTCGGTGGCCTTGGGCGCGGCGATCCGCCGGCACGCTCGACATCAGCAGCTGCGCCTGACCCGCGAGCAACCCGTCCGTGCGCTGGTCAAGGATGCGTCCGAGACCGGACGCTTCATGCTGCGGCCGGACCTTTGCCTGTGGCTGGAAGACCAGTTGATCGCCATCCTGGATACCAAGTGGAAACGGCTCTCGCCCGTCCATGACCAACATAAAGCGGACATTTCACAGGCGGATCTCTACCAGTTACTCGCCTATGGCCACGCTTACGGTTGTGACCGTTTGGTGCTTATCTATCCCCATCACCCGGGGCTGCAAGACTGGAGCTTGCCGCGATTCCGTTACTGCTCATCAACCCCGTCAGACATCGCCCTGCAAGTCGCCGCCTTTGACCTGCAAGCATCCAGATGTGCGGCGGATCAGCTTTTGGAGCAGCAGTTCGATGGCCTGGGTTAAGAGATGATTGATTCGAGTATGGCGCAAACTTGGGCGCATCAGCGAATAGCGGCGTAACCCGGTTGAATGTCGCATGCTGTCTTTCCCGACGGGGGGGCTTGCAAATTGTGACGCTCGGGTAATGTTGGACGGTACTGTCGAGTCTGGACCAGACCGATGTGGGCGATCAGGTTCGCCCGCGGCTTGCGTCGCCTAGCGCGGTGCCTGCAAACGACCTCCCGTTGCCGCCTTTCATGACCCCTCAGCCACTGATAGGCGATGAGGGATTGACAGTCAATGCGATCCTTGTATGCTTTGAATCCGTACAGAACAGGAGCGTTGCGATGCCCAGAGTTCCGATCGAGACCAACAGCCGGATGTCGCTGCGCATCGCCGCCGACGAAAAAGCCCTGCTCATGCGCGCGGTGTCTCTGCGGCGCACCAATCTGACCGAGTTTGTCATTCGCCCCGCGATCGAGGCCGCCCGCGCGGTCATCGATCAGGCGGAGCGGATGCCGCTCAGCGAGCGGGATAGCCTGTCCGTGCTGGCGCTCCTGGAGCATCCGCCAGCGCCCAATGCCAGGTTGATGGCGGCTGCTCAAGCCCTGCCGAAGCCAGAATGAGCGTCTTGGCATGGCATGAGGAAGCCATTGCTCAAGCGCACCAACGGGACGCTTTCGATTGCGGCGATCCGGCACTGAATGCGTTTCTCCATCGCCATGCCCGCAGGAGCCATGAGCAGGGCGGCGCAAAGACGTTTCTAGCGATCAACGATGGCGAGGGACAACCGATCCTGGGTTTTTACAGTCTCAGTCCGGCCTCGCTGGACTTTGCGCGCACCCCCGAGATCGTGAAGCGCGGTCTGGCGCGTTATGAAGTTCCCGTCTTCCGGCTCGCGCGCCTGGCGGTGGATCGTTCGGTCCAGGGACGAGGACTTGGGGGGCAGCTTGTCCTGGCGGCGGGTCGCCGATGTCTGTTAGTGGCATCCCAGGTGGGTGGCGTTGCGCTTCTCATCGATGCCAAGAACGCGCGTGGCGCATCCTGGTATGAACGCTATGGCGCGATCCCGCTACAGGATGCACCGCTGTCGCTGCTCTTGCCATTAAAGACCCTCTACATCGCCCTTGCCGCCGCCGGTCAGCTCTGACCGACACGCGGTTCAGGCATCCTGCGGGTCACGCGCGAGAATCCGCGACGGTGACGGTCAAACCGAGAACGGCTGCATCCTGTTTCATCTCTCCGGCGGACCCAATACCCCCATGCACACCATCCGCATTCGCGGCGCTCGCACGCACAATCTGAAGAGCGTCGACCTCGACCTGCCGCGCGATCGGCTGATCGTCTTCACCGGACTGTCCGGTTCGGGCAAGTCCTCGCTCGCCTTCGATACCATCTATGCCGAGGGTCAGCGGCGCTATGTGGAATCGCTCTCGTCCTATGCCCGCCAGTTTTTGTCGGTGATGGAAAAGCCGGATCTGGATCATATCGAAGGGTTGTCGCCGGCGATTTCCATCGAGCAGAAAACCACCTCGCACAACCCGCGCTCGACGGTCGGCACCATCACCGAGATCCATGATTATCTGCGCCTGCTGTTCGCCCGCGTCGGCCAGCCGCGCTGTCCGACCCACGACGTACCCTTGGACGCCCAGACCATCAGTCAGATGGTCGATCAGGTGCTGACGCTGCCCGAAGGCGACAAGCTGATGCTGCTCGCCCCAGTGGTCTCGGCGCGCAAGGGCGAGTATCAGCGCCTCCTTGCCGAACTCCATGCCCAGGGTTTCGTGCGCGCCCGCATCGATGGCGCGCTCTGCGAGCTGGACGCCCCGCCCGAGCTGGATCTTAAAAAGAAGCACGACATCGAGGTCGTGATCGACCGCTTCCGGGTTCGCGCCGATCTGGCGCTGCGCCTGGCCGAATCCTTCGAGACCACGCTCAATCTCTCCGGGGGACTCGCCCGAATCGGCTGGATCGACGAACCGGAACACCCCGAGCTGACCTTTTCGGCCAAGTTCGCCTGCCCGGTCTGCGGCCATAGCATCCCGGAGCTGGAGCCGCGCATCTTCTCCTTCAACAACCCGGCCGGCGCCTGTCCCACCTGCGACGGGCTGGGCGTCGAGCAGTTTTTCGATCCGGCCAAGGTGGTCGGGCATCCTGAACTCAGCCTTGCGGGCGGCGCCGTGCGCGGCTGGGATCGGCGCAACGCCTTTTATTTCCAGATGCTCCGCGCGCTGGGCGAGCATTACGGATTCGACGCCGAGACGCCCTGGCTGGAACTCAGCGAGCAGGTCCGCTCGGTCATCCTCTATGGGAGCGGCAAGGAGAAACTCAAGCTCAAACTGCCGCACGAGAAAGGCAGCGCCAAGGCGCAGCCCTTCGAGGGCATCGTCCGCAACATGGAGCGCCGCTACCGCGAGACCGAATCCACCACGGTGCGCGAGGAACTGGCGCGTTATCTCTCGCACCAGCCCTGCCCCGCCTGTCAGGGCTCGCGGCTGAACGAGTCGGCGCGGCATGTGTTCGTCGGCCAGCATACTCTGCCGGCGGTGTCGCGCATGCCGGTCGGCGAGTCGCTGCGCTTCTTCGAGACCCTGGAACTCCCCGGACAGCGCGGCGAGATCGGCGCCAAGGTCATCAAGGAAGTCGCCACCCGACTGCGCTTTCTGGTCGATGTCGGGCTCAACTATCTGACCCTGGAGCGCAGCGCCGAGACCCTCTCCGGCGGCGAGGCCCAGCGCATTCGGCTCGCCAGCCAGATCGGCGCCGGACTGGTCGGGGTCATGTACATCCTCGACGAGCCGTCCATCGGGCTGCATCAGCGCGACAACGCCCGGCTGCTCAAGACCCTGACCCATCTGCGCGACCTCGGCAACACCGTGATCGTGGTCGAGCACGACGAGGAGGCGATCCGCGCCGCCGATCTGGTGGTGGATATCGGCCCCGGCGCCGGCGTGCATGGCGGCGAAATCGTCGCCCAGGGCAGCGCCGGGGAGATCGCCGCCGAACCCCGCTCGCTGACCGGGCGCTATCTGTCGGGCGAGCTGCGCATCGCGATCCCGACCCAGCGCGCGTCCAACGATCCCGCGCGCCAGTTACGCATCCTGGGCGCCAGCGGCAACAATCTGCGCGGCGTCGACGTCTCCATCCCGGTCGGCACCTTTTGTTGCATCACCGGCGTCTCCGGCTCCGGCAAATCGACCCTGATCAACGACACGCTCCACCCCTTCGCCGCCCGTCATCTCAATGGGTCCAGTCTCCAGCCCGCGCCGCATCTCGCCATCGAGGGCATGGAGCAGTTCGACAAGGTCGTCGACATCGACCAGAGCCCCATCGGTCGCACCCCGCGTTCCAATCCGGCGACCTACACCGGGCTGTTCAACCTGGTGCGCGATCTCTTTGCGGCGGTGCCCGAGGCGCGTTCGCGCGGCTACGGGCCGGGGCGGTTCAGCTTCAACGTCAAGGGCGGGCGCTGCGAGGCGTGCAAGGGGGACGGACTCATTCGGGTCGAGATGCACTTTCTGCCCGACATCTATGTCCAGTGCGACACCTGCCGGGGCCGGCGCTACAACCGCGAAACCCTGGAGATTCGCTACAAGGGCCGGACCATCGACGAGGTGCTCAACCTCACCATCGAGGATGCGCTGGCCTTCTTCGCCCCGGTCCCGGTCATCCACCGCAAGCTCCAGACCCTGATGGATGTCGGTCTGTCCTATGTGCGGCTCGGCCAGAGCGCCACCACACTCTCCGGCGGCGAGGCGCAGCGGGTCAAACTCAGCCGTGAGCTTTCCAAGCGCGACACCGGGCGCACGCTCTATATCCTGGACGAACCGACCACCGGGCTGCACTTTCACGATGTCAAACATCTGCTCGACGTGCTGCACCGCTTCCGCGATCAGGGCAACACTGTCGTCGTCATCGAGCACAATCTGGACGTCATCAAGACCGCCGACTGGATCATCGACCTGGGGCCGGAGGGTGGGGATAAGGGGGGGGAGATCGTGGCTGTCGGGACACCCGAACAGATCGCGGCCAATCAACGCTCGCATACCGGGCGGTTTCTGGCGCCATTATTAGAGCGCGGCTGGTAGAAATCCCTGTCATCGATAGCGCGATATCCAACCGCGACATGCCGCGGCTGGAACACCTGTCGCGAATCTCCCAATAGGTCACACGTCGCCCAAGGGCGCGCCCTCATTCGATGAATCCTGATTTCCGTCTTCCGGACGCGGGCCTTGATCATCGTTCCGGCCACCCCCTACGCCGCGACAGGTAGGAGATAGGCTAGCTTTGGAGGCGGCGGTCGTCGGCGCGCCGGGGATGGCGGCATCGGCATCCGCTCCAGGAGTTGCTCGAACAGGGGTGCCGGCG
>NZ_CAIPNF010000124.1 GCF_903866365.1 uncultured Thiocystis sp.
GCGCCACCTGAGCATGAACCTGTTCGATCAGGAGGGGTCGGCGATCAGCTTGGCCAAGAAGCGCCGCAAGGCCGCGTGGAATGACGACTATCGCGCCAAGGTCGTGTTCGGCTGAGAATTTAAACGCGCTCGCCCTGCGTCCCGACGCGCGAACTTGCGCTTGTTGGGCACAGGATTATAGTGGCGGACGACTCGGCGCCACCGAACCATAATCCGTCATCACCACCACCATCAGGAGCACATCCCCAGATGAACCGTCCCGCCTTGCGACGTCGCACCGCTGCCCTGCTCTTGATCCTGTCGTTACTGCCCGGCGTCGTGCCAATGGCCGAAGCCGAGAGTTCTGGCGCGAGCGCTGGCCCGGCCTCGCCTTATCAGGTTGGCAAATGGCTGCCCTCGGATCAGAAGACCCTAGATGCCTGGCGCGCGGAGCTGATCCGCGATACCGACGCGCTGCCTGGGGATGCTCCGCTCCTGCCGGTGATTCAGGATTTTAAGGACTTAATCGAGCAAGACCCCGAGCTCTTCATGCTGTTTACACAGATGTTCGAGCAGGTTCCGCGCAAGCCCCCATATCTGAGCGATCCCACGGGCACCTCGCAGGTGCGGGATTATCCGCACATGCTGCGCCTGATGAACCGCGTTCTGACCCAAGCGCCGGAGTTCAATCACACCGGACTGGTTGGCTTTCCGATCAATGCCATCCTCGACTGGCCCATGGGCACGCCTGCGGGCACGACCGTTTTTCTCAATGACAAGGTCAATCGGCAGTTAAAAAAGATTCTGAATCAGTGGGCGCTGTTTCTCAATTCGCCAGACTCGCGCCATGTGCTCGGTGAGGATCCGCACACCGGCTGGTTTGGGCGCGATGCCATGGCCGCCATGCCGACCTTTGTCGAGGACTTTATCTGCAACCCAAGTCTGCCTTATCACGGATTTCAGTCCTGGGACGATTTTTTTACCCGCCGCTTCCGCGATGGCCGCCGCCCGGTGGTCGAGCCCGAGGATGACAGCGTGATTGCCAATGCCTGCGAATCGGCTCCATACCGCATCGCCACCAATGTGCGGGAACGCGATCAGTTCTGGATCAAGGCCCAGCCCTATTCACTGACGCACATGCTCGCTGGCGACCCACTCGCGAACGAATTTGCGGGCGGAACTCTCTACCAGGCGTTTCTCAGTGCGCTCAGCTACCATCGCTGGCATAGCCCGGTCAGTGGGCGCATCGTCAAAACGCGCGTGATCGACGGCTCCTATTACGCTGAGAATCTGGCCGAGGGCTTCGACCCGGCTGGCCCAAATGAGTCCCAGGGCTATATCACGCAAGTGGCGTCCCGAGCGCTGGTGTTCATCGAAGCCGACAACCCGGACATTGGTCTGATGGGCGTGATGTTCGTTGGCATGGCCGAGGTCTCGTCAAATGAAATCACCGTCTATGAGGGGCAACACGTACGCAAGGGCGACGAACTTGGCATGTTCCATTTCGGCGGCTCCACTCATGTACTGATGTTCAGACCCGGCGTCGAACTGGACTTTGACCTGCGCGGACAGGAGCCCGGACTGCATTCGCAGAACATCCCGGTGCGCGCGAAGCTCGCGACCGTCAAGGCCCAGGCACAAGCAACGCCAGGCGCCTCAGTCTCCGACTGACGCGCGTCGGATGATGTCCGCCAACACCGAGTCCGCCAGGCCAGGGCGCCCGCACCGCGCGCGCTTTCCGACCAAGCTTGGGCTTGGGTTGCTCGCCGGTGCCATCGCGGCGGCCGCGACTGGGACTGGCCTTCCGCCGGTTGGCGGCCAGCCTCCTCCCCAGCACGCTAGCCACCTTGAACTGAGACTTGGCAGCGCGGTCAACAGCCGCGCGAAAAACGACGAGGACGACAGCGGACTGGCCTGGGGCTTTGCCGAAGTCCGGATCAGCGAGAGCTGGCGCTCTGGCTTAAACGGCGGAGCAACGCTCATCGCGACCCCCGAACTCTGGCAGGATCAGCCCGGACTCTATGACCGGGTCTTCACCGAGTCCTTCGACATTCGCGACCTCTATCTTGGCGCCAGCACGCCGGACGGTGCCACGCAGGCATGGGTCGGGCGCAAGAGCTTCGCGATCAATCCGGTCCTCGACGGCGACAGTCAGCAGGGTATTGGGGCGAGTCTGGCACTCGGCGGCGAGACCCAGCTCCATCTGGCCGCGCTGTCGCGCTGGATCAAGTACTCACGCACGCACGTTGACGCCCGCGGCATCTCCGGTTGGGAGAGCGTCGCCGAAGCCAACCCGCGCGCGGGCGATGTCTATCTCGCGCTGAGCATTGAGCAGATCAGGCTCGGCGAACACCTGAGCCTCGCGCCCTTTGTTAATTATCAGGACCATGTGCTTGCCGTTTACGGCTCGACCATCACCTGGTCGCAACCGCTGCGCGGACACGACGACGCTTGGCGCTGGGAACTCGAAACCATCCTGGCGTACTACCGCAATCAGGTTCCAGTCGCGCTGCAACCCGACTATCAGGACGTCTGGTCAGGCCGGATTCATGCCCAGCTCCACCGCTCGGACTTCTCGGTTGGTGCCGGCGCTTACTGGATCGGTGACCGGCGCAACGACACCGGCGCTGGTCTCTTTACCGATTTCGACCCGATGCAGGAAGACGACCTCTATCCCTACAACGATCGGAACAACCTGCACCTGTTCTATCTCGATGGCGCCTTTAGCCTCGGCAAGCTGGCGCTGAAGCCGGCGCTCGGCGTTGGCCGCAACCAGGCTCTGTCGAGCAATTCGCTTGAATTCGATCTGCTGGTCGAGTATCCGCTGACCCCAAGGATCACACTCGCCGGCTATGTCGTTCATGTCGATTTCTCACGGGATGTGATGCCAAATTATTCCAAAATCGGCACCTCGCTGAGCTACGCCTTCTGACGCCGGCGCCACGCTCTTCATACGTTTCAGACAGTGACCGGAAGCAGGGCAGGTCGGGATCCTGAGTCGCACGGTTGGATACATCAGTTAAAGCATATCGTTACACACAAGTCTGTAAGTCATTGATTTTACGGCGTTGGCCAAAAATGGAAATTCTTTATAAATCAATCGCTTACTAGCTTGGGATCAGAGATGTGTGTAATGGGATGCAGTTAAAGGCGTCACCGTGGATCCTGGAAAAGTTCCCGCCGGATTGTGGCCGACCTGTCCGAAACGTATAAAGAGCGTTCAAATATCCATGTTTAGAGCACTACCCATAGGTTAAGAATGGATAACTACGTAATCGCTGAACAACGGCGCCAATGGGTGATGCTGCTGGTGGTGTGTTTCGGGGCGTTCATGGGAAACATGGATGGCACGATTGTGAATGTCAGTCTGCCGACAATCGCCCGCGAGATGAATTTGTCCCCGAGCGCGGCGTCATTGATCGTCTTGGCCTACCTGCTGTTCGAAACCGGGCCATTGATGGCATTTGGCAAACTGGGCGACCTGTTCGGTTCGCGACCGGTTTTTCTATCTGGTTTTGTGTTGTTTACCTTAAGTTCACTTGGCTGCGCCTTGACCTCGTCACTGTGGATGCTGGTGCTGTTCCGGGCAATTCAAGGTGTCGGCGGCTCGATGATTTTCTCCGTGATGCTGACATTCGTCGCGCTTTACCTGCCGCCCGAAAAACGCGGCCGCGCGATGGGTCTTGCCACAATGTCGGCGGCATTGGGCATCGCGGTTGGCCCGACGGTTGGAGGGTTTATCACCCATTACCTGGGGTGGCGTGACATATTTTTCATAAATGTTCCGCTTGGCCTGATTGCAACAATAATTGGTTTCCGTGTGCTGCCCAAAGTGCATCCACCGGCTCGGGATAAACGTTTCGATGGTTTGGGTGCCTTCTATCAAACAATGTTTTTACTGTGTTTTGTTTTCACCGTGAACCAGTTTCATGAATACGGATGGCATTCTCCCGTGATTTCTTCAACACTGGGAGCGAGCCTGCTTTTTGCAATATTTTTTATTCACCGGGAACTGAGTATTGCGTATCCAATTCTTGATCTGCGTCTTTTTCTCAACCGAAACACGTTTCTGGCAACATTTAACTTTTGTCTGTCCATGATGGTTATGGGAGGCATTCTTTTTCTGATGCCGTTTTACCTGCAGGATATTCGTGCTCTCGAAGTAAATGTCATCGGACTGATCATGAGCATTATTGCCCTGGGTCAGTTCATGGGTCCGTTTGCCGGACAACTCGGAGACCGGCTGGGTTACCGCAAAGTGACTCTTTGGGGTGTTTTGCTTGGCCTTGTTGCATTTGTGATGTTTGTTTCGATGGATTTTGGAGAACCGTTATGGTGGGTCATCATGGCGATGACACTTTTCGGAGTGTCGCAGGGGCTCAACCGAGCGCCAAATATACAACTTATCATGTCAAGCGTACCGGCTGAACTCAAGTCAACGGCGGCCAGCATTACTTCTCTGATGCGCAGTCTGGGACTGACTTTGGGCGTCGTGGTATTTGAAACGACTTTCTCAATGTTCATACCTAAAAATATATCGCTTGACGGCGTTTCATTGAGTCACTCTGGCGTCCATCCTTCCGTGCTTCATCATGGTTTTGAAATGGCCTTAATTGTCGGTCTTGCCATCAGCGTTGCCATGACTGTATCAATTGCTTTTATCCAGAACAGCAGTAGAGCGGATGGCCATTAGCAGAATCATGATGTTGCAGCGATTCCTAGAGCGTTTTCAATTTGCTTGTACGGCATACCCGGCCCCCCGCAGGACGTTGGCGCATTCAGCAGGCGGAAAGTCATCCAGCCGCTTGCCCCGGGTATTCCACCGTCCCGCGACGGTGCGCTCGCCCGCGGCGCGCATCCCCGCCTTTAACTTGGCAAAGACCTGCTCAATGGGCTTGAGATCCGGGCTGGACGGTGGCCGTGGTTGGAGGGTCGCGCCACGGGCTTCAATGGCTTCGCGCACCCCGGCGACCGAATGGGCGGACAGGTTATCCCAGATGACGAGGTTGCCCTCCGCCAAGGCCGGGCAGAGC
>NZ_CAIPNF010000125.1 GCF_903866365.1 uncultured Thiocystis sp.
TCCATGAAAACAGCGTGACGTGGCGTCGATGTCGTGAAAAATGGCCATTCAATGACCCATTGATGAGAAAGTCACCTTGATTTTCAGCCTCCAGAGCGGCTTCGCCGCGACGTCCGACCTAAGTCGGACAGGCTCCTAGTGACATTGGTATTGGCGAGTAACGAGACCGGATTGTCGCTGGCCCACTTTCCGGGGCAATCGCTTTATGCGATGGACATCTTGTTGGACGACGACTGGTTGCCCGACGGGGTCGAGCCATGCTGCTGATCCCGCTGACCGAAGACGATCTCGAGCTGATTCTTCCGTGGCGCAACGCCCCAGCCGTGCGGCGCAATATGTACAGCCATCACGAGATCACCCCGGATGAGCACCGCGCCTGGTTCCAGCGCATGTGTCAAGATCCCGCCATGCGCTGGTATCTCGCTCGCGACAGTCACGGAACGCCGACAGGAGTCGTCTACTTCACCGACCTCGATCCGGGGCAGGGGAGCGCCTTTTGGGGGTTTTACGCCAGACCCGACGCCACGCCCGGCACGGGGACGCGGATTCTCTATGCCTCGCTCTAACTGGCCTTTGGCGAGTTGAGTCTGCACAAGCTCAATGGCGAGGCGCTAGTTTCCAATTCGGCATCCGTCAATCTGCACAAAAAATTCGGTTTTACTCGGGAGGGTGTTTTTCGTGATCAACATTTCGATGGTACGCACTACGTCGACGTGATCCGATTCGGTTTGCTTTCCGCCGAATGGGAGCCGCAACGTGACCGTCTGCGCGCTCGCATTGCGCAACTGGACGCCCTGACGGACCAGCGGAAATCTACCCCCCCCCCCCCGTAAAATCCTGATCCTGTCCGATGCCGAAAGCTGGATTAACGTCTATGTGGAGGATCTTGTGATCGACTGGGGCGAACTGGGTCATGAAGTGCGTTGGGCGCACCAGATCGAGGAATCGCCCGGCGCGGATTTCTGCTTCTGTCTCAGTTTCGGTCGCCTCGTGCCGAGCGCCACGCGGGCCTTGTTCGGCCATACCCTGGTGGTGCATGAAAGCGATCTGCCGCACGGCAAGGGCTGGTCGCCGCTGACCTGGCAGATCCTGGAGGGCCGCGCCCGCATCCCGGTGACGCTCTTTGAGGCGGCCGCAAACATCGACAGCGGAGCGATCTATGCTCAACGCTGGATTGAGTTCCAGGGCCATGAACTGGTGGACGAGCTGCGCGCCGCCCAGGCGGCAGCTACGCTGGATCTGTGCCACTGGTTCGTCGAGCATTATCCGGCCAGCGTCGCGCAGGCCCGACCGCAGACTGGCGCGGAGAGCCTTTACCCTCGCCGTGGCCCCGACGACAGCCGGCTTGATCCCTGCCGGACCATCGCCGAGCAGTTCGATTTATTGCGGGTAGTGGACAACCGGCGCTATCCGGCGTTTTTCGAGTGGCGGGGGCGGCGGTATCGCATCGCGATCAGCCACCATGCGAATGAATCCAGAAGTCACCGAGTTTGACATTGACATGCTTCAACGACTCTACATCGATAATTATCGCAGTTTCGTCAATTTTGAGTTCAAGCCAGAAGCACTCTGTCTCCTGGTTGGCGAAAACGGCGGCGGCAAGAGCACGATTCTCGACGTCATCGCCTTGTTGCGCGATTTTGTCACCGGGAAAGTAACCGTGGATGCGTTTCCGACCGCCACACTGACACGCTGGGATGCACGGCCGCTGCAACGCTTCGAGGCTGATTTCTGGATTGAAGGACAGATGTTCAGCTACCGCCTCGTCATCGAACATGAAATCCAGCGTAGTTTGCAACGGGTCCAGCAGGAGTTCCTGGAACTCGATGGCAAACCGCTCTACGCCTTTCGGGATCGTGTTGCGCAGCTCTATCGAGATGATCATAGCCAAGGCCCCACCATTGCGTTCGACTGGTCGCGGAGTGGTATCGGGATGCTCCAGTCCGGCCCAAGCAATCTGTATCTGAGCCGGTTTCGCGAGCACCTCGGTCGCATCCTCGTGCTGGGCCTCATTCCAGCCATGATCGCCGCTGAATCGGAGCGGGAAACATTGGTTCTGGATCGAGCCGGCCATGATTTCGTGTCCTGGTATCGCGCGATGGCCCTGGAGAATCCAGCCGCGACCATGAAAGTGGTGACGGCCCTGCGCGAAATGATGCCTGGGCTGGCGGCGTTACCGTTACGCGAGAGTGGCAGCAAACGTCTACTCAAGGTTCAATTCGACGGGGTTGCTGGCGCACAGACGCGGTATCAGGAATACGGCTTCGACGAACTGTCCGATGGTCAACGCGCGCTGATGATTCTGTACGCGCTGCTCTATCTGTATGAAGATCGTTCACTGTTGCTGTGCCTCGACGAGCCGGACAACTATGTCGCCCTGCGCGAGATACAACCCTGGCTGGCTGAATTGCAGGAACGCTGCGCGACCAGCGGCGGCATTCAAGCGATTCTCGTCTCGCACCATCCCGAGTTGATGAACTATCTGGGCGACGAACGCATTCTGCTGATCGAGCGCGATCAGGGCGGCCCGACCCGCGTCAAACCCTTCGCATCCACCGATGGGCTGGATGCAGGCGAGACGCTGGCGCGAGGCTGGCAATGACCCGCCCCAGCGCGACCGAGGTGATCCTGCTGTGCGAGGACCAACGCCATGAGCAATTCTGCCGACGTTTTCTGCTTGAGCGTGGCGTGTCCGCGAGGCGAATCCGCGCCTGCATTGCTCCCGCCGGACGGGGCGATGCGAAGCAATGGGTGATCGATCGCTATCCACAGGAATTGCGTGCATATCGCAGCAAGGCCAACCGTATCAACAATGCGCTAATCGTGATGACCGATCTCGACCAGCAAAAGATAGGGCAACGCCGCCAAACACTTCAGATCGCTTGTCAGGCGGTCGATGTCGCGGATGTCGCGCCCGGCGAGCGGATTCTGATTGCATTGCCAAAATGGGCGATCGAGACCTGGATTCTCACGCTGGTGGGCCAGACAGTGGCCGAAGACGAACGAATTCAGCCGACTCATAAGCAACGGGCTGCCGGTCAAATCCGCGTGGCGGCAAAGTTACTCGCGACTTTGTGTGCATCGCGGCAGGGTGGACAGATACCGGAGACCTTGTCGGCATTGCACGACACTTGTTCTCAATTCCATGGTTTGAGGGAGACTTTGTGATTCTCGGTGTCATCAGCCATGAGTGATCAACTACCATGAACAACAAGTACAGCATTGAGCAGCGTCAACTCTTGTCGGGTTGCCTCCCTCAACTCCATGTTCTCTTGGATCGTTGCTACTCACGTCCGCCGCGAGATGTGTTTTACCGACTGATCGAGCAATATCGTACAGGTTTTCCGGCCTGGCTCGCGCGTTCCGGGGACGGGCGGATCATCGGGTTCATCCATCTTGCGCCGAATAGCAAGGGCGGCACCCTGGAGACACTTGCGGTGGATCCAGACTTTCGACATCTCGGCATTGCACGGGCACTTGTGAACCACTTGCTCGATGCGACGTCTGGTGTCGTGTCATTGACCACGCGGATTCCCGCGTTTTTCGCTACCCAGGGATTTCAGTCGATCAGTGTGTTGCCGGATCAATCCGTCTTCATGATCCATGTCCATTTCGATCGTGAAGACTTATTGCCATCGGAAGTCATCGAATGATCAAGATCGTCGATCATCCTGTTGGCCATAACCACCCACCCTTCGTCATCGCTTGAGATGTCCGGCAACCACAACCAATTGTTGGAGCGGGCGTTGGCGCCCGGCCGATCCGACCACTTCGCGACAGTGCCACATGCGTTGGACCGTCATGACTCGGCATTGGGGGGCTTGGCTTCCGACACCCTGAGAGGGATGTCGCCTACACTGAAACCCAGGATATTCCCGGCAAGCGCAATACATTGACTGGAGCCTTCGCTATGACCATGACGTTACGTATTCCTGAAGACATTGCCGCGGCGATCAAGTGGCCGCGCGATCAGCTTGACCATCAATTGGAGACAGAACTCGCGTACGCTCTGTATGCGCGCGGACTCGCATCGATGGGTACGGCTCGCCGTCTGGCCTCGCTTGACAAATGGGCTTTCCTCGAAGGCCTTGCGGAGCGACGCTTGGCCAGGCATTACGGCGAAATGGAATTGGAGGAAGATATTGAGTACGCAAGAGCCGGTCATCAGTAATTCCTCTCCATTGATCCACCTTGCCAAGATTGATCAGTTGGGTTTATTGCCGGGCTGCTTTGGTGAGGTGCTGATTCCTCGCGCGGTCTATGATGAATGCGTGACGGAGGGCAGGGACCGGCCCGAGATGGCAATGATCAAGCAGGCCGCTTGGCTGCGCGTGGTCGAGGTCGAGAACCTTGATCTGGTCCGGCTTCTCCGCGCGGAGATCGACCGCGGTGAAGCCGAGGCCATCGCGCTCGCCTTGGAGCAGCGAAGATCGCTTCTCTTGCTCGACGATTCTGATGCGCGGGAAAAGGCGCGCATCTTACGGCTGCGAATGACTGGCACGTTAGGTGTGCTCCTTTGGGCCAAGCGGGCGGGGAAGATCGCATCCTTATCGGATCAGTTGAAGGCACTTCGCGATACTGGTTTTTGGCTGAGTCGGCGGTTGACTGATCGATTGTTGCTGGAGGCGGGAGAAGGGTCATGAGCAGTGCCATCGTCATGGCGGATTGGCCGATTGGGGCGACTCATCCACCCTTCGTCATCGCCGAGATGTCCGGCAACCACAACCAATCGCTGGAGCGGGCGTTGGCGATCGTCGAGGCGGCGGCGCGTGCCGGTGCCCATGCCATCAAGCTTCAGACCTACACCGCCGACACCATGACCCTGCCGGTCGTCAGCGGCGACTTCTTCATCAGCGACCCAAACAGCCTCTGGCACGGGCACAGTCTGTATGAGTTATACCAAATCGCCCACACCCCCTGGGAGTGGCACGCCCCGATCATGGCGCGGGCGCGAGACTTGGGTATCCTCTGCTTGAGCACGCCGTTCGACGAAACGGCGGTGGATTTCCTCGAAGGGCTCGACTGCCCCTGCTACAAGATCGCCTCCTTCGAGAACGCCGATCTACCCCTGATCCGCAAGGTCGCCGCCACTGGCAAGCCGGTCATCGTCTCCACCGGCATGGCCACGCTGGCCGAACTCGACGAAACCATGCGCACCCTGCGCGAAGGCGGCTGTCAGGACATCGTGCTGCTCAAGTGCACCAGCACCTATCCGGCCAGCCCGGAGAATAGCCATCTCAACACCCTCCCGCACCTGCGCGACCTGTTCGGCTGCGAGGTCGGCCTGTCGGACCATACCCTCGGGATCGGCGTCAGCGTGGCGGCGGTCGCGCTGGGTGCGACCGTCATCGAAAAGCACTTCACGCTCAGCCGCGCCGATGGCGGCGTCGACAGCGCCTTTTCGCTGGAACCCGCCGAAATGGCCGCGCTGGTCACCGAAACCGAACGCGCCTGGCAGGCGCTCGGCGGTATCCATTACGGACCGACCGAGGCAGAGAAGCCCTCGCTGCGCTTCCGCCGTTCGATCTACGCCGCCGCCGATCTCAAGACCGGCGACATCTTGACGCCCGAGAATCTGCGCATTGTGCGTCCCGGTTTCGGCCTGGCGCCGAAGTATTACGAGACCCTGCTTGGGCGTCGGGTGAACCGAGATCTCGCCATGGGGACGGCGATGGCATGGGAGTACCTCGGCTGACTCAGTCAATGACAACAGGCGGAGAGAGGGTCGGGATCCGCAGCGCCTTCTTTTCCGCCGGGCGCTACACTGGACCCCATGTCCATTGGTCGGTTGCATGTCTCATGACCCAACCCCGTCGCAAACTCCCCATCGGAATCCAAACCTTCGCCAAGATCCGCGAGGGTGAGTATTACTATGTCGACAAGACGCCCCTGGCCTGGCGTCTGGCCCAAACCTCCGGCTATTACTTTCTCTCCCGTCCGCGCCGGTTCGGCAAGAGCCTCTTTCTCGACACCCTCAAAGAGCTTTTCGAGGGCAACGAACCGCTGTTTCGGGGGCTGGACATCCATCCGCGCTGGGACTGGACGGTGCGTCATCCGGTGATCGCCATCAGCTTCGGCGGCGGGGTGCTCCAGACCCGGGCGGAACTGGATCGGCGCATCCTCGACATCCTGCGCGTCAACCAGGTGCGTTTGAGCCTGACCTGTCCGGATCCCCAGGATGTCGCTGGCTGTTTCGCCGAACTGATCCGCCTCGCGCACGAACACACCGGCCAACGCGCGGTGGTACTGATCGATGAATACGACAAACCCATCCTCGATAACATTACCGATCCCGCCACCGCGTGCGCCATGCGCGAGGGGTTGAAGAATCTCTATTCGGTCATCAAGGATCAAGACGCCCATCTGCGTTTCGTCTTCCTGACCGGGGTCTCCAAATTCAGCAAGGTCAGCCTTTTTTCGGGCCTGAACAATCTGCGCGATATCACCCTGTCGCCCGAGTATTCGACCCTCTGCGGCTATACCGACGCGGATGTCGACACCGTCTTCACGCCCGAACTCGATGGACTCGACCGCGACGACATCCGCCGCTGGTACAACGGCTATAACTGGACGGGCGAGGCGGTCTACAACCCCTTCGATCTGCTGCTGCTGTTTCAGGAACGCCAATTTCGCCCCTGGTGGTTCGAGACCGGCACCCCGACGTTTCTCATTCGTCTTCTGACCGAGCGCGAGACCTGGTTACCGAAGCTGGGCGAACTGGAGACCGACGCCGACCTGCTCTCCACCTTCGAGGTCGACGACATCCCCACCGAGGCGCTGATGTTCCAAGCCGGGTATCTGACCATCGCGCGCGAGGAACTGCTCGGCGGCACCTACTATTACCAGCTCCGCTTCCCCAACCGC
Organism: uncultured Thiocystis sp.; assembly: GCF_903866365.1. Classification (GTDB taxonomy): domain Bacteria; phylum Pseudomonadota; class Gammaproteobacteria; order Chromatiales; family Chromatiaceae; genus Chromatium. Next base: position 6,865 of record NZ_CAIPNF010000125.1, read on the forward strand.
GAGGTTTACCAAAGCCTCTATCACAGCCTGCTACGCGCCTGGACGCAGGAGCCTCAGGCAACCGTCAAAAATCGCAAGCAACTCTATCGATTGCTCCTGGCCAATGACCTGACGGGCCTGAAAGACCTGTTTCACGCCTTCTTCGCCAGCATCCCCAGCGACTGGTATCGCAACAATCCCATCGCCCGGTACGAAGGCTACTATGCCAGCGTCTTCTACAGCTACTTCGCCGCGGTTGGTCTGGACATCACGCTGGAGGACGCCACCAATCAGGGACGGATCGACATGACCGTGCGCTTCAACAGTCGGATTTATCTGTTCGAGTTCAAAGTGGTGGAACTGGCGCCGGAGGGACGCGCCCTGCAACAGATCAAGGACCAGGGCTATGCCGACAAGTACCGCGCCTTGGGCCAGCCGATCCATCTGATCGGGGTGGAGTTCTCGCGCGAGGGGCGCAATGTCGTGGGGTTCGAAGTCGAGACGCTGTGATGGTCCGGTGACAGTGACCTCCTTATCATCTGCCGATCCGAGGTGGTCGCCAGGATGCGGCGCGCACCAGCCAATGGCGAGCGTCGCTAACGAAGTCGGTTAAGCTTGGTCTGACAGGTTGAGTCTGGCAAGCGGCATGATCCAGATAGGACGGGTCGAATACTCCCGGCTCCCTGACCGGCGCACCTGCCAGTTTCTTGACGCGCATGCCGGACGCGACATTTGCCCCATCCGGCTTTCCGTTCAATCCCCCGTCCCGTCTTTCGGAACGTCGTCGCAAGTTCGCGGCGCGGGCGCGGATGGCGCTTTAGGGCGCGCCCGACTGGCCGATAACTTGCTTCGACGGGAGGCGTAAGGTTTCGGTTCTAAAGCTTTTGGTCCACTGGCCGATACCCCAATCGAACTATCCGTTATCACCCCACGGCAGACCGCTGATGCCCAGCAGATCGCCGGTTCGACGAAGACAGGAGAACAGTCATGGCAATGGTCATCAACACCAATGTTGCGTCGCTCAATGCACAGCGCAATATCACCAAGTCTCAGGGCTCCCTGAGTCAGTCCATGGAACGCTTGAGCAGCGGCCTGCGCATCAACTCCGCCAAGGACGACGCGGCGGGCTCGGCCATCGTCAGCCGCCTGACCTCGCAGGTGAAGGGGCTCGATCAGGCGGTGCGCAATGCCAATGACGGGATCTCGCTGGTGCAGACCGCCGAGGGTGCCTTGAGCGAGTCGAGCAACATCCTGCAGCGCATGCGCGAGTTGTCGGTGCAGTCCGCCAACGGCACCTACACCAGCGGCAACCGCACCACCCTGAACGCCGAGACCCAGCAGTTGGTCAAGGAACTCGACCGCATCTCCAGCAGCACCAATTTCAATGGACTGAACCTGCTGGACGGCACCTCACAAGATGTGAAGTTGCAGATCGGCGCCGAGGCGAACCAGACGATTACCGTCAGCATCGGTACGCTCGACGCCAAATCGCTGGGTGTGTCGGAGTCCGTGGGTGTGGGGTCGATCGGGCGGACGGCGTCCGAGACCGTAGTAGCTCACGCAACGGCTAGCACGGTCGCTGCGGCCATGTCGGCCGCTGTTTCAAACAGCACCACTGGAACGCAGGCCCTGGGTACCGGCGATCTCGTTATCAACGGTATCGCGATCGATAGCGCCAAAGGGTCATCCGATAATGCCTCCGCCTATGGCAAGGAGGCCAGCGCCATCTCGACAGCGGCGGCCATCAATGCGAAGAGCGATCAGACCGGTGTTACCGCGATCGTGGGCGAAACCCGCGTCGGCGGGAGCGCCATGGCCACCGGCCCAGGTTTGGGCGGCGCAGCCACCGGAGTGATTGCGCTGAATGGCGTCAAGATCAACCTAACGATCAGCGCGGTCGCCACGGGAACTGCTTCGGCCGATAATGCGGCCAATCGCGCAAACATCATCAAGGCGATCAATCTGGAAAGTGACCGCACAGGGGTCATCGCGACCGATTCCGGGACTGATAATGGCGGAATTACCCTCACCGCCGCAGACGGGCGCAACATCAGCCTGCACATGGCTTCAGGCTCTTTAAGCGCGGCCAATACGGGTATCGGCGGTCTTGCGACCACTGCCGGTGCACTGGGCGTCTCGCTCACCACCGGCACCGTCACCCTGGTGTCTTCGGGCGGGAAGCCGATCGAGATCACCTCTGGCTCCGAGGGTCACTCGATCGATGCGGGTTTCACGGAAGGCACCTATACCGGGAACGCCACGCAGATCTCCTCGAAACTCGCTGATTCGACGCAAGCCATGACGGCGGGCAACGTCTTCGTCAATGGCGTGTCGGTGGGGCCATCCTACGCCACGGACGATACGGCCTCCTCTGGCTCCAAGGCCGCCAGCGCCATCGCCAAGGCAGCGGCTTTCAATTCAGTCTCCGACAAGACCGGGGTGACCGCGACGGTCAACCAGAATCGTGCCGACAACACGACCGCTCAGGTGTCCGGAGCCGCGAGCGTTGCTGGAACCATCAATGGGGTGAGCTTTGTCGGCTTTAATACGACTGTGGGCGACTTGAGCGCCAACCGCACGGCGTTGGTGAATGCGATCAATGAGATCTCCGATCAGACTGGGGTGAAAGCCATCGATACCGGCGAGAAAGGCTCGGCCGATGGTGGTGGTGTCCAGCTTGTTGCCGAGGACGGTCGCAACATCATCACGAATATTTCGAATGGTGAAAATGTCGGTTTTGACGCTGGCGCCAAGACCTTCGTCGGCGAATTCACGCTCAGCTCCGACAAGGAGATCACTATCACGCGCGGGACGGATACCAATCTTTCCTACTCGGGCCTGGCCTTGGGTAACTACGGCGGCGGCAAGGACGGCCAGTCGCTCTCCAGCATCGACATCTCGACCGTGGACGGGGCGAACAAGGCGATCAAGGCGATTGACAACGCCCTCGAAACGGTCAACAACGTGCGGGCCGATCTGGGTGCGGTGAACAACCGGTTGGACTTCACCATCAACAACCTGTCGAGCATCTCGCAGAACGCCACGGCCTCGCGCTCGCGCATCCAGGACGCGGACTTTGCGTCAGAAACGGCGATGCTCTCCCGGTCGCAGGTGTTGCAGCAGGCGAGTTCGGCGATGCTGGCCCAGGCCAACTCGGCACCGCAGCAGGTGCTCTCGCTCCTGCGGTAAGCTAAAGTCGGATGGGTAGAGCGCCAGCGAAACCCATCCTTTCAGCGCCGAGGTTGCAGGATGGGCAGGCCGCGTCCCGCGAATCAACTTAGGGCAAATTTGCCTATCCAGCGACCTCGCAGCCGAACCAGGGAATCAAGATCATGGCCAGTGACTCTTTCAATGTGGTGTCGGTCAGCCATCTACCGATGGCGGCGACGCCGCACGGTCCGTCTCAGGAAACGGCGCCGTCAGCCAATTCGATACAGCAAGCAGCGCCCGCTGAACGCACTCCGCCCGGTCTCGCCGATGTCAATGCGCTGAACAAGGACCGACCTGCCACGGTCGAACAGGTCGCCCAAGCGGTGGATCGCATCAACCAGATGATGCAGAACGGCCAACAGACCTTGAGCTTTCAGCTTGACGACGATTCCGGGCAGATGGTGGTCCGGGTGACGGACGCCCAGACCAAGGAAGTGATCCGCCAGATTCCGAGCGAGGAAACCCTGAAATTCGCGGAGTATGTCGATGGGTTGGTGGGATTGATTTTTAATAAGAAAGCGTAACACCGCATCTGTCGCGATGGGAGCGCCCAGGTGTCGGCGCTTGGGGTGGGCGGAAAATCCTTCACTGAAGGGTATTGAGCGGCAGGTTCATCGAGGTAAGAGGGCGATCGTCGTGGATACCAACATCATCAGCTCGCTCGGCGCAGGGTCGGGGATCGACATCGCCAAACTGGTCCCCCAACTGGTGGCGGTCGAACGCGCCCCGCAGCAGCAGCGACTCGATGCGCGCCAGGAGACGCTCAAGGCGCAGATCTCCGGGTACGGTCAATTGAAGAGCGCGCTCGCGACGCTCCAGACCGCGATGGGTTCGCTGGGCAGCCAGGATCTCTTCAACGCCCGCTCGGCCACTGTCCCCAGCTCGGAAGCCATTACCGCCGACAGCGTGTCGCCCGGCGCGCAAACCGGCACCTATAAAATCGACGTGCTGGCGGTCGCTAGCGCGCAGTCGCTCGCGACCCAGGCACAGACCGAACGCGACAGCGCGCTTGGCAAATCCGGGTCCATGACGATCAGCTTCGGCGAATGGGGCTATAACGCCTCTAAACAGCCCATTAACTTTACGGTCAACGCGGACCGCGCCGCCGTCTCGATCGACGTGAAGGCGACCGATTCGCTCGATACCATCGCCGACAAGATCAACGCGCTGAATTCGGGCGCGCAGGCGTCGGTGCTGAAGGTGGACGGCCAGTATCAGCTCCTGCTGACCTCGCCCTCGGGCGAGTCCAACGCCATGCAGATCACGGTCGATGACCCCAGTCTGAATGCATTCGCCTTCAATGCAACCACCTTCGCCGATGTCACCGAGACCCAGCAAGCTCAGGATGCCGAATTAAAGGTCAACGGTCTGACAGTGGTACGCGAGAACAACGCGATCGACGACGTGATCGATGGCCTGGCCTTCACCGTCAATAAAGTCTCGACCGAGAGTCTGAGCTTTTCGATCACCGCGGATAAAAGCGCCGCCGAGGAAGCCGTGCGCGGCTTCGTCACCGCCTATAACGCCTTCCAGGAAACCACTCAGAAGCTGGTGGGCTACAGCCGCGACGAGGACAACAATCTGGTGCGCGGCGATCTGGCCGGCGATAGCTCGGCCCGCACTATGATCACTCGGATGCGCGAACTGATCGGCAGCGCGGTGCCCGGCCTGGAGTCGGGTTTCACGGCGTTGACCAATGTCGGCATCCGCACCGAGCGCGACGGCAGTCTCTCGATCAGCGAGACCGAATTCAGCAGCGCGATCGCTAACCAGTTCGACCTGCTCGGCGATCTATTCGCGGACAAGACGACCTCGGCCAACACGGCGGTGACGGTCAATCAGGGCACCTTTGCGGCCAACGCGGTCGCTGGTACCTACGCGGTTAAGATCACTCAGGATCCGACGCACGGACAGGCTCTGGCCGCCGGAATCACGCACGCGAATTTCGTGGCGGCGAGCGATACCTTTAGTACGCCGCTGGATACCTCCGGCGGGGGCTACAACTTCAAGATCAACGTCGATGGCAACAATTCCAATCTGATCACGCTGACCGGCACTTATAGCTCCGCCGAGCAGTTACGGGCGGATCTCCAGTCGAAGATCAATGGCGATGCGAGTCTCAAGGCGGCGGGCGTGGCGTTGGATGTCGGCTTCGATACCGCGACCAACGGTTTCACCTTTACCTCGCGCGACTATGGCGCGATCTCGCGGGCAACGCTCACCGAGACGAGCGCGAGCCTGAGCGCCCTGGGGCTTGCGCCAACGCGGGCAAACATCACGGGGAGCGCGGTGACGCAGACGGGCTTCGATGCGCCGACCGATACCTTTACCACGCCATTGGATACGGCCAGCGGGGATTACGGGTTCAAGATCAGTATCGATGGCGTGGAGTCAAACGCCATCGATCTGACCGACACCTATGCGTCAGCCGAGGCGTTGCGCGCGGATCTCGAATTAAAGATCAATGCCGATGCGAAACTGACGGCGGCGGGCGTGGCACTGGAGGTTGCCTATGACACGACCACCAATCGATTCAGTTTCATCTCAAGCACGGGCGGTGCCAACTCCGCGGTCGCGTTGACCGAGACCGGAACCGACATGAGCAAGCTGGGCATCAGTCAGGCGATGACCGGCACCCGTGGCCTCGACGTGGTCGGGACGATCAACGGCGTGGCGGGTTTCGGTGCCGGCAACGTGCTGTTGCCCGACATCGAGTCGGATGCCTATGGCTTGAATCTCAGCGTTGGCGCCGGGGCGCGGGCGCAGAGCGAGGCGAGCGGAACGAATGGCTTCCAGATCGGCTTCTCGCGCGGTTTCGGCGGCGAGTTATCCAAACTGATCGACGATTTTCTCGGCTCCTCGGGCATCATCAAGACCCGCGAGACTGGCATTCAGACCCAACTCGACGGGCTCGACGAGCAAACGACCCGGCTGGATCGCCGGATGGAGGGCGTCTCCGCGCGTCTCTTCGCCCAGTTCACCGCGATGGAGAATATCGTCAACAGTCTCCAGGGGACCGGCAGTCAACTGGAAGGGCTGGTGGATCGGATGCCGTTTACGGCGTCGAGTTGACGTTCGACGATCCGCGCAGCGGTTCCTGAGAACCGCGAGTTTTTTGGATGGTCCGCTCCCTGAGCGGACTTTTTTTGGACCTAAAGAAATCTCTCGAGCCGCCGTTACTTTCACCATGAGCGGAGCAGGACACCACGCCAAATCCCTGGCGATGGACCGAGAAGAGCCGAAATCCATCCATCCATCCATCAATCACCGCAAGGTAGGTACGAAAGGTGCGTTGTTTCGGCTCAGACTTGGTTGTCACTTGCCCGCGGACGATGAGGGCGTCCTCATGATCGAAGCGATTTCAAGTCTCGCGGGAGTGACTGCCAAAACAGTACAGACGACCGTGAAGACGGAGGCGAAACGCGCCGAAGATCCGTCGGTTTCGAGTCCGCCAACGGGTTCGTCCACGCCGATCGAGCGATCCTCGGAGCACGCGCGGACGCCACCGGAAGAAACCAAGAGCGGCGGTCCAGAGCCGAAGCCCACCACGGAACTGAAGCAGGCGGTCGAGTCGATGAACAGCTTCCTGCAGGACCAAAAACGCGCGCTGGAGTTCAGCGTGGACGAGGAGACGGGGCATGTCGTGATTAGCGTCATGGATGTCGAGCGCAAGGAGGTGATCCGTCAGATTCCGTCGGAACAGGCGTTGAAGCTCATGGCGCAGATGCGCGAGGGTGGCATGAGGTGGACCGGCCTGACTGAGAAGGCGTAGACGCCGCAACTTGTTGTCGATTGACAATTAATCTTTTAACCACTCATCTGGAGTGAAGAACGCCATGTTAGCGATGCGCAGAGAATTACAGCAATACCGTCAGTCCGGTCCCATGGCGGAAGCGGCCGTTGCCGATCCACATCGCTTGATCCAGATGCTGTTCGAAGGTGCGCTTGAGCGCATCGCCGTGGCGCGCGGCGCGATGGAGCAGGGCAATATCCGCGTCAAGGGCGAGAAGCTGAGCCAGGCGATCACGATTATCGACGGTCTGCGGACGTGCCTGGACCACGGCAAGGGTTTGGATCTGGCCGAGAAGCTAGAGGCGCTCTACGAGTACATGTCCCGGCGTCTGTTAGAGGGAAACTTGCGTAACGATCTGGGCGCGCTGGATGAAGTGAGCCGCCTGCTGCGCGAGATCAAATCCGGTTGGGATGCGATTCCTCAGATGTTGCGCCAAGCGTCTTGATGAGGTTTGCGCTGGGTTGTTGACTCGGTTCGGTTGGCGGCGGGCGACCCCCGACGTCTTCCGAGGCTGGCCGAACCGAGGTTTTTCTTCCGGTGGCCTTTTCTCTAGCCGGACGGGGCGCATGCCCCATCCGGCACGGGTTCCAACCATCCTCGCTACAGATAACGCAGGGCGGCGATGACGAGACCCGTGCTGGTGGCGATGAATCCGACCAGCCAGAGAAACTGCTGGTCGTGGCGCTTGAGCATCTCGTCAAAGCGTTTGTCTATCTGCTCGAAGCGTTTGTCGATCAGTTCGAAGCGTTTTTCCATCTGCTCGAAGCGTTTGTCGACCTGCTCGAAGCGCTTCTCTACCATCTCGAAGCGTTTATCGACCTGCTCGAAGCGCTTGTCGATCTGCTCGAAGCGTTTCTCCATCTGCTCGAAGCCTTGGCGCATCAGTTCGCGCTGGTGCTTGAGTTCTTCCTCCACCCGCACCATGCGCTCGCGCAGTTCGATTTCGTAGACTAGCGGCGGCTTGCCGAGGCTTTGTTCGGCCAGCCATTCGCCGAGGTGGTCTTTGATGAAGGCAATATCTTCCTGGGCCAGGGCCATGCGGGCGTCTCCTCTTTCGCACCAATCAAGACAAGGACTCTAGCGGATCGCGGCGCGGGACGACAAGGGCAGTCGATCCATCGCCGACCGACTCGTCCGACGACAAGTCGAACGCCCCAGGGGCCGACGACAAGTCGGCGCTCCCAGCATGGTCTCTCTACGGGAGTACGGTTTCGACCTCGAACCCGACGAGGGTGCGTCGCTCGCGGCTGAATTCCACGCCGATCAGATGGATCGGCTGGCCCTCGGCGCGGTATTGGTCGGCATAGCCTCGGTCCTTGATCTGTTGCAATGCCTTCCCTTCCGGTTCCAACTCCACGACCTTGAACTCGAACAGCCAGATCTGGCCGTTGAACCGTAACGCGAGATCCAGGCGTCCGGCGTGGCTGCTGTCCTCGGGCGTGAGGTCCAGACCGAGCGCGGCGAAATGGCTGTAGAAGACACTGGCGTAATAGCCTTCGTACTCGGTCATTGGGTTGTTGGTCTGCCATTGATAGGGAATGGCGGCGAACAGGCTTTCGAGATGGGCGCGCAGTCCGCTGAAGTCGGCGGCCATCAGCAGGTCGTAGAGTCGGCTTGCCAGTTCGCTGGCCCGACCCGGATTGCCGATCAGCGCCTTGACGAGCACGTCGTTGAGGGCGCTTTCGACTTCCAGATTGGGGTAGCGCAGGGTGTATTCGGTGCGCGCGCCGATGCGTCGCGAGGTGCTGAAGGTGAGATAGCCGGTCTGCCAGAGCAGCGCCTCGGGAGTCAGGTGCTCGACATCGAAGGCCGACAGCAGGGCCTGATCGGCGCGTAGATGCGCCAGACGGGGGGTGAAAAAGCCCTGTTGGGTGAGCAGATCGACCAGAAAGGTTGGGGTGCCGGTCTCGAACCACCAGGGGTGGATGAGGCGTTTGCGGAACAACAACAGCAGGTCGAAAGGGTTATAGACGGCCTCGCCGGTCCAGTTGTAGCCGTTGTACCAGCGGCGGATGGCGTCGCGATCCAGACCGTCAAGCTCCGGCGCGAAGACGCTGTCGACATCCGTGTCGGTGTAGCCGCAGATGGCGGAATAGGCGGCATCGACGGTGATGTCGTTCAGGTTATTCAGCCCGGAGAAAATGCTGACCTTGCTGAACTTGCTCACGCCGGTGAGGAAGGCGAACTTGAGGTTTGCATCCTGGCCCTTGATCACCGAGTAGAGATCGCGCAGTCCGTCGCGCATCTCGCGGGCGATCTCGGGGCGGGTCAGGTTGTCGAGAATCGGTTTGTCATATTCGTCCACCAGCACGACCACGCGCTCTCCGTGTTGTTCATGCGTCCGTTGAATCAGTCGGGAAAAGCGCCCTGAAATGCTCCGGGCTTCGCCCGCGACACCAAGTCGTTGTTCGTTCTCCTCCAGCAAGTCGAGGATTCTCCCGTCGAGTGCCGCGCGGCTGTGCAGCACGCCTTCGGCAAAGCTCAGGCGGATGACCGGGTAGCGGATCGTCCAGTCCCAGCGATCCTGAATGAATAACCCTCGGAACAGCGGCTCGTTGCCGGCGAAGAGTTCCGCCAGGGTGTCGATGAACAGCGATTTACCGAAACGGCGCGGGCGCGAGAGAAAGTAATAGGATCCCTCTTCGATGAGCTTCAGCGCAAAGTGGGTCTTGTCAACGTAATAGCAGTCCGTCGCGCGCAGTTTCGCGAAGGTCTGAATGCCAATAGGGAGTTTTTTCGGGGTCATGCTCAGAATCCTCCAGCGGAATGGTTGGCATCGGCAAACTCCCGCATGAACCGACACAGCGCGTCGACGGCTGCCGGTGTCATGGCGTTATAGATGGAGGCCCGGATGCCGCCGAGCGAGCGATGTCCCTTGAGTCCGCTGAAACCTTGCGCGGCGGACTGGCGCAGAAAGTCCGCTTCCAGGTCGGCGGTCGGCAGTGTGAAGACCACGTTCATCAGCGAGCGATCCTCGCGCGCCGCCCAGCCGTCATAAAAACCGTCGCTGCGATCAATGATGTCATAGAGGCTGTCGGCTTTTTGACGGTTGATGGCGTCCATGCGGTCCAGTCCGCCGATGTCGTTCAGCAACCAGCGGGTGACCAGCAGCACGACATAGATAGCAAAGACCGGGGGCGTGTTGTAGATCGAATGGGCCTTGAGATGGGCGCGGTAGTCGAGCATGGCGGGGAGTCCGTCCGGCGTCCGGTCCAGCAACTCGCGCCGGACGATGACGACAGTGACGCCGGCGGGTCCGATGTTCTTCTGGGCGTGGGCGTAAATGAGATCGAAACGCTCGGGATCGAAGGGCCGCGACAGAAAATCCGATGACATATCGCAGACGCGCGTGACTTGGTCGAGTCCGGGGATGGCGTGGTACTGGATGCCTTCGACCGTTTCGTTGGAGACATAGTGCAGGTAGGCCGCCGTGTCGGAAAAGTCGAGTTCGTCGGGGCGGGGCAGTCGTCGGAAGCCCCAGGGCTCGCCATCCCAGAGGACGCGCACCTCGCCTTCCAGCCGGGCATCGGGAATCGCCTTGGCGCTCCAGTAGCCGGTGCGCAGATAGTCGGCGGTTTGGCGGCGATGGCGCAGCAGCAGCATGGGGATCATGGAGAACTGGAGCGTGGCACCGCCCTGCAGGAAGAGCACGGCGTGGCTCTCGGGAAGCTGGAGCAGTTGGCGGATATTGCGCTCGGCCTCGTCGACGACGCCCGCGAACCAGTCCGAGCGATGGCTGATGCCCAGGATCGACAGCCCGACCTCGGGGACGCACGCGATGGCCTGTTGAGTTTCGGCCAGCACCGTGGCGGGCAAGACACCGGGTCCGCCGGAAAAATTCAGATGGTTCATCGTCAGGTGCCGGATGACCCTGACGCGGCGGCCTGGAGCAGCATGGCGCGAAAGGCGGTAAAAATGGTTTGCATGGCGGCCTGTTTATAAGGGAAAAGATCGACCGGATCCATGGCGTGAACGACCATGGCGTGATCGACCTCGAAGATCAGCAGGCGTCCGTCCGGTAGCTCGGCGCAGTCGATGCCGAGATAATCCAGTCCGATGGCGCGATCGATGGCGGCGAGCGCCGGTCCGTGCCGGACGGCGAAGGCGTGCTCGAAATCGGCCATGAAGGCGGCTTCCTCGGCGCGTTTCTCGGGGCTGTCGGCCATGCCGGCGTTGAGATAATGGATCATCCAGTGGCTGGAAATGCCCATGTGGCAGGCGAAGGGCTGTCCGGCGACGAGGATCACGCGGTATTTGCGAAAAAGCCCATCGGGGCTGCGGTAGTCGATAAAGGGCGCCACGAAGAATTCGTCGTCGGGCAGGGTCTGGAGCTGTGCGGCGAGCTGCGCGGGCGTGTCGGTTTTGCTCAGGTCGTGACCGGCATGCGAGTCGAGCGGGCGGAAAATGAAGGGGAAGCCGAGTTCGGACGGCGGTTGTCGATCCGGCACGCGGCCTTCAGCCAGTGGCCGCAGGGTTTCCCGAGCAACGCGCCAGGTGGGCGGCATGGCGATCCCCGGCAGTCCCTGCAAGCGCCGCGCGGCGGTATCGCGGGCGACGCGGGCGATGTGTCGCGGGTTGTTCAGGATGGGTCTTGGCCAGATGGCCAGATGGGGTAGCCAGTCGGTCAGCAGGCGGCGATTCGCCTGCGATTCGCCGATCGCGACGAACAGCAGGTCATGCTCGGGGAGGTCCGCCGGAGCGGCCTCGCCGGGGAGGGCGTAGTACAGATGAAGCTCGATATCCGAGTCTTCCAGCAGACACTCGATGGGGACATTCGCCATGAGTTCGCCGGGCGCCATGAGCGCCAGCAGGCGCAGCCGGACGGGCAGGGCGGCGGGGATGACGTAGTGCCGGCACAGCCTGAGCGCCTCCCGTTGCAGTTGCAGCGCGAGTGCCGGATTGCCGAGAAACTGCAAAATGATGGCGGCATCGAAGAGCGAGGCGGCATCGTTCGGGTCTTGCGTCGCCCGTGCGAGCAGGGATCGGCCGAGTGGCGTCAAGTCCTCGCCCGCCAAATGGCGGCGCATCAGGTGGGCAAGGCCAAGGGATGTCTGCATGACGGCGCGTTCCGCTCCCGAATGAGGTTCGATTGTCCGCTCGCCCTCGCACGGGTGCAAGCCAGGGGCCTTGTCGGCAGCATGGCTCCGGGTGTGTTGGGTAAGGCAACTCCCCGCGAATCATCGTTCAATGCCTTCGGCGTCGATCATCGTTTCGGCCATCGCTCGTTGTCGTTGTCGATGATCCGATTACGACAACGACAACGACAACGAAAGCAAGAACGACGACCGCGCGACGCGTCGTCCGATGCTCCCTTGTTTAAAAAACCGTCAAAATGCTGTCGCTTTAGCTTCGCGAAATCGCTAATCCATTATTTAATATAGATTTTTTATATCTGGCACGGCTTTGGCTAAATCAAACTCAGGATCAACACTTTGGGGAACTCCCGTGAACCTGAACAGCCAAGCCGAAACGCCGCGTCTGACCCTCGTGTCCTCGGTCGAGCCACCGGTGCGTCAGCCGTCGGAATCTATCGATCCGATCCGGTTTTTACAGGCAATCTCGGCCTCGTTGGATCTCGATCAAGTGCTGAACACGCTCGGCGGCTTCCTCTACGATCTGGTCGCCCAGAGCGGCTGGGTGTACCGGCATGCGGAATCCGAGCTCGAACTGTCGGGCGGAAAGCCGGATCGTCATCGGCTGGAATATGTCTTGACCCTGAACGGGCGGGAGATGGGGACGCTGAAATTGATGCGCGGCCGCCGCTTCTCCGAGACCGAGCAGGTGCGGATCGAGGGGCTGCTGGGTCTGGCGGCGCAGGCGCTGCATAACGCCCTGCGTTTTCATGACCTGAGCCAGCAGTTGGAGCGCGATCCGCTGACCGGTCTCGGCAATCGTCGTGCCTTGACCTTGCAGGGTGCGCAGTGGCTGGCGGACAACATCCGTCATAAGCAGCCGCTGTCGATGCTGGTGATGGATCTCGACCGCTTCAAGGCCGTCAACGACACCCATGGTCACCCGGTGGGCGATCGTTTGCTGTGCGCGCTGGCCAAGACCCTGCGCGAGGTCACGCGCGTTGCGGATCTCTGCGTGCGGATCGGCGGCGATGAATTCGTGGTGCTGCTGCCCAGGACCGATCTTTCCGACGCGATGGAATGCGCGGAGCGGATCCGGTGCGCGGTGGCGACAATTGCGGTCGCGACCGCGACCGAGGGGCAGGTCAATGCCAGCGTCAGCATTGGGGTCGCGACATATCGCCATGGGATGGATCTGGATCAACTCTATCATCAGGCGGATAGCGCGCTCTATGCCGCCAAGCGCGCTGGCTGCAATCGGGTTCTGGCAGGCTCGGGAAACCCCGATTGCAAGCGGGTCGACGCCGTTGGCGTGTCCTAAAGACCGAGGTCGCTCGCGGCCAGTGAAATTGCAGTAGACTCCCAGCACGCTCGATGGCTTCGAGCGATCCTGTGAGTGGAAGGAAAGGCGCCTGTCGGGCGCTTTATTCATGGCGGTCGATGATCTTGACGCGAATCCGACGACATCTCTCGCGACGTTCGTGCCGCTCTCCCCATCGACGCAGGGATGTATCGAGCTTTACTGGTGCTTGTCCTGACTCGGCCTGTCTGAAAAGCGCAACCATCGGTGCACAGGATTCATCAGATCCAGTTTTTATCGATCGGGAACAGTTGTCATGAAAAAGGTTCGTCTGAGTGTCAAGTTGCTGGTGGGCTTTCTGTCGGTGGCGATGATCGTGCTGATCGTCGGGTTGTTTGGAATCAAGGGCGAGTTGGACATGCGCGCTCATATCGAGGCGATCGGCCAGGTGCGACTGCCGTCCATCATCCAGTTGGATCGCATGAATATCGAACGTTTGCAGGTGCGCGCGCAGACGCTTGAGGTGCAGGGTCAGGCGGTCTGGTCGCCGGAGACGCGTAAGGTGCTGGAACTGGTTTCGCGTCAGCGCCTGGCGTCCTGGAAGACGGTCGAGGAGGCGCTGGCCGCGTATGAAAGGTTGCCGAAATCCGCGGACGAGAAGGCCGTCTACGAGGTCTTCAGAACCGAATACGCGGCCTGGCGGGCGAGCTATGCGCGGCTGGATCAACTCCTGGGCAGCCTGATTCAGGCGGCCAGCCCTGAAGACTATGCCCCCTTGCACGCGGAATTCGTTGGCTTGGTGACGGACATGAGGCTGATCTCGGATCGCGTGGGCGTGCTGATCGATACGATGGTGGCGTTCAACAATCAGGCCACCAATGCCGCGGTCGGGAAAGCCCTGGCGGAAGCGAGTCAAATGGTGAAGTTCACCGCGGTCGGGATGGGCCTGGGGCTGCTGCTGGCGGTGTTCCTGGGGCTGTATCTGACACGCGACACGCTGCGTCAGCTTGGCGGGGAGCCATCCTATGTGGTCGAGGTGGTCAACCGGGTCGCGGAAGGCGATCTGACCGCGCGGATCGACCTGCGCCAGGATGACACGACCAGTCTGCTGGCCGCCTTTGCGCGCATGGTGGCGAATATGCAGCGCGTGCTGCGCGAGGTGGCGACGGCCAGCGCGCAGGTGGCGGCGGCGGCCGAACAACTCTCGGCGACCAGCGAGGAGATGCGTGAGCAGGTGAAGCTGGAACAATCCGAGACCGATCAGGTCGCCACCGCCATGAACGAGATGACGGCGACGGTGGAAGAGGTGGCGCGCCATGCCGCGGCCGCGGCGCGTGCCGCGCAGGACACCGACACCGAGACCGATGCGGGGAGCGAGGTGGTGATGCAGACGATCGCGGCCATCGAGTCGCTGGCCCGCGAGGTGGAATCCGCTGGCGAGGTGATTGCGCGGCTATCCGAGGATAGCAAGGAGATCGGGGCGGTGCTGGATGTGATCCGGGGCGTGGCCGAGCAGACCAATCTGCTGGCGCTCAATGCCGCGATCGAGGCGGCGCGGGCCGGCGAGCAGGGTCGCGGATTCGCGGTGGTGGCCGCCGAGGTGCGCACCCTGGCCAGCCGCACCCAGTCCTCGATCCTGGATATTCAGGAGAAGATCGAGCGGGTGCAGAGCGGCTCGGCCGGGGCGGTGCAGGTGATGGAGAAGGGGCAGTCCAAGGCGCGCGAAAGTGTCGCTCAGGCGCGCAAGGCGGGCGAGTCGCTGCATACCATCAGCACCTCGATTACCAGCATCAACGACATGAACCGGCAGATCGCCAGTGCTGCCGAGGAACAGACGGCGGTCGCGGAAGAGATCAACCGCAACATCCACACGATCTCGGGGACGGTGGATCAAACCTCGGCCGGTTCGTCGCAGATCGCCACGGCCAGCGTGCAACTGGCCGGTCTGGCGGCGCAGTTGCAGGAACGGGTGGGGCAGTTCAGGATTTAGGGTGCGATTTTTACTTGCGTGGGATTCGCACTGGCCTGTAGGGGCGAATTCATTCGCCACGTCGGTTGCGCGGATCCAGGGATGTCGGGGCGAATGAATTCGCCCCTACGGCGATGCCGCGCAACATCCGCGCCGAGCGCATATAAATCCTGTCAATCCTGTCCATTCGACGCGTTGATTCTGGTACGAGCTTTCCCGGAAATCGCCTCGGAGAGCAGATCCTGCAATTCCTTTTTGTTGAGCGGCTTCGTGAGATAACCGTCGAGACCCGCGGCCAGGCCCGCCGCGCGCTCCTCCGGCAGCGCGGCGGCGGTGAGGGCGTAAATGGGGAGGCGACTTGGGGTCGGCGCGGTCGCTTCGCGGTCGCGGATCCGGCGGGTGGCCTCCAGTCCGCCCATGACGGGCATCTGCATGTCCATCAGGATGAGATCGAATGGCGCACGCTCGCTCCAGTCGACCGCCTCCTGACCATTCTGGGCGAGCGTGGCCTCATGGCCCCATTTGCTCAGAACCATCAGCATCAGCTTCTGGTTCACGGCATTGTCCTCGGCGAGCAGGATCCTGAGCGCGGCTGGACCGTCCTCCTCGCGTAGCAAGTGACGGGTGATCAGGGGCGCCGGATCCGGCTGATGATCGGTGCGACCCAGCAGCGCATGGATGGCCTTCAGGAGTTCGTGGCGCGCCACCGGCTTGGTGAGGAAGGCGTCGATGCCCAGCTCCCGGCAGCGCATCCCAAGCCCCCGGACGGAGGCGGAGGAGAGCATGATCAGCTTCAGATCGCGGAAACGCGCATCCTGTTGGAGCGCCGCGGCCAGCTCGAAGCCGTCCATGTTCGGCATGTGATAATCGATCAGGAGCACATCGAAGGGGGTGGATACATTGGCCTCCAGAACCTGGAGCGCCTCGCGTCCATCCGCCGCCTCGGTCAGTTGCATCTCCCATTGCACCACCAGCTTCCCCAGCACGCGGCGGTTGGTCGCATTGTCGTCCACCACCAAGACGCGCTTGTCCCGCAGATCCTGGGGCGGGGGCGAGAGCGCCTCGCGTGTGCCCAGACCCAGCCAGAGGACCACATGGAAGGTGCTGCCCTCGCCGGGACGGCTGTCCACCCAGATGCGTCCGCCCATCAGTTCCGCCAGTCGCCTGGAAATGGTGAGTCCCAAGCCGGTTCCGCCAAAACGCCGCGTGGTGGAGGTGTCCTGCTGCGAGAATGCCTCGAAGATGCGGGCCTGGTGTTCGGGCGGGATGCCGATTCCGGTATCGCGCAGGGCGAAATGCAGGTTGAGCCGATCGGCGACGGTCTCCTGTAGCACGACCCGTAGCGCCACCTCGCCGGTTTCGGTGAATTTGATCGCGTTATTGATGAGATTGATGAGGATCTGGCGCAGACGCCCAGGATCGCCGAACACCGCCCGCGGCACTTGAGGGTCGATCTCGCACAGGAGTTCCAGATGTTTTTCGTCCGCCTTGACCGCCAGGGTCTTCATCACCTCATTGATCAAGCGATGGAGATTGAAATCGATGGATTCCACGCTGAGCTTGCCGGCCTCGATCTTCGAGAAATCGAGGATGTCGTTGATGATGGTCAGGAGACCGTCGGCGGACATTCGCACGATGTTGAGACAATCGCGCTGTTCGTCCGTTAATTCCGTGTCCAGCGTCAGTTCGGTCATACCGATGATGCCGTTCATGGGAGTGCGGATTTCATGACTCATGGTCGCCATGAAATCGGACTTGGCGCGGCTGGCGTCCTCGGCTCTCAACACGCTGGCTTGCAGTTCGGCTGCCATCTGTTCCAGGCGGTTGGCATTGTCGCGAAGTTCGTTTTCCAACGCCTCGCGGCGGGCGATTTCAGCCGACAGCACCTGATTGTGACGCTGGAACTCGTCGCGCAGCCGGTCGGATTCGGCATATTCGGCCTGTAATTGAAGGGCGCGCCGACGCAGGCGGTCGATGGCGATGGCGGCGAACAGCAGGATGAACGGAACCGCGCTGAGCGAATAGAGAAAGAGACGGGAGCTGATGTGCCCATAGACACTGTCTTCGGCGATCAGGGTCACCAGCGAGAGTGGCGTCTCCGCCACGGCCGTGCGCAGGGCCAGTTTGTCGGTCAAGGTGGCGCTGGTCTTGGTCAGCGTGCTCACGGGCGCCAGGGTATTCTCCGGCAATCGGGCTAGCATCCGGGCGACATCGCGCCCGAGCGTCAGGCGGCTGCCGGGTGCCGGGATGTCCTGTCCATCGGCGGACAGGAGCAGTTCCTGATAGGGTACGTCCTCCTGGT
Organism: uncultured Thiocystis sp.; assembly: GCF_903866365.1. Classification (GTDB taxonomy): domain Bacteria; phylum Pseudomonadota; class Gammaproteobacteria; order Chromatiales; family Chromatiaceae; genus Chromatium. Next base: position 24,490 of record NZ_CAIPNF010000125.1, read on the forward strand.
CGTCCGTCCCGCTGGAAATCAACAGCCAGGCGAGCTGTTTCAGATCGCCGACGGCGACGACCACGCCGCTGTAAACGCCTTTGTGAAACACCGGCGAACTGGTGACGATCTGGTTGTGTTCGGAGTCGATCAAGACCTTGACCGCAGTCTCGAAACCGGCGGGCAGGATGACGGGGGGTGCCGAGGGGCTGAGGTCGGCGAGCGTCTCGCCGTGTTCGTCGAGATAGAGAATGCGGCTGTAAATGGGCGCGCCACGGAGCGTCTTTTTCGCGACCTTCTGGCGAAAACGCTGTTCGATGGCCTCCAGATTGGCATTGAGTCCGTATTGCAGCGACATGCCTAGGGCGCGGTTGATCAGGTAGGCTTCGAGATCCTGGTGCTCGGCCAGTTCAGCGATGCCATCGCGCCGCGCGGCGATAAAATCGCCGATCGCCGCCGCCCGGCGCTGGCTGTCCGCCACCAGCCGGGCATCCGCCGCGGAGCGCAGCAGGTCCTGGGACGTGTGGACATTCCAGAGCAGGATAAAGGTGTAGACGCAAAAGAGGGCCGCCAGAATCAGCGGCCATCGTGGCGCAAGTCGGCCAAGAAGAGTCATTGCCTGATCGGTCCGCGGATGAACAGGACTTGGCCTCAATCCTGGCGGGCGAAAAAGTTAGGGAAATAACGGCGAATGCCGGGATAATACTTGTCGACCAGTTGATCGTAGAGACCATCGGCCTTGATCTTGACCAGGTACGCGTCGAACGCGGCCCGCAGCTCGGGTGCGTCCTTGGGGAAGGCGGCGGCCAGATCCTGATGTTCGGAGATCGGGCCGATGACCTTGATCCGGCCGGCCCATTTGCGCAGGTCGAGGATGGCGTCAGGTACGTCGAGCAGGGTCAGTTCCGCTTCCTCGTTGAGCAGGGCGGGGACCATTTCGTTCAGATTGGTGCTCTTGGTATAGGACTTGAGATCGATCCCCGATCCTTTCAGTCCATAGTTTCCGGGATCCAGACAGGTGCGCTCCATGACCAACAGACTGTTTTTGCCGATGAGCGACTTGGTTTCGCCAATGTCCGCAACGAGGTCGTCGCTGCCCTTGATCGGGGTGAAATTGGAGTCGGAACGGGCGACCAGCAGCACCTGGGAGGGAAAGGTGGGTTGGGAGTACAGCAAGACCGCCTCGCGCCAGGGCAGGACGGTGAACCCCGTGGCGATCATGTCGCCTTTCACGGGGTAGTCGCCTTCCAGCGTGACCGCGTCGCCCTTGCGGACCACGTCCTTGCCGAGGAGATCGCGGATCACATTGTAAAAATCCGAATAGACAAGGGTATAGTCGACGCCGATCTCCCGGGCAAAGCCCTGGATCAATTCCACGTCGAAGCCATCCCCCGCGCCGGTGACGAAATTGGCGTAACGGATGCCGATATGACGTAATTCGCCCCGTTCCTGGATGTCCTTCAGATCGGCCGCCCAGGTTGGGAACGCCATCGCCACCAAGAACAATCCGGCTAAAAACGAGCGGTTCACACTTGTCATGTTCATCCTCGATAGAGTTGCATCGGAAATCCGGGCGAGCCTGGAACAATGGCTGGCGGGGAATGGGCTGATTTCCATCGGCGCGCGGCGGGAACCAGGACGATGAGCAAGTTAAACCTCTTCATGGGTTTGGTCAAAATCCGTGAAGTCTGGGATGATGATCGTCACTTGAGGCTGAAACGATTAAACCCTGGGGGCGATGCGTGATTCGCGTGTTGGTCGTCGAGGACGATGCGTCAACGGGCGCATTGTTGGTGCAACTGATCAAGCGGCTGTGGCCGCAGGCGTCCGTGGTGCTTGCATCCGATGCACTGTTCGCGCTGGAGCACTGGAAAAGCGCTGGCGCGGATCTGGTTCTGCTCGATTGGGGTCTGCCGGGAATGAGCGGCATCGATCTCTTGAAACAGATTCGACGATCCGAAACAAAAACGGTTTGCGTGATGATTTCAGGCCACGCCGACCGTGAGGTGATTCTCGCGGCCCGCACCCATCAGGTCGACGCCTTTATCGTCAAGCCGTTCGCCGCGAAGCAGTTGATGGCGCGTCTGTCCGAGCTCATGGCGCTGCCGAGCGCGGATTCGCAGTTGCAGGCGCCCGTTGGCTCCATCGAGGATTTCATCAAGTATCACATGACGCAGGGGATCCTCGGACTGCCGATCGACCCTGAACTGGCTGGCGCGATCGAGGGAATACGGGAGCTGGACGCGGGAGCAAGGGCCAAAGTCTTGCGCCAATGTCAGTTTCATCCCGCGCTGGTCTTTCGCGCCTTGAGTCTGGCCAATAGCGGACAGTACATTCAAGGTCTGGAGTCGGTCGAAACCTTCGAAGGGGCCATCCATCAGGTTGGCCTGGCGGGATTCATCAATCTCGCCGTGGAGATGTCGCTGCATCCGGGAAGCGAGCTGAAAGCGGATTTTCTCAAGACCCGGCGGCTGCAATTCCACCGCGATTGTCTGTCGCTCGCCGACATCGTCACGAAGCTAGGCACGCACGCGACCTTCGATCTCGCGGCCTCCCGGTCTGCCTGTATGCTCTACCGGGTCGGCGAGCTCTCCCTGCTGCAACTCATGCAGTCATGGATGGACCTGGGGAACGCCATCGACGACAGCCTCTGCGCGTCGATCCTGAAGGCGCATTCAAGCCCGGCCGGGAACCAGATCAAGACCCAATGGAACATCCCCAACACCATTCGCGGACGCATCGGCGCCGCCTATCTGCTGCCGACGGGAACGGTCAGGATCGACTCCATCGTGATGCGCATCGCCGGCTTGCTGTTAATGGGCGATCCTCATCAACAGTTGCCGCGCTTACTGGCTCGCGTCGGTCTGACGCCAAGCAAGGTGGAAGGCTATCGGCCAGCGGAATAGGGGCGAGGCTTTGCCGCTTGCCGCTTGCCGCTTGCCGCTTGCCGCTTTTAACGCGGTCGAGCCTCCGTAAACCGCGAGATCATCGCTTCGAGATGCTTGGGCCGGAGCGGTTTGGGGAGATGTTCGTCCATGCCTGCCTCCAGGCAAAGTGCCCGGTCGCCGGCCATGACGTTGGCGGTCAATGCGACGATGGGGGTGTGAGCGGACCCTTGCTCCTTGTCGCGAATCCGACGGGCCGCCTCGATGCCGTCCATGACCGGCATCTGCATGTCCATGAGCACGAGGTCGAAGGCGGATGGATCGAACAGCTCGACGGCGATTTTGCCATTTTCGGCCAGGGTCACTTCATGTCCCCATTGTTCGAGCAGTTTACGGGCGAGTTTTTGATTGACCGGGTTGTCCTCGACCAAGAGGATCCGCGCGCCCTGTCGTTCGTCTTGCGGCGAGGGGGCTTGCGGGGTGGCCTGTGGCGGCGGCGGCGACGCGGCGGCGACCGCGGGGTCGAGCAGACGGGTCAGGGTGTCGATGAGTTCGCGCGGCGTGGCGGGTTTGGTCAGCGTGGCGGCGATTCCAAGATCCTGGCCGCGTTGCGCATCGCCGGGGTTTTCGCCGCACGCGAGCATGATCATCCGGCCTTGACCGACCAGGCCTTCCGCGGTGAGTTGGGCGGCCAGTTCCAGACCGTCCATGTCGGGCATGCGGGCATCGAGCAGCAGGAGATCGCAAGGCGCGCGGCTGGACTGGCTGCGGCGGGCCAATTCGAGCGCTTCCTGTCCGCTGCCGGCCTCCAGGGTCGTCAACCCCCAGTGACGCAGCCAGCCAGCCAGGGTTCCGCGATTGATCGGATGATCGTCGACGACGAGCGCGCACTGGTGCCGCCAGCGCGGGAGGGGCGTGGCGGGTTCGAGGCGGGCGAGCGGCAGGGTTAGATGAAAGGCGCTGCCCTGACCCTCGCGACTGGTGACCCGGATCTGTCCGTCCATGAGTTCGAGCAGACGGGCGCTGATGCTCAGACCCAGTCCGGTGCCGCCGAACTGACGGGTGATGGTGGCATCGGCCTGACGGAAGGCCTCGAAAATCTCCGTGAGTTTTTCGGCGGGAATCCCGATGCCGGTATCGCGAACGGTGATCTGGATGTCGTCCAGCCGCGGATCCCGCTGGGGGCTGGACCGCACCTTGACCTCGATCTCGCCCGTCGGAGTGAATTTGATGGCGTTGTCGCAGAGGTTCATCAGTACCTGACGGAGCCGCCCCGGATCGCCCAGGCTGAGCTGGGGAAGGTCGGCGGGCAGATCGCAGACCAGTTCCAGACCCTTGTTCCGGGCACGCATGCCGATCGCCTTGAGGGTCTCGGCGACCAGGTCCGACAGAACGAAGGGGATCGGTTCGATGTGCAGCTTGCCGGCATCGAGCCTGGCGAAATCGAGGACGTCGTTCAGGATAGTCAGGAGCGTTTCGGCCGATGACTTGACGATGTTGAGATACTCGCGCTGGGTCGGGGTCAGCTCGGTGCCCAGGGCCAATTCGGTCATGCCCAGGATGCCGTTCATCGGGGTGCGGATTTCATGGCTCATGTTGGCGATGAACTGACTTTTCGCCGCGTTCGCGGCCTCCGCGCTGTCCAGCGCCCGGCGCATCTCCGCTTCGGCCCGACGCATTTTCTCCTCGAACAGACAGGCCCGGGCGGCATTGGCCAGTTTGCGCGCCAGGGGGGCAAAGGCAAGCTGGACATGGCTCGGCAAGACCCCGGCGTCGCAGCGGCGGAGAAAGATCAGAAGGCCGAAATCGGTCAGACGGAAGGCATGCACGGCGCAGCCGGCCTGAATGGAGACCAGGGGCAGTTCGTCTGGCTGCTGGGCAAGCGCTTCATAGAGGGTCGTCGGCGACCAGTGCTTCCAGAAGGCGCTGTAACAGGGATGTCGGGCCAGGTTGCGAGGGAGCATGCAGACGATCGGATCCGATTCGGCTTCCTCCTGACCTTGCAACTGCAGGATGGCACCGCCGCTGCCGTCGAGGAGTCGCAGCATGTCCACCAGAAACCGGCGTAGCATCGGCTCCAGTTCCGTGCTGTCGCCGATGGCGAGCGCGAGTTCGTAGAGCAGCGCGGTGTCGGCGGACAGGCTCATGGGACGGTCGCGCGATCGGCGGGTTCGTGCGTTGCGGATCCGGGGCGAACGAAGGTTTCCAGGAGCGATTCGATGCGTTCCGGCTCCATCGGTTTCCCGATCAGATAGCCCTGGATTTCGCTGACTCCCAGCGCATCGACAAAGTCGCATTGGCGCAGGGTTTCGACCCCCTCCGCGATGACGCTCAGGCCCATGGTCTGGCCAATCGCGGTCACGGCGCGCACGATCACCCGATCCGCCTGGACACAGGTGATATTGGAGACAAAGGCGCGGTCGATCTTGATGGCGTCGATCGGAAAGCGCAGCAGATATTCGAGCGAGGAATGACCGATGCCGAAATCGTCGATGGCGATTTTGATGCCGGTTTCCCGCAGTCGTCCCAGCAAGGCGATGGCGTTGGCGGGATCCTGCATGGCGAGACTTTCGGTGATTTCCAGTTCGATGCGGGCGGGACTGGCGCAGCTGGTCTGGATGGCCTGTTGGATCGTGGCGAACAGGCTCGGTTCCTGAAACTGACGGGGCGAAAGATTGATCCCGACGCGCAGCTCCAGCCCCGTCCGCTCCCAGCGGCTGGCCTGACGGCAGGCTTCCTCCAGAACCCATTGTCCGACCGCCGTAATCAGGCCCAGGCTTTCCAGGGGCGTGATAAAGCGGGTCGGCGACACCAGACCCCAGGTCGGATGCCGCCAGCGCAGGAGCGATTCGACCCCGACGATGGTGCCGCTCCGCAGATCCATCTGAGGTTGATAGACCAGAAAAAACTCCTGTTTTTCGAGTGCGGTGTGCAAGGCGCGTTCGATTTCCAGGGTCTCGACGGAGCGCGTCTGCGACGGTGCGTCGGGCTTCGCCACCAGCATCGGACGGGCCTGGCTCCGCGCCAGTCGCTGGGCATCCTGGGCGAGCAGCAGCAATTGGTTGGCGTCGATGCCGTGCTCGGGAAAGCAGGCGACCCCCGAGGAAAAGGTCAGGATCGCCTCGCCCTGCGCGAGATGAAAGGGGCGGCGCAGATTGAGCAGAATGGACTCGAAGCGTTCGATCGCGTCCAGCGTCCAGGGCGCGCGCAGCATCAGGGCGAATTCGTCGCCGCCGACCCTGGCGACCGCGTCCTGTTTACCGACCAACTCGCGCAGACGCTGTGCCATCCGAATCAGCAGCAAGTCGCCGCCCGCTTCGCCCATGGCCTCGTTGTGACGGTGAAAGCGCGCGATATCGATCCATCCCACAAGCAGGACTTCGCCCGGACGCCCCGCCTTCAATGCCTCCAGCGTCTCGCCAATCCGACGCAGGAACAGGCGACGATTGGGGAGATCGGTCAGTTCGTCGTGCAAGGCCAGATAATCCACCAGCGCCTCGGTGTGACGCAGGTCGGTCACGTCCTGCAAGGCGCCGAGCACCAGATCGTTGTCGCTGCCCTGGACGCCCCGCTCGCCGATCATGCGGACCAGCCGGTCCGGTCCGCCCGCGCTCATCCGCAGTTCCATTTCGATCTGTCCCTCGGACTGACGCACCAGATCCAGCAGACGTCGGGCGCGGCCGCGGTCCTCCGGGTGAATCGTCCGCAGAAAATCGTCCAGATGGCCAAGCTGCTGGCTCGCGATCCCGATGAGGGTTTCGAGATCGTCGGACCAGTACAGCGCATCGTCGGTGAGGCGCCATTCCCAAAACGCCAGCTTGGCGATCCGTCGGGCCGCCGCCTGGCGGAGGCGGTTTTGGCGCACCTCGCGGCCGAGCTGGCCGGCCCGCAGGGAATAGCGGACGCGCTGGGTGAGCAGGGTCCAGTTGATCGGCTTGGTGATGAAATCGGTGGCACCGGCGCTGAAGGCTTTGTCGATGGCCTTGATGTCGTCGGCGCCGGTGAGCATGATCAGCGGCGTCCCTTCGCTCTGATCGAGCCTACGCATGCGCGCACAGGCCTCGAAGCCATCCATGACCGGCATCATGACATCGAGCAGCACCAGCGCCGGGCGTTCTTGCTCGAACAGCGTGACGGCCTCCGCGCCGTCAGCCGCCTCGATCAGTCGAAATCCCTGGCGGTCAAGGACACCGCGAAGTAACCGGCGGGTCGGTGTATCATCGTCAACGATCAGCAAGAGATCGCGATGGTCCTGCCTGTCTTCGTGATCGCCCACTCTACGTCTCCGTCGGTCGAGCCAATTTACAGGTTAAATCGGATACCTGACGGCACTATAATCAACCGCAACCTCTCAAGGAAGCGATTGAGATGAAAGATGCCGTGCGATCGAACGATCTGCCGCGAACCGGACTGGGGGTCCGCATGACCTATTTGGATATTGAAGTATTGGATGAGTTGCTTGACATCTTGGGGGAGGAGGATCTCCGCTCGATCACGGACAGTTTCGTCGACCAGCTCGGTCATCAGTTAACCGCGCTCGCGACGCATTTGGGCCAGGCGGATCACGCCGAGATCGCTCGCATTGCCCATTCGCTCAAGGGCGGCGCGGGCAATCTGGGCGCGCTCGCGCTCTCCGAGGCGGCGGCGGCGTTGGAACGTCATGCCCGCGCGGGGGAGGCGGACATGACCGCTTCGAGCCTGACGACGCTGCCGGAGATCGCCCGCCAGACGGTCGCCGAACTGAGCGAACGCGGCTACGTGAGCACGGACTCCTGAATGGCGTTGCCGTCGAACACGCAGCCGGTCTTCGTGGGCCGGCAGCCGATTTTCGATGCCCGTGGCTTGATCGTTGGCTTTGAACTGCTGTTTCGCGGCGGCCATTCGGCCTCCGCCCCCGGCGCGCGCCATCCGGACACCGACGCGGACGCCACGACCTCCGATCTCTTGCGCAGCATCTTCGTCGATATTGGCGTCGAGAATCTGGTGGGCGACCGCCTGGCTTTCATGACCTTGCCCCGCCATTTTCTCGACAGCGATCTGCTCGCGGCCTTGCCCGCCGGGCAGACCGTGCTCGAAATCTTTCGGGACTGTCCGCTTGACCCAGACAGCGTGGGCGTGGCGCGCGCGCTCGCGGCGCGGGGCTTTCGTCTGGTCATGGACGCTCGACACCTGTTGACCGACCCGGCCGTGGCGCGTGAGGTTGCCGCGATCGTCAGGATCGATATCCGCGGGCTGGAGCGCACGGCCCTGGCGCGGCTAGCCGAGGGTTGCGCGTCAGCGGGGGTCGCCATGTTGGCGGAAAAGGTCGGGACGGAGGCGGAGTACCAGCTTGCCAGGCGTTTGGGTTTTACCTATTTCCAGGGCTTTTTTCTCTCCTATCCCAACGTGGTCGAGGGGCGCCGCATGGGTGGCGGCGCGCTGGCGCTGCTGCGTCTGCTGGAGATGCTGCAGCGAGCGGACAGTACGCTGGATGAACTGGAGCGGCTGGTGACCAGCGATGCGGCCTTGAGCATCGAGATGCTGAAGCTGGTCAATAGCGCGCGCTTTCGCCGACCTGACCCGATCGAGTCGATCCGTCAGGCACTGCTGCTGCTGGGCCGGAAACTCATCGGTCAATGGGCGCTGCTGCTCTCGCTGCGCGCGGCCTCCGGCAATCCGCAGGCCATGGAACTGGCCCTGATCCGGGCGCGCATGAGCGAGTTGCTGGCGTCGGTGTGCGGCCGTAAGGAGGATGCCGAGCGCTTTTTCACGCTCGGCCTGCTCTCCGGCATCGACCGGCTCTTCGGCGTCCCGCTGGCCGAGATTCTGCGTCAGATTCATCTGAGTCCGGAGATGACCGCCGCGCTGCTCAACCGGGAAGGGCAGATGGCCCTCGTGCTGGAGGTCATCGACGCCTTCGAGCACACGGACAATCCCTTGCCCGACGAATTGGATATCTCCCCGGAAGCGCTCTCGCGTCTCTATCTGGATGCCATTTCCTGGACTCGGGCGCGTTTGAGCGAGCTGTAGGTCAGGGCTCTTCCGTCTCGACGGGGGGCGCGGACGGCGGCGGTTCGCCCGCGGCGGCGGTGTCGTCAGGCTCGGGTTTGACCGCGAATCCGGCTGGATCCAGATCGAGCACGCCGTCCAGATCGAATTTGGACAGCTTGAAGAAATAGGGCCGCGCCGCATCCTTCAGCACATAGTCCTCGCTGTTTTCGGCCTGTGAAATGCGGTAAGTCCGCTCGGTGCCGTCGTCGAGCCGGATGTCGAGCACGAGTGTCGGCGCCTGCTGCCGGTACGCGGGAGCGTCCTCGGTACCGAGCACACCGCGATAGCCGAGATTGGCCACGCGCGTGACCAGCGCATTCGCCACGCTCTGGTCGACCGGCTGTTCGCTGTTCTCCAGCCGCCAGACATCCGCCGCCTTGACCAAGGCCCAATCCTTGCTGGCGATGCGCGCGATCCGCTCCCGCTCCAGACGCAATAACCCCGGATCGAGCCAGTCGTCGCGCCGCGCGGAAAGGTCGGTCGGGACCAGACTCAGGTCGTAGACCGCCTGCTCGCCCGCCGGTCGGGCGAAGACTCGGCGGAAACCGGGCGAGTCGCCGATCAGCAGGGTCGCCAGCGGACCCTCTTTTCCCTCCAGCGTCAGGCGGCGCTCGAATCCGTCGTCGGTCAGCTTGAAGCGTTTGCGCGCCTCCTCGCTGGTGGCGATGGGCAGGGGGCGCTTCAGGTCGGCGAGCTGGGTCAGCAAGGGCTCGACCCGGGACGGCGCGACCGGAAAATCAGCCAGATCGGCGAGCACCCAGGCGTCCTCCGACGCGCGGCGCAGCGTCACGCCGCTGGCACCGTTCGCGCCCTCGATGCGGACCTGGACGACGTCGTCCGGGGCGAAGTCGAGCAAGGGCGTGGGGGCGGTCAGCGCGGCCATTCCCGGCGCTCTCAGGCTGAGTCCGAGCGCGAGCAACAGTTGCAGAACCAGCAACAGGGCCAGCGCGATCGCCAGCGGCGAACGTAGAACGGGAGTCCAGCCGGAATCCCCGCCGGAATCTGGGTGGGGGGCGGTCGTGTTCAGCGAACTCATGAGGTTCCTCCGTTGCTCAGAATGGACGCGTAACCTTGTTCGCGGCGCGCGCGCAGTCGTCGATACAGCCAATAGACCAAGGCGAGTCCGCCCAAGGCCAGCAGATAATTCAGCGACTCCCAGAAGAGACGCCCCTGCTGGCCGATGGGTTCGAGCAGCCGGCTGAATTGGCCGCGTCCGCGCAGCGTCAGCAGTCCGCGATCTTCGAGCGACCAGTCCACCGCGTTCTGGATCAACTCGATGGGCTTGAGATAGCGGCTCTGGGTCGCCTCGCTCGCCAGACTGATGGCGGTGTCGGTGAGAAAACTCGACGAGCCGATCAGGATCAGACGCGCCGCGGGCGGGGACGATTCCACGACACCGGAAAACACCGGCGGGGAGGGTTCTTTCGCTTCCGGCGCTTCCGATTCGTCGGGGGCCGCGGGATCCGTCGTGGCGCTGTCCTGGTCGGCCTCCTCCCGGACGAGCAGCGGCGAGGGTTTGCCCGCGAAGGGCGATTGGAAACGGCCCTCGATCGCCACCGCCAGCAGTTTGCGCCCCCGATCGTCGCCGCGCGCGAAGCCGAGCGGGCCATGCTGCTCGAAGTCCGGCTGCATGTTCTCCGAATCGCTGGTCCAGGCCTCGGCGGAACTCTGGATCAACTCGATGACCTGGCGCTCGGCGTTGCGGTCGGCGTCGACGCGGATGGGAGACGACCAGTTCAGCGTGATCTGGCCCAGATTGGACGTGATCCCCGAAATCTCGGCGAGTCCGTCCGCGCGCACGTCCGGGAAGTAGGGATAGTCGAGCGTCTGAATCTCCTGGACGGCGAAGCCGCCCAGGTCGCGCTGGACCGGGATGGGGAAGGGCGTGTTTTGGGGGTCGAGCACCAGGGTCGGCTCCAGATGCAGCCCCTGATGCGCGAGCCAGTCCTCCAGCCCCGTGGAGGCGCGGCGCGCCGCGATCGAGCCGCCGGTCAGGTCGACATGGAAGCTGGACGCCGCCAGGATCGCCGTGCCGCCCTGCATCAGGAACTGATCGATGGCGAACTGCTGCTTGTCGTCGAGATCCTCCGGCCCGATGACCAGTAGCAGATCCGTGTCCTCGGGAACCTGGCCGGAGGTCAGATCCGTCTCGCGCAGGCTGAAGTTTTCCCGCAGGCTCTGTTGCAGCAGGCTGTCATCATTCCCGGCGCTCATGCCCATCCCGACCTCCTGTGGGGCAGGGGAGGGCGTGTAGAGGGCCAGTGTCCTGAGCATGCCGGGGGCGAAGCGTTTGATCGCCGCCTCGATGGTGCGGTTCAGTCCGGCGCGGTCGAGCGATTCGGGAAGTGGAATCGGAATCGGCGCGGCCCGGTCGTCGGACTGGAGCACCATGTAGAAATAGAAAGGAGTCGGATCGAGCAGACTGGTCAACAGCGGTTCAAAACCGAACTGCTCCTGGATGCTTTTTGCCAGGGATCCGTCACCGGCCGCCGGGTCCGCGATCTCGAAGCTGAAGCGTCCGGCGGATTTCGCGGCCAGCTCGCCCAGCAGCGCTTCCAGTTCCTGACGTAGCGCCGGCAGCGGCTCGGGCAGCGCCGCCGAATCCGAGATGAAGCCCTGGAAGTGCAGCGGCCCGGAGAGACTGGCGAAGAGGTCGCCACCGCCCCGATAGCCGTAGAGCACCTTCTTGATGGTGCGGGTCAAGTCGTACTCGGGGTTGCGCAGACGCACGTCGAGGTCGGATTCGCTGCGCACCTTGACCTCGATCAGATCCTGAAAACCCAGGGTCTCGAATTGATCGCCGTATTTCACCAGGAGATCGAAATAGGAGTTGACCACCGACGCCTGATATTTGGTCTCGGTCTGGAAGGCGACCGGGCGGATGCCGTATTGCTCGCCGGCCTCGCGCTCCAGCTCCGGGGACTGCTGCGGATCGACGAATTCCACCCGTACTCGACCTTTGCCTGCGACCTCGAACTCTTTCAGCAGGTCACGCAATTGCGGGACCAGCGGGGCCAGCAAGGGATGCGTCTGGGCGCTGAAATAGCCGCGGATCAGCAGCGGTTCCTGGAGCTGGTCGAGATAGGTTCGGGTCGCCTCGGAGAGACTGTAGAGCCGCCCCTCGGTGAGGTCGGCGCGGACGACGGAGACCGGATGGAGCCAGAGATTGGCGGCGGCCAGATTGGCGACGGTGAGCGCCGTGACCAGAGTCCAGCGGCGATGATGACGCGGATTGGCGCCGTGCTCGGCCCAGCGCAGACGCTCCAGGCTGTAGACCGTCAGGGTCAGAAAGATCCCGACGAGACTGAGATAGTAGTAAAGATCCCGCAGGTCGAGAACGCCACGGGTGATCGACTCGAAGCGCGCGCCGCTGCCGATGAGCCGCAGCAGCTCGCCGCCGCCATGACCGACCAGCGCGGTGAGTGCCGGCGAGCCGATCAGATAAAGGACTGCGGAGACGAGTGTGGCGCCGATCAGCGCCACGATGGGATTATCGGTGCGCGACGAGACGAAGAGCCCGATCGACAGATAGGCGGCGGCGAGCAGCAGGGTCGCCAGATAGGCGCCGATGACCGGCCCCCAGTCGAGCGGCCCGAGCAGCGCGACGGTGAGCGGCAGGGGCAGCGTGAGGGCCAGCGACGCGCTCACCAGACCCAGCGCGGCCAGAAATTTGCCCAGCACCAGCCGGGGCGTCGCCACCGGCAGGGTCAGCAGGGTTTCGAGGGTTCCGGCCCGCCGCTCCTCGCTCCACAGGCGCATGGTGAGCGCCGCGCAGAGGAAGATCAGCAGGATCGGCATCCACTCGAACAGCGGGCGCACATCGGCGATATTCCGGGCGAAAAAGGCATCGACCCAGAAGAAGACGAACAGCGACACCGCCAGAAAGGTGCCGATGAAGAGATAGGCCACCGGGGAGCCGAAAAAGGCCGCCAGTTCACGGCGGGCGACGCGCAGAATTTCAGACATGGGTAGCCTCCGCCGGTTCCGGGTTGAGTGTCTCCAGCGTCACGGCGCCGAACAGCGCTTCCAGATCCTGGCGTTCCGGCGCCAGTCCGAACAGCGGCCAGTGGTGTTGACTGACCGCCTCGGCAACCGCCGGGGCAGCGGCGCGCGGAGCGGTCGTCTCCAGCGCATAGCGGCGCAGGTCGCCATCCCGGTCCAGCAGGGTCGCGCCAGTAATTCCAGTCACACCGGACAGCACGGGTTCGGCCTCCGCCGGCGCGCGGTCGAGCGTGACGATCAACCGTGGCTGGCGTCCGATGGCGTTCAATTCGCTGTCCAGGGCGAGCCGTCCGCCGCGCATGATGAGCACGCGCCCGCAGACGGCCTCGACTTCCTGTAGCACATGGGTCGAGATGATCAGGGTCGCATCGGCGGACAGTTCGCGCACCAGACCGCGCATGTGCTGGATCTGGGACGGATCGAGTCCGTTGGTCGGCTCGTCCAGGATGAGGATGACCGGCTCGTGCAGGATCGCCTGGGCCACGCCGACCCGCTGGCGGTAGCCGCGCGACAGCGTGCCGATGACGGCGGTCGCCTTGGCGCCGAGTTCGGTGCGCTCCACGGCGCGACGGATCGCGGTCGCGCGGCGGGGCGGGGCGAGTCCGTGCAGCGATGCGTGATAATCCAGCGAATCCAGCACCGTCATTTCGGGATAGAGCGGGCAGTTCTCGGGCAGATAACCGATGCGCCGCTGGATCGCGCGACGCTGTTCGGCGATGTCCAGTCCGTCGACGCGGATTGTCCCGGCGCTCGGTTCGAGATAGCCGGTGAGCATCTTCATGATGGTGGTCTTGCCGGCCCCGTTGTGGCCGAGCAGACCGACGATCTCGCCGTGACCGATGTCGAACGAGACGTCCTGGACCGCTTTGAGTTCGCCATAATTGCGACTGAGCGCGCGCACCTCGATCATTGAGGGTAACTCCTTCGTTCGCCGGGAAGTCTGAGGAAAGTCGAATAGACCGCTTGGGCGCGGATTTGATCCAAGTTCGGAAGATCGCGCAAGAGGAAATTGACAATCCGTTCGGTAGATGCCAGACCGAAGGTCGCCGAACCGTTATGGTGTCTCGGTGCGGGCGCAACGTCGCCGCGCGAAACCAGGCACTTGACACCTCAATAGTCACCAGCTCACGCCGCTTGACCGACAAGCTCCGTCTCCACTGGCAATTGTTCAATCAAGGCGTTGCCAACGGGACACTGTCTGATTTTGGAAAAACGCCCGCGTGGCGTCGACAGCGCTCGCCAGCGCGTCATTGTCGTTGACGCTGGAATGACTGACCCGGATCAGTACCTCGCCGGCGGCGGCTCGTGTCGGGTCAGGGTCTCGATTCCGGCACGATGCCCCTGGTCGTCGCGATGGATGCGGAAGGCTTGGTAGCGGTTCATGGTAAAACCTCCACTGGAATCGTCCCGATCCGGCCGCGCCACTGGGCCGGTCCAGTCTGGTGGATCGATTCGCCCCGACTGTCGACCGCGACCGTGACCGGCATGTCCGCGACCGCGAATTCGCGGATCGCCTCCATCCCGAGATCCGCAAAGGCGATCGGTCGGGAGCTTTTGATCGCCCGGGCGACCAGATAGGCCGCGCCGCCGACCGCGATCAGATAGACGGCGCCGTGACGTTTGATCGACTCGATGGCTACCGCGCCGCGCTCGGCCTTGCCGATCATGCCGATCAGGCCGGTCTCGCCGAGCATCTGTTCGGTGAACTTATCCATGCGGGTGGCGGTGGTCGGGCCGGCGGGACCGACCACCTCGTCGCGCACCGGATCGACCGGGCCGACGTAGTAGATAAACCGATTGCGCAGATCGACCCCGTCCGGCAGCGGCTCGCCCCGGTTCAGCAGGTCAGCGATGCGCTGGTGCGCGGCGTCGCGTCCGGTCAGCAGCTTGCCGGAGAGCAGCAGCCGGTCACCGGGTTGCCAGGTCGCGATCTCTTCGCGGGTGATGCCGTCGAGATTGACCCGGCGCGCGCCCGCCGCCGCATCCCAGACGATCCTGGGCCAGTCGTCCAGACTGGGCGGCGTCAAGATCACCGGGCCGGAACCGTCCAGGGTGAACTCCAGATGCCGGGTGGCCGCGCAGTTGGGAATCATGGCCACCGGCAGCGAGGCGGCGTGGGTCGGATAGGTCAGGATCTTGACATCCAGCACCGTGGTCAGACCGCCCAGACCCTGGGCGCCGATGCCGAGCGCGTTGACCTTCTCGTGCAGTTCCAGCCGCAGTTCCTCGATGGGATCGGAGGGACCGCGCGCCTTGAGTTCATGGATGTCGATCGGTCCGAGCAGGGACTCCTTGGCCAGCAGCATTGCCTTCTCCGACGAGCCACCGATGCCGATGCCGAGCATGCCCGGCGGACACCAGCCTGCCCCCATGGTCGGGACTGTTTTCAGAACCCAGTCAACCAGGCTGTCGGTCGGGTTGAGGATGGCAAATTTCGACTTATTCTCGGAACCGCCGCCCTTGGCGGCCAGCCGGACTTCGACCCGGTCGCCCGGCACCAGTTCCAGGTGGACCACCGCCGGGGTATTGTCGCCGGTGTTTTTGCGGATGCCGATCGGCGGCGAGACCATGGAGGCGCGCAGCGGGTTGTCCGGATCCCGATAGGCCCGGCGCACGCCTGCGTCGACCATCGCCTGCACGCTCCGCGTCGCTTCCCAGCGCACCGCCATGCCGATTTTCAGGAAGACGACCACCATGCCGGTGTCCTGGCAGATCGGACGATGACCCTCGGCGCACATCCGCGAATTGACCAGGATCTGGGCCATGGCGTCGCGCGCCGCGGGGGATTCCTCGATCGCATAGGCAGCGGCCAGTGACCGGACGTAATCGCGCGGGTGATAGTAGGAAATGAACTGGAGCGCGTCGGCGATGCTCTGGATGAAATCGGTCTCGCGGATGGTGGTCATCGGGTTTGCTTGGTTTGAGGCTGACGAAGACGGCCAGTATAGTCAGATCGCGAACCGTCGCAAAAAAACGCTTGCGGTCTGGGGATGGCTTCTGTACATTTGCCAGCTCTTAACGACAGGCGCGTAGCTCAGCTGGTTAGAGCACCACCTTGACATGGTGGGGGTCGTTGGTTCGAGTCCAATCGCGCCTACCAAATACTGGCTGTCTGCCTTCAGCAATCAGCTTTCAGCTTGGCATCAAGTCTGAGAGTCAATCGCTGAAAGCAGATAGCTTTTTTGTTGCCCATTAAGTCTGTGTTCATCAGGATTGGGCCGCACTGAACGACTCATGTGATCCCTCGTATCGATCACCACTGAAACCAAGGATCCGACATGCCTCTGATCACTCTTCCCGATGGCTCCCAGCGTCCGTTCGAGCAACCCGTCACCGTCCGTGAGGTGGCTGCTTCCATTGGTCCGGGTCTCGCCAAGGCGGCGCTCGCCGGGCGCGTCGATGGGGCGCTGGTCGATACCTCCTTTCTGATCGAGCGCGACGCCGAACTGGCCATCGTGACGAGTAAGGACGAGACAACCGCGCTGGAGTTGCTGCGCCACGACGCCGCGCATGTCATGGCGCAGGCGGTCCAGGAACTCTATCCCAGCACCCAGGTGACCATCGGGCCGGCGATCGAAAACGGTTTCTACTACGACTTCGCCCGCGACGAACCCTTCACGCCAGAGGATCTGGAGCGCATCGAGACGCGCATGCACGAGATCGTCAAGCGCGATCTGCCGATCGTCCGCGAGATCTGGGATCGGGAGGAGGCCAAGCGCCGCTTCGGCGAGCTGGGCGAGCAGTACAAGGTCGAGATCATCGAGGACATCATCCCCGAGGGCGAGGCAGTTTCGATTTACCGTCAGGGCGACTGGTTCGATGTCTGTCGCGGCCCGCATCTCCCCAGCACCGGCAAGCTCGGCAACGGTTTCAAGCTGACCAAGCTGGCGGGCGCCTATTGGCGTGGCGATTCCAAGAACGCCATGCTCCAGCGCATCTACGGCACCGCCTGGCGGGATAAAAAAGAACTGACCGCTTATCTGACCCGTTTGGAAGAGGCCGAGAAGCGCGATCACCGCAAGCTCGGCAAGCAGCTCGATCTCTTTCATTTTCAGGACGAAGCGCCCGGCATGGCCTTCTGGCACGCCAAGGGACGGACCGTTTACCGGCTCGCCGAAGCCTATATGCGCGAGAAGCTCGACGAGTACGGCTATCAGGAGGTCGAAACCCCGCAGATTCTTGATCGCTCGCTGTGGGAGCGCTCCGGGCATTGGGACAAATTCGCCGGCGGCATGTTCACGACCCAGCTCGATGACCGCGATTACGCCATCAAGCCGATGAACTGTCCCGGCCATATTCAGCTCTATAATCAGGGTCTCAAGAGTTACCGCGATCTGCCGCTGCGGATCGCCGAGTTCGGCGTGGTCCACCGCAACGAACCCTCCGGTACCCTGCATGGCCTGATGCGCGCGCGGCGTTTCACCCAGGACGACGCCCATGTGTTCTGCACCGAGGCGCAGCTTCAGGCCGAAGTCGCCAAGCTGATCGACATGGTGTTCGAGACCTATCGGGATTTCGGTTTTACCGAGATTGATCTGGCCCTCTCGTTGCGGCCCGAGCAGCGGGTCGGCGCCGACGATCTCTGGGATAAAGCCGAGTCGGCGCTCGAACGATCGCTGACCGACAAAGGGTTGACGTTCCGGGTGCAGCCGGGGGAGGGCGCTTTCTATGGCCCCAAGATCGAATTCACCCTGCACGACAGCATCGGTCGCGCCTGGCAGTGCGGCACCATCCAGGTCGATTTTTCCATGCCGGGCCGCCTCGGCGCGCACTATATCGCCGAGGACAACAGCAAGCAGACCCCGGTGATGATCCATCGCGCGATCCTGGGTTCGATCGAGCGCTTTATCGGCATTCTGATCGAACACTATGCGGGATTGTTCCCGCTCTGGCTGGCACCGGTTCAGGTCGTGGTGCTCAATATCACCGACCGTCAGGCCGAGTATGTCAAAGAGGTCGCTAAGACCTTGCGCGACAAGGGCTTCCGTGCCGAAATCGACTTGAGAAACGAGAAGATCGGCTTTAAAATCCGCGAGCACACCCTGCAACGGGTGCCCTATCTGATCGTGGTCGGCGATCGCGAGGTCGAAACCCGCTCCGTCGCCGTGCGCGACCGTCAGGGTCAGGATCTCGGCATTCTCGAACTCGACGCCTTCATCGGGCGTCTGCGGGAAGAGGTCGCGAACCGAATCCACTAACGTTCGGCTCGGCGAGGGCGACCGCGAGTACGGTCACCCGGCCGTTTTTATTTGTGTTTTTGGAGGAACCTGCTATCGCTGCACCAAAGAGAAACCGCGTCAACAAGGAGATCAACGTACCGGAGGTCCGGCTGATCGGCGCGGATGGACATCAGGTCGGGGTCGTCAATACCCGCGAGGCCCTGGAGATGGCCGTCACGGCGGGCATGGACCTTGTCGAGATCGTGCCGACGGAAGATCCGCCGGTTTGTCGGTTGATGGATTTCGGACGGTTTCTCTTCGATCAGAAGAAGAAGAAAAACGAAGCCAAGAAAAAGCAGAAGCAGGTTCAGATCAAGGAAGTGAAATTTCGTCCAGGCACGGACGAGGGAGACTATCAGGTCAAACTACGCAACCTGACCCGTTTCCTCCAGGAAGGGGACAAGGCCAAGGTCACCATGCGTTTTCGTGGGCGCGAACACGCCCACCGCGAACTCGGCTTGGAATTGCTCAAGCGCATCGAGGGTGATTTGTCCCCGCTCAGCATCGTCGAACAACAGCCGCTCATGGAAGGGCGTCAGATGGTCATGGTGCTGGGGCCCAAAAAGAAATAGCGACGATCGGACGCCTGTGCCGGAGCGAATCGTTCCGGTACAGGCGTCCGCATCGGGTGCCATCGGTGCCCGATGCGTCATTCCGCCAACGGCAGGCGCTGTCGTCGCATCAAAATCATCGATCAATCGCGAAGTGAAGAAAAAATGCCCAAGATGAAAACCAATCGCGGAGCCGCGAAGCGCTTCAAGCGCACCGCCTCCGGTGACGTCAAGTGCCATTCCTCTCACCGGCGCCACATCCTGACCAAGAAGACCACCAAGCGGAAGCGTCAGTTGCGCGCGCCGAAGCGGCTGCATAAGTCGGATGTTCGGTCCGCGCTGCGGATGATTCCTTACTGTTAAAACGCGACCGGCATGACTGGCGTTGTTTGTGTATTTGATTTGGCCTTGACTGCATCCCTATGCGTTGCAGTCGCCGCGTTTTAAGTATTTAATTTTCTTAACTATTTAAACCGCGTCTCAACGACCGCAGCAGGTCGCTCCGAGGCCGGAGCTACTCGAAAACAACGCAGATCACGCTGGACGCGGTTTAAATATGCTTGACGAATTATCGGAGATTCAGGATGCCAAGAGTAAAACGCGGCGTAACCGCCCATGCCCGACATAAAAAGCTGCTGGACCAGGCCAAAGGCTATTATGGCGCCCGCAGTAAGGTCTATCGGGTTGCCAAGCAGGCCGTCATCAAAGCCGGACAGTATGCCTACCGCGACCGTCGTCAGAAGAAGCGCCAGTTCCGTACCCTCTGGATCGCCCGGATCAACGCGGCGGCGCGCGAGAACGGTCTGTCCTACAGCCGCCTGATCGACGGTCTCAAAAAGGCCGGGATCGAGGTCGATCGCAAGATGCTGGCGGATGTCGCCTACCATGACAGCGTCGTCTTCGCGGCGCTGGCCGAACAGGCGAAGACGGCCCTGGCCTGATTTCGCGCCACACCGTCCGCGTCCGCCATCGACAAAGAGGGGAAGGCCCAGGTCTTTCCCTCTTTTCGTTTGCGACAAGATTCAACGTTGCGGGTTTAAAGCATGGCCGAACAAACCGGACTCGGGATCGTCTCGCTGCGCGAGGCCGCCATTGACGCCATCGAAAATGCCTCCGATCTCATGGGGCTCGATCAGGTGCGCGTGCGCTATCTGGGCAAGACGGGCGACTTGACCGTCCTGCTCAAGCAGCTTGGCACGTTGCCGGCCGCGGCGCGTCCCGCCGCCGGGCAGGAGATCAATCAGGCGAAAGCCGCCGTCCAGAGCGCGATCGATGCGCGCAAGACCGTTCTGGAACAGGCATCGCTGGCGTCGCGTCTCGCCGCCGAGCGGATCGATATCACTCTGCCAGGACGTGGGCAGCAGCCCGGCGGGCTACACCCTGTCACTCGCGCGCTGCGACGCATTGAACGCCTGTTCGCCAACGCCGGATTCGCCGTGGTCGAGGGGCCTGAAGTCGAGGACGCTTATCACAATTTCGAGGCGCTCAACATCCCCGCGCATCATCCCGCGCGGGCGATGCACGATACCTTTTATTTCGATGCCGACCGGCTGTTGCGCACCCATACCTCGCCGGTGCAGATCCGAGTCATGGAACGGCAGGCCCCGCCGCTCAAGATCATCGCGCCGGGCCGGGTCTATCGTTGCGACTCCGATCTGACCCATACCCCGATGTTCCATCAGGTCGAGGGTCTGCTGGTCGACGAAGATGTCAGCTTCGCCGACCTCAAGGGCGTGCTCTACGATTTTCTGCGCAACTTCTTCGAGCGCGATTTGAAACTGCGCTTCCGCCCGTCGTATTTCCCCTTCACCGAACCCTCGGCGGAGGTCGACATCCAGTGCGTGATGTGCGGCGGCAGTGGTTGCCGGGTCTGCAAACAGACCGGCTGGCTGGAAGTGCTCGGCTGCGGCATGGTCTATCCCGAGGTGTTCAGGCACGTCGGGATCGACCCCGAGCGTCATCTCGGCTACGCCTTCGGCATGGGCGTCGAGCGACTCGCCATGCTGCGTTACGGCATCGACGATATCCGGCTCAATTTCGACAATGACCTGAGATACCTGCGCCAGTTCGTCTAATGATTTTTCTATCGAAAAATCATATGTTTTTATAAATTTAATTTCAGTTTCTCTCAACGCGCAACGCGCTTTGAGAGTCGGACACGGGAAAGCAGGACATGCGATTCAGTGAGGCTTGGCTGCGCGAGTGGGTGAATCCGTCGGTCGACACCCAACAATTGGCCGATCAGCTCAGCATGGCGGGTCTGGAAGTGGACGCCATCGAACCAGCGGCCCCCGCCTTCAGCGGCGTTTTGATCGGCCTGGTGCAGCGCATCG
The DNA here is from genome assembly GCF_903866365.1 of uncultured Thiocystis sp. Classification (GTDB taxonomy): domain Bacteria; phylum Pseudomonadota; class Gammaproteobacteria; order Chromatiales; family Chromatiaceae; genus Chromatium. The sequence continues at coordinate 45,489 of NZ_CAIPNF010000125.1, forward strand.
CGCCCCATCCGGATGCCGCTAAGCTGCGCATCTGCACGGTCGATCTGGGTCAGGACGAACCGCTGCAAATCATCTGCGGCGCGGCCAATGTTGCCGAGGGCATGCGGGTTCCGGTCGCCACCGTCGGTGCCTGCCTGCCCAACGATTTCAAGATCAAGAAGGCCAAGCTGCGCGGTGTCGAATCCTTCGGCATGATCTGCTCCGCCACCGAACTCGGACTGGCCGACACCTCCGATGGCATCCTGCCCCTGTCGGCGGACGCGCCGATTGGCGAGGATTTTCGCGCCTGGATGGCCCTGGACGATTACTGCATCGAGGTCGATCTGACCCCGGATCGTGGCGACTGTCTTGGCATCGCCGGACTCGCCCGTGAGGTCGCGGTCATCAACCGCGTCCCGCTACGGGCGCCCGCCGTGCAGCCCGTGCCGCCGACCTGCGACGACCGCGTGACGGTGCGTCTGCTGGCCCCCGACGCCTGCCCGCGCTATGTCTGCCGGGTCATCCGCCAGATCGATCCGACCGCCACGACGCCGCTGTGGATGCAGGAACGCCTGCGCCGCGCTGGACTGCGCGCGATCAGCCCGGTGGTCGATGTCACCAACTATGTCATGCTCGAATTGGGTCAGCCCATGCACGGGTTCGATCTCGCCAAACTCCGCGGCGGGATCGACGTCCGTCTGGCCCAGGCCGGCGAACGGCTCGCGCTGCTCAACGGCGAAGAGGCCAGTCTGCGCGGGGACACGCTGGTCATCGCCGACGCGAACCAGGCGGTGGCCATGGCCGGCATCATGGGCGGCGCCGCGACCGGCGTTGGCCCCGAGACCCGCGACATCCTGCTCGAAAGCGCTTTTTTCGCGCCGCTCGCCATCAGCGGCAAGGCGCGCGGTTACGGCTTTCATACCGATTCCTCGCACCGTTTCGAGCGCGGCGTCGACCCGCAACTCCAGGTCCGCGCGATCGAGCGCGCGACTCGTCTCCTGCTGGACATCGTCGGCGGCGAGGTCGGCCCGGTGGTGGACGTGGCCGACGCGACCCATCTGTCGCACCGCGAACCCCTGCATCTGCGCGAGTCGCGCGTCGCCCGGATTCTCGGGCTCGCACTGCCTGCCACGACCATCACCGATGTGCTGGAACGTCTGGGCATGACCGTCGAACGTCTCGATGACGGCTGGCGGGTCACCCCGCCCAGCGCCCGTTTCGATCTGGTCCACGAAGTCGACCTGATCGCCGACATCGGGCGTATCCATGGCTACGACAACATCCCGGTGAGCCACGCCAGTGCCGCCTCGGTCACCCAATCCACGCCCGAGGCCGCGTTCGATCTCGACCGGGCGCGCCTGGCGCTGGTCGACCGCGGATTCCACGAGGTCATCACCTACAGCTTCGCCAGTCCCGAGATCCAGTCGCTGGTCGAACCCGAGGCCGACACCCTGCGGCTGGCCAACCCCATCAGCGCCGAACTCTCGACCATGCGCACCAGCCTCTGGACCGGCCTGTTGCAGACCGCTCGTTACAATCAGACCCGTCAACTGGAGCGGGTGCGGATCTTCGAGTCCGGTCTGCGGTTTCGGGTCGGCGCGGACGGTCTGCGACAGGAGCCAGGGCTCGGCGGTCTGGTCATCGGCGCCGCCGCTCCAGAGCAATGGGGCTGGCAATCTGGCAAGGTCGATTTTTACGACCTCAAGGCCGACGTGGAAGCCTTGCTGGCGCTGACCTGCGCATCCGCGCAATTCAGGTTCGTCGCCGGTGCGCATCCGGCCCTGCATCCGGGGCAGACGGCACGGATCGAGCGCGCGGGGAAACCCGTGGGCCTGATGGGGATGCTGCATCCCTCGCTGGCCGCCAAGCTCGATCTTAACGGCGACGCCTTTCTGTTCGAGCTGGATCTGGCCTCGCTGGCGGATGGAACCCTCCCTCGCTATGCGCCGATCTCGCGCTTTCCAGGTATTCGTCGCGATCTGGCGATCGTCATCGACGCACGGATCGCTTACGAGACCGTCGCCAACTGCGTTCGCGCCGCCGCCTCGGAACTGCTGCGCGAGGTCATTCTGTTCGATGTCTACACCGGTAAGAACATCGATTCTGGACGAAAAAGTCTTGCTTTAGGATTGATTTTACAGTCTTCTTCCCAGACACTGACGGAAGAAATCATTGACGTCGAGGTGGGGCGGATCCTGGATCGCCTGGCCTCGGAACTTGCCGCACGATTGAGGGATTGAGGGTATGGCATTGACCAAAGCCGAAATGGCTGAACATCTGTTCGATGAACTTGGCCTGAACAAACGCGAGGCAAAGGATATCGTCGAGATGTTTTTCGAGGAGATTCGCACTGCCCTGGAGCGGGGCGAGCAGGTCAAGCTGTCTGGATTCGGCAACTTCGACCTGCGCGAGAAAAACGAGCGTCCGGGCCGCAATCCTAAGACCGGCGAGGAAATTCCCATCACCGCGCGACGTGTCGTGACCTTCCGGCCGGGCCAGAAGCTCAAATCACGGGTGGAAGCCTATGCCGGAACCGATGGTTAGTGGCGACGAGCCAGGAGACGGCGATCTCCCGCCGATTCCCGGCAAGCGTTACTTCACCATCGGTGAAGTCAGCGAGCTGTGTGGCGTCAAACCGCACGTTCTGCGCTACTGGGAACAGGAATTTCCGCAGCTCAAGCCGGTCAAGCGTCGCGGCAACCGGCGTTATTACCAACGCCATGACGTTTTGATCGTGCGCCAGATCCGCAACCTGCTGTACGACCAGGGATTCACCATCGGCGGCGCCCGTCAGCAATTGAGCGGAGAGGGCGCCCGGCACGACATGAATCAGACCCATCAGGTGCTGCGCCAGTTACGTTTGGAGCTCGAAGAGATCCTCCAGATACTGCGACGTTGACGTTCAGTGGGTTAGGCTTTATGATTACTCGTCTTCTCGGGGCGTAGCGCAGCCTGGTAGCGCACCTGAATGGGGTTCAGGTGGTCGGAGGTTCAAATCCTCTCGCCCCGACCAATTTAAGCAAGTAATTACAAGCGGTTACGTGGATCGCGTCGCCGCCTTGAGGAGCATCTGCCAAAGCGGTGTGCCGGAAAATGTGCGGCGCACTTCTTCTGGTTTTCTTTTTATGATCCACGTTTCTGCTCAATCGTCTGAATGACAGACAACCCCGTCTCGATTTGTGCCGCGTGTTTCGCAAGATGCTCAGACGAAAGATGTGCGTATTTTTGCACCATTGCAAAATCTGACCAGCCACCGAGTTCTTGAAGAACATGCAGCGGGGTTCCCGACTGCACATGCCAAGAAGCCCAGGTATGTCGCAGATCGTGCCACCGAAAATTCTCGATCCCAGCCCGCAGAAGTGCTTTTCGCCAAGCCCGGCCACCGGCTTTTGTGACACTCGTCCATTTCATCTGAGCATTCTCGTCCCGACGGGGATAAGCGAAGACGCGTTCTTGATGTCTGCCAATCCATCGCCGCAGCACGAGAACCGCATCGGCATTGAGCGGTACGCCAATCGCCCGCTTCGCTTTCGCTTGGTCAGAATGAATCCAGGCTACGCGCCGAACCAAATCAACTTGGCTCCATTCAAGTCCAGTCACATTCGCCTCGCGCAGTCCGGTCGCTAAACTGAACCGCGCCATATCCGCCAGGTGCTCCGGCAGTTCTGCGATCAAGCGGTTCGCCTCGTCACGGGTCAGCCAGCGGATGCGTTGTTTGGGTTCTGGGAGCAGCGGGATGGTCGGCGCACGATCGAGCCACTCCCAAATCCGTTCAGCACGACGCAAAATCGTATGCAGAACAGAAAGCGTCCGATTGACGGTCGCATTGCTGACTGCACCACCCGCTTTTCTTTCCGAACAAATTAGATGCAAGCGTTCTCGATCAATCTGATCGAGATACAGCCCATTTAACATGTGACTCACCCAACGTAAATGGCACAGGTCGTCTTCGTGACTCGCCTTATGCGCGGTCTCCTCCACCCAGCGCACCACGGCTTCCTGCCAGGTATGACGTGGTTTATCGCCCATGCGTTCCTGTCGCCAGAGTTCCTGCTTCAGCTTTGCTTCGTATTCTTCGGCCGCTTTTTTGTCCTCCGTGCCAGCACTGCGTCGTACTTCTTTGCCGTCTGGTGTGGTGAACCGAATCCACCAAAAATGACTGTTCGATCTGCGGTAGAGCATGCGGATACCTCGTCTGGCTCTGCCGCCCGCGCACGGTCAGCATACCGCTCGCGTATCCAGTTCGCCAAATCTTCGTCAATAAACAACCAATGTTTTCCCGGTTTGGCGCTGGGAATGACGCCAGCGACCGCCTGACGGCGCAGGGTCTCCGGGTGCATCCGCAAAAACACGGCGGCTTCAAGCAGATCAAGCGTCTTCATCCATCGTCCCTCTTGGTCGTGGCAACGGTGTCCAGCAGCGCCTGCACCGTGCGCGTCCCGAGCAAGGCGCCGCGCTTGCGCATCAAGGCATCCGGTCGATACCCCCACGCTCTGAGTAGGCCATCCGCATCGCCCGATGCCCCCAAGCGCGCCAAGACGCGCCGTAAAAATTCGCGATGGGTTAAAAA
>NZ_CAIPNF010000126.1 GCF_903866365.1 uncultured Thiocystis sp.
CAAGCCGCTCAGTTCCAGACACGCACACACCACCCGCACCCCGGCACCACCACGCAGCGTGATGGTGACGTGCGCGGCCAGAGCCCGCCGGTGCAACCACCGCACGCCCTCAGGCGTCGCGAAATCCGTCACCAAGCACGCAGGCAGCCGCGTCTGCTCCGTGGGTCTCGCACGGCGCCAGTCCTGCAAGGTGCTGCGCGCGATGCTCAGGTCCGCAGCAACCCTGTTATGGATCGGCAAGCGTTCCTATTCGCTCTATCTGTGGCATTGGCCGATCTACGTGCTGCTGCGCTGGACCTTTGGTCTGCACACCCTGCCCTTGCAGATCGCCGCCTTCGCGGGAACCTTTGCGCTCGCGACCCTTAGCTATCGCTATGTGGAAACGCCGCTACGGCACCATCGGCGCATGGAACAATGGCCTCCACTGGCGCGGATTGCGTTCTTCGTCACGCTCACACTGATTGGTTGGTGGTCGGTACAACACCTGTTCGCCCACCCCAGCCGCTACAGCCTGAGCACGGTCACCCGCCACCCGCACGATTGGTATGCCGGCAAACGGATGTCGAATGCCGAATGTCGAATGCCGAATGTCGAATGCCGAATGCCGAACAGTCCGAACGTGTGTGCAAGGTCAAGCGGGAATATCACAAGATTGGAGGTGGACAGGAATTCCGCTATGTCCCCTTCAATTGCCAGGATCGGTCACCGTCCGGCATGGTGCATGTGCTTGGCGATTCGCATGCCACCGCTTATTCGCCGATGTTCGAGCAACTCAGTGCCGAAACCGGACAGACTGTCAGCGTCTACAGTTTCGCTGGCTGCCCGTTCATCGATTTTCGACGCCAGCTATTCGTCGGCCATCCGACGGGCTGCAACGACTTCAACGCAGCCATCGTCCAACGGGTCCGCGAAAAGGCGGACGCCGGCGACATCCTGTTCCTGCCCAGTCTGCGCATCGACCGCTTCGGCGACCAATGGGCATCCTTCGATTATGATGTGTTCCAGATGATGTACAGTCCTGCGGCGCTGAAACTACGCGAAGATGCCATGAAGGACGCGAAAGAGTGGATGCAACTCTTCGTCGACCAACATTTGCATATCGTTTTCGAGGCGCCGAAACCGATTTTCAGAGCACCCCCATTCCGTTGCTCGGACTGGTTCAATCGTCACAACCCGATTTGCGTTGGCAACAACCGACAACCGCGCGAAGCACTGGAACGTCTGCGCGCGCCCATTGTAACGAGCATGCGCGAGCTTGCCCAGACCTTCCCCGGTGTCTCGATCTGGGATCCATTTCCCGTGCTCTGCCCGGAAGATATATGCTTCACCACCCGCGATGGTCGCCCGCTCTTCTTCGACGGTGACCATCCGAGCGCTTATGGCAACGTGCTGCTGTATCCCGATTTCAAGGCGCATCTCGGTGCGCAACTCGCAAAGCCATAGTTTGATAACCATGCCGAATCTTCCCGGTTTCCCGCGCGCACCCTGGCCTATTGGCGATCCCGCGTTCACGCCATGATCATGCATATCGCCGCACGGATGCTCCATGTCTTGAGCACTGAAGCGAGGTAGATACAAGGGTGGGTAGAGTGACCAGGGTATGACGCCGATGATTGGCACGGATGCTGGCTGGTCACGAAACCCACCGAACCAACTCACCAACGCTTGATCTTGAACGCCCTCGGGAAACCCTTCAACTCCCTTCGACTTCGCTCAGCCCGGTAGCCCGGTAGTACCTCACACCCTCTCAAACGGCACGGATGTTGGCGGGATCAACTCGGATCGCCCCATTGAACCGCCGCGTTTCTTCCTGGGACGCGGCGGTTTTTCAAGGTAACGAACTACGCCGCACCCATGCGGGAAGTGGCCTTCACCCCGCCCCGCACGTTTTACGGTCGCCCGTTGTTGGCACAGGCCGATAAAAGGTTCCGGACGGGGCGAATGCGCCGTCCGGCCTGAGTTGTCCCCACCGCCGCGCCCGGCTAGACTACCGGCATGCACCATCCCATCGACCCCAAGATCGACTGCGTCTTCAAGGCCCTGCTGGGCGCGGACGCCAATCGCGCGCTGCTGATCCATTTTCTTAACGCCATTCTCGGCCCGGCGCTCGCCGCCCCGATCGCCGAGGTCGAAATTCTCAACCCCTACAACGACAAGGAATTTCTCGACGACAAACTCAGCATCGTCGACGTCAAGGCTCGCGACCAGCGCGCGTGCCTGCACCAGATCGAAATCCAACTCCTTACCCATCGCGACCTGCGTGCGCGCATCCTCTACGCCTGGGCCGACCTCTACAGCGCCCAACTGAGCACGGGCGCCGACTACCGCACCCTCAAACCCACCTATGCGATCTGGTTGCTGGGCGAGAACCTGTTACGCGACACCGCCGAGTACGTCCACGACTTTCGCCTGCGCGACGCCCACGGCCGCGCGTTGCTCGACCACGGCGGCATCTGGCTGCTGGAGTTGAACAAATTCCACGCCGACCCGGTCCAAACCGAACAAGAACGCTGGCTCAAATTCTTCAAGGACGGCGAGCGTCTCGACGCCGATGCCCTGCCGCCCTGGATGCAAACCGACGAGATGAGGCAAGCCATGACCACCCTGAAAGCCTTCTCCGACAAAGACCGCGCCTATCACGCCTACCAGGCCCGCCAAAACTATCTGCGCGAGCAAAGCTGCATTCAGCGCGACCTCGACGAACTCCGCGCCGAGGTTGAACGGGAACGGGCCAATGCCGAGCAGGAGCGGGTGGCGAAGGAACAGGCACGCGCGGCAGAGCAGCAGGCTCGCGCGGCAGAGCAGCGGGCACACGCGGCGGGCGAGCAGGAACGAGCGGCCAAGGAAGCCGCTTTGCAAGAGAAAGACGCCGCCCTAGCCGAACTCGAACGCCTCAAAGCGCAACTGCGCGGTCACCATTTGCGGCACCCATAACCCCGGTGGCGCCGACTGCAAGTCGGCGATCCCAGGTGGAGACCACCGCCTCCAGGCGTCAACGCTCGCTGTCGAGACAGGGATAATCGGTATAGCCGCGCTCGTCGCCGCCGTAGAAGGTCGCGGGATCCGGCTCGTTTAGCGGGGCATTCAGACGCAACCGTTCGACCAGATCGGGGTTGGCGATAAAGAGCTTGCCGAAGGCGATCAGATCGGCGCTGTCGGTCGCGCGCACGGACAGCGCGAGCTCGCGCGTATAGCCGTTGTTGGCGACATAGGTTCCCTTGAACAGTCGCCGCAGGGTGTCAAGCTGGAAGGGATGACCGGTCTCGCGCGGACCGCCGGTCACGCCTTCGATGACATGCAGAAAACCGATGCCGCGCGCCGACAACGCACTGACGACATGGGTGAACAGCGGCTCGGGATCGGAGTCGTCGATATCGTTGACCGGCGAGAGCGGCGAGAGACGCACGCCGACACGCGACTTCTCCCAGACTTCAAGCACCGCGTCGGTGACTTCAAGCAGCAGTCGGGCACGATTTTCGATAGCGCCGCCGAAGGTGTCGGTGCGCCGATTGGTCTTGTCGCGCAGAAACTGATCGAGCAGATACCCGTTGGCCGCGTGGATCTCGACCCCATCGAAACCCGCCTCTTGCGCATTGCGAGCCGCCTGTCGGTAGTCCGCCACGAGACCGGGGATTTCGTCGAGTTCGAGCGCGCGCGGCGTCACCATATCCACCATTCCCTGGCCGGTGAAGACCTGCCCGACCGGCATCACCGCCGAGGGCGCGACCGGCAGCGCGCCGCCGTCCTGAAGGTCGGGATGCGAGATGCGCCCGACATGCCAGAGCTGGATGACGATCTTGCCGCCAGCGGCATGCACGGCGTCGGTGACTTGCTTCCAGCCGGCGATCTGTTCGGCGCTGTAAATCCCCGGTGTCTGGATGTACCCCTTGCCCTGCGGCGAAATCTGCGACGCCTCGCTGATCAGCAGACCCGCACTGGCGCGCTGGGCATAATAGGTCGCCATCAAGGGCGTCGGCACATCGCCCGCGCCCGCGCGACTGCGCGTCAGCGGCGCCATGACGAGCCGGTTGGCGAGCGTCAGGCTGCCAAGCTGGTAGGGTTGAAAGAGGTCGCTGGTCTGCTCGGTATCCATGTCTGCGTTCTCACTCGATTAGAAACGATGTGAAGCGTGTTGGCGCCTCATTCTGCCATATCGACCGCGTTCAAGCCCCGCTTGAAGCGATCGGATTTAGGTCCAACTCAGAGAAAGACATTCGATTGAACGTCGCTGACAACCGTTCGGATCAAGACTGGATGCGCCTTGCGCTGACACTGGCCCAGCGCGCCGCCGAGGCGGGCGAGGTTCCGGTGGGCGCGCTGCTGGTCCGGGACGGCGAGGTCATCGGCGAGGGCTGGAACCGACCGATCGGGACGCATGACGCCAGCGCTCATGCCGAGATTCAGGCGTTGCGCGATGCTGGACGGCGCGTGGGGAACTACCGTCTGCCAGACACCGCGCTCTATGTCACCCTGGAGCCCTGCGTCATGTGCGCCGGGGCCATCGTGCATGCCCGCATCGGTCAGGTCATCTATGGCGCCCCCGACCCCAGGGCCGGCGCCTGCGGCAGCGTCTTCGACCTGCTGCCTTCGGACGATCGCTTTAATCACCGCACCGCTTGCCGGGGCGGCATCCTGGCCGACGAGTGCGCCGAAACCCTGCGCGCCTTTTTTCGGGCGCGGCGTTAAACCGCGCCCAGCGCGGTAGGCGATGTTTTTGAATTGGATCACTCTCGACAGCATCCACGACTGTCGAAGCTGGCGCGGTTTAAGACATTAAAAACATACTGTCGAAGAAATTGCGTTGTCGTTGTCGAGTATCCGAGCGACAACGACAACGAGCAAAGTCCTCGATCACGTTTTTGGTTCCGGCTCTGCCGGGTTGGGCGAAACCACCGGAGGCACCAACCATGTCCGACATCCGAATCTACGACGAGGCGGAAATCCACGAGCGGATCGCCAGCGAACTCCCACGCTGGATCTTCGCTGACGGCTGTCTGCGCCGCACCTACCGCACCAGCGGATGGAAGGGAACCTTGATGGCGATCAACGCCGTCGGACACCTCGCCGAAGCCGCCTGGCATCACCCCGATCTGACGGCATCCTATGACCAAGTCACTGTCAGTCTCATGACCCATTCCGCCAAGGGCATTACCGACAGGGATTTCGAGCTGGCAAGCCGGATCGAGGAGACGGTGATGTGGCGCCCGTCCGTCGGAAGCGCGCTGGAAGGGACGCCAGATGACGTCCGGTTCGCGTACATCCAATACGAGTAGGCCGCCCAGGGATCAATCCCAGTTCAGCGCCCCGCCGGTCTGATACTCGGTCACGCGCGTCTCGAAGAAGTTCTTTTCCTTCTTGAGATCCAGCACCTCGGACATCCAGGGGAAGGGGTTGCTGGCGCCTGGATACTGCTCGGGCAGCCCGATCTGGGCGCAGCGGCGGTTGGCGATGAACTGGAGATACTCCTCGAACATCGGCGCGTTCAGGCCCAGCACGCCGCGCGGCATGGTGTCGTGGGCATAGCGCGACTCCATGGCGACCGCGTCGCGGATCATGGTCGTCAGTTCCTGCCGAAACTCCGGCGTCCACAGATGCGGGTTCTCGATCTTGATCTGGTTGATGACATCGATGCCGAAGTTCATGTGCATCGATTCGTCCCGAAGAATATATTGAAACTGCTCGGCGGTGCCGGTCATCTTGTTGCGCCGACCCATGCTCAACACCTGCACGAAACCGACATAGAAAAAGATGCCCTCGAAAATGACATAGAAGGCAACCAGCTCGCGCAGCAGCGTCTGATCGTTCTCCCGCGTGCCCGTGTTGAAATGCGGGTCGGCCAGATGCTGGGTGTAGGGTAGCGCCCACTCGGCCTTGCGCGCGACGGAGGGCACCTCGCGGTACATATTGAAGATTTCGCCCTCGTCCAACCCCAGGCTTTCGACCACGTACTGATAGGCGTGGGTGTGCAACGCCTCCTCGAACGCCTGGCGCAGCAGATACTGGCGGCACTCGGGGTTGCTGATGTGACGATAGACCGCCAGCACCAGGTTGTTCGCGACCAGCGAATCGGCGGTCGAGAAAAAGCCCAGGTTGCGCTTGACGATGGTGCGCTCGTCGTCGGTCAGGCCGTTCGGATCCCGCCAGAGCGCGATATCCGCGTTCATGTTGATCTCTTGCGGCATCCAGTGATTGGCGCAGGCGTCGAGATATTTCTGCCAGGCCCAATCGTATTTGAAGGGTACGAGCTGGTTGAGATCCGCCCGGCAGTTGATGATCTTCTTATCGTCCACCCGCACCCGACCCGCGCCCAGCTCCAGGTTTTCGAGTCCGGTGGCGCCACCAGCGGGACTCTGATCGGAGTCGTGGTCTGCGCCGTGAATGATGGGCTCTTCGATGGACAACTCGACCTGCATGGCCGCCGCCAAGGCAAAGGGGTCGGGGGCGACCACGGGCGCCGAGCCAGCGGTTTCCATCAGGCTCGAATTGGCCACCAGCCCCTGACCGGGGCGCGCATGGGCGCGGGTGTCGTGGGATTGCAAGCGAACCGCCGCCTGGTTGCCCTGCCCCACCCGGAACTCCGAGCCTTCGTCCAACATCTCCGAAGTCGGCACGAGGGAAGCCAGAGTGGCAGCGCCGGGCTTGGCTACGGCGAGTGGATCGTCCCAGTTCAGCATGGTGGTCTGTCCTCGATTCATCGATGCGAGAGATCCGCCATGCAGCCGATGAGGGTGCATGGCGGATGAACAATAAGGTTATCCGACGCGCGGAAATCGACCTGCCCAGAAAGACCGACGGCGGTGCCGCTTGTCCAGGAATTAAGGGGCATGGAAAAACAGGTGCCAGGCGATTCGTCGATATTTACACGGTTTAAGCCGTTTGCCAAGTCTAGGCATTCTAGGGCATCCAGATAAGATGTCCAGCCAAAAACACAATATATTGTGCTATAGCCAAAACAAAAGGCATGTATCTAGTTTTTCTGCACTACAATTTTGCGAACAAAACCTACTGTTGGATCTTGTGGCACCGCTCCGCGGTGTCACGCATGGCAGTGACCGGTTATAGGGACTTCGCCGCAGTTTGACTCGGCCTGTTGAGCGACTCACGTTAGGCTCCACCGCGTCAGGTTTTTCAGACCGAACTTGCGCGGTTTTGTTCTTCGACCCAAAGCCGCCGGAGACCGGGTGTTTCCGGTTCGCCCAGTGTCCCGTCGCCGGCTGGAGCGGCCGACTCGAAAGGCAGCGGAACGCCACGCGAGACAGTGCGGGCATCGGGCAGATAGGTTGAAATGAGGCGGTGAAGTTCCGCCGCGGCACGCTTGGCGTGATCGAACGGCAAGCGGTCGAAACAGATCAGGGTAGGCTTGATCCTGAGCTGCGATTCTGGAATGGCGAAACGCTCGAAAATCGCGCGGGCGTTGTTTTCCAGCGAGGCAAAATGGCCACGCAACAGGGCATCGCAACTCGGCGGAAGCGTGACATAGTCCCAGAGCACGTCGGCCGACGTCTCGCCACTGCGCACGACGACGTAAGGCGTCTGAGCCTGACGGCAGACATGGAACCAATCGCTATCGGCGAAAGCGTCCCTGGCATCGATCAGGTCGAATGGGGCGTCTGACATGGATAAAGGCTCTCTCGATTACGCACAGGGTTTGTTCGGACTGGCCAATCGCTTCCGATTGTCGATTATCCGGGTTACCCGACGATTAACACAAACGTCTGAATTTCGGCGCTGGCGCGTGCCAGCCGTCGCCGCATTCCGCTTGCGATGTCTCCTGTCTCGTTGCGCCCCGCGCCACCCCGGCGTATCTTTTGACTTTTGAAATCCTGCCGCGCGATGCAGATGCCGCGCAGCCTAACTCGCCATGGACCCTTCTCACACATGATTAGCAAGATCGAGGTTGAAGCTGCCGCCTGTATTGGCTGCGGTACCTGCTGGGTGGCCTGCCCCCAAGCGTTCAAGGAAGAAGATATCGGCGATGATCTCAAGGCGCTTCCGACTGGCGACCTCGGGGATCAACTGATGATGCGCTCGGCGGCTGAAGGCTGTCCGACCCTCGCGATTACCCTCCTCGACGAGGCGGGCAAGATGATTTACCCCACCGAGGAGGCTCGCGCGACCCTCAGCGCGGCCAATAACTGGTAGTCGCGTCCCTTGTCCGTGTTCACGGCGATGATCTCCCTGAACACGGAAACCCAGTCGGCATCCAGCACGTTCGCTCGGGTTGCGTCGGTCGAACGCTCCCGCGCCTCGCGCGACCGCCGCTGTTTCCCGCAACGCCCATCTCGCACAAAAGAGCGCGAGTCGCGCTGAACGCGGTTCAGTCCGCGGGGAAGCTTCAGTCCCACCTGGGCGATCCGGTCATCCAGCACCTGGCGCGCCACCAATTCCACGCTCCCCTGGTTGCAACCGGTCGCCGACCACTGGATGCGCATTGAGTCCACGACGAATCAGCTCGTCGAGCGTGAATCGATGTTGAAGTACATCTGGTCCTGCTCCAGACCCGCCAGCAGCGGGAAGAGCGCCAGGATAATAGGCACCGCCCAGAGCAGACCCACCCAGCCGATGAACACCTGCTCGCGCCAGGGAAGAAGAGACTCAAGCCGCCCGCCAGAACCGGGAGCGGATAGAGCCCAGGCGACATCGCCGGACGGTTGACCAGCCACACCAGACCAAAGCCGCCAGCAAGACCGAACAAGGCGCCTAATCCCATCTGACGGGCAAACTCGGTCAGCGGCGTCAGCCTTGGCTTGCCCCGAGGATTAAGGATCAGTGCGATGGTCAGGAAGACCGCCATGGGATCGTTGCTGCCAGACTCGATCTCCAGCGTCGCGCCCACGCGCTGCTGCAACTCCAAGCCCCTGGATTTGATTGGTGAGGTCCATGCAGACACCGGGGCTCGCGCCAGACGCGGACTACCCGGCTCAGGGCAGAAACGAACAGCAATAATCCGTCAACGCGCGCACCCGGACGCGGAACCTGGCATTGGCGGGCACCTCGAACGATTCGCCCCCCTGAATCTGACGCCATTGTTCCTCGTCGGGGAGCAGGACCTCCAGTTCTCCGCTCATGATTTCCATCAGCTCCCGCGCCTGGGTGCCGAATTCGAAATCGCCGGGCTGCATGATTCCGAGGGTTTTGATGCGCCCGTCCGGGAACGTCAGGGTGCGACTGGTCACCAGACCATCGAAATAGCAATTCGCTGCTTTGGTCACGGTGACATTGGTGAATTCAGACATAACAACGTCTCTGGCGGTGCGTGGGGTGGGATGCAAACAGGTCTTGCCGACGGAACCCGCCGCCCGAAACCGACGGGTTCCGCAGTCAGCCTACCAGCGCTGCTGCTCTTGACTCTTCTCGTTGCGATCGTGAACGTAACCGCCCAGCGCCCCGGCTCCCGCGCCAATGAGCGCGCCTTTACCCGCGTTACCGCTCAACGAACCGACTGCCGCTCCGGTGGCTGCCCCGAGCGCGGCGCCGCTCCCCGTCCGCGAGGCGGTGGTGGTTCCGCAGGCGGCGATGGTGGCCGCTGCCAGCAGGGTCATCGAAATCATCATCAATTTCATCGTATTCACTCCTAGGAGCCTGTCCGACTTAGGTCGGACGTCGCGGCGAAGCCGCTCTGGAGGCTGAAAATCAAGGTGACTTTCTCATCAATGGGTCATTGAATGGCCATTTTTCACGACATCGACGCCACGTCACGCTGTTTTCATGG
>NZ_CAIPNF010000127.1 GCF_903866365.1 uncultured Thiocystis sp.
TCTCTACGACAATCCGCTGCTGAAAGAGCCGCTTGCGCTCGCCCACATCAAACCGCGCCTGCTCGGCCACTGGGGCACGACGCCGGGACTGAGCTTCATCTACGCGCATCTCAACCGCGTCATCAAGGACCACGATCTCAGTCTCATCTATGTCGCCGGGCCGGGTCACGGCGAACCCGCGCTGGTGGCGAATGCCTATCTGGAAGGCACCTACAGCGAGGTCGATCCGAACATCGCCCAGGATGAGGACGGACGGATCAGGACGCGAGCACGACCCGGTTCCGGCCGGCATGTTTGGCCTGATAGAGCCGGGCGTCTGCTGCGGCGATCAGGTCATCGGGCGGCGCGTCCGGTTCCGGGATGCCCCAGGCGACGCCAATACTGACGGTCACCACTGGCGCGGCGCTGTTGTGGGCATGGGGAATCTGGCAGGCTGCCACCGCTGTTCCCAGTTTCTGTGCAACGTGAAGCGCTTCTAGCGCCGTCACGCCGGGCAACACCACCACGAACTCCTCGCCGCCATAGCGAGCCACCAGATCATTGGCACGCAGCACCGTCGCCGCCAGCGCCTGTGCGACCTGCCGCAAACAATCATCCCCAGCCTGATGCCCATACTGGTCGTTGTAGGCTTTGAAATGATCGACATCGATCATGGCGACGGCTAACGGCAAACCCTGACGCGCCGCCCGTTGCCACTCCGCGCTCCAGACCGCGTCGAATTTGCGCCGGTTCGCGATGCCGGTCAGACCGTCACACTCGCTCAGTTGTTGCAGCCGGTGGTTGGCCTCGGACAGTTCCCGGGTGCGATCGGCAACCTGTCGCTCCAGACTTTCATAGAGTCGGGCATTTTCAATGGCGTAGGCCGCCTGAGCGGAGAGCATCTTCAGAATCTGGATGCGGCCGGGAGCGAAGGCCCCTGAAAGCTGATTGTTTTCCAGATACAGCACCCCGTTCAGGCGGTTCTGCGCCAGCAACGGCAGACAGAATACCGAACGGACGCCCTGCCGCTGGACATAGGGGTCGCGGCAAAACGCCGGGTCTTGACGGGCATCGTCCAGCATCAGCTCCTGCCGGGTGCGGATCACATAGCGGATCGCCGCTTCGCAAACCGTCGTCGCATCCGTCAGCGCAATCCGCTCCAGTTGGGTCGTCCGCTCCAGCACACTGGCTTGGGCGACGATCAACCAATGATCCGCGCCGGGGAGCAACAGGTAGCCCCATTCCGCACCGGCGTTTTCAATGACAATCGCCATCAGCCTCTGCAACAGCCCGTCGATCTGGATTTCGCTGGACAGCGCCAGCGACGCCTTGAGGACGGTATCGAGATCAAGCCGGTGCGTGGAAATAGCGGAAGTGAATTGACTGCTGGACGAGTCGCTGACCGACAGCGGAGCGACGGCGGCGCTGGTCAACAATCCCGCAAATTCCTGATTCAGTGCCTGAGCCGTGCCAGTTGCCCCCCACTGGTAATAGTGGAAAACCGCTTCCTCCAGCTCCGGTTTGGCGCGTTTGCGCTGATCCTGTTGCAGATGGAGCCGCCCCGCCCGTTCCAGACTCAGCGCCAGTCCCAGCGGTCGGTGATACTGACGGGCCAACGCGGCGGCGCGACCGTAGCCAGTGAGGGCGTCTGCTGGGCGCTGGCTAATCCTAGCCTGTTCGGCCCGCAACAGTTGCTCCTGCCAAGCGAAGTTGTCCGGGCAGTTGACCGTCCACAGGGCGAACTCGGCAATCGCTTCGTCCAAGGTGCGGGCGATCCGTGCTTGCTCCGCTGCATCCGCTGGCTCATCCATCGAAGCTCCGGCCAACGCCCGGTAGAAGGTGAAAACCGTCGTTTCATACAAAATCGGGATGTACTGCATCCAGTCGGCGTGGGTCGTCGCAAAGTCCCAAGCCGCCCGCCATTGACCGAACAGGTAGAGCAACTGAATCTTGAAGTTCAGAAAATAGGCGAGTCCGTGGCCGAAGCGGGTGGCCGGGTGCTGCCAACGCTCCAGCCAGACGGTTTCGTCGATCTCGTCCGTACTCAACGAGGTGAGATTTCGCCCTTCGCCCTTGAGCCGTTGCAGGAACAGTTGGCAGAACCGTTCGCTCATCAGGAATGGCGAACCGCTTTTGGCGTAGAACGCCAGACTGATCGCGCATTCCTCCAGCGCCTTGTCCACCGTGAACGCGGCCAGTGTGGTTTTCGGGATCATGGTGCGGGCATAGCCGGCGAACACCAGATTGCCATTCTCGATGCCGAACTGATACGCCTGCTGATACACCTCGATCTGTTGCGCCAGCGGTTGCACCCAGTGCAGGAAAACGGCATGCATAAACGTGACCTGGGCGCGGATGCGTGGATTGGGATAACGCTCGTTCAGGCGCATCGCCAGTGCGCTCAACGTGTAAGAATCCTGGTAATTGCCGAACCGCCGCACAATCAGCACCGACGCCCAGGCAAAACCGATCGCCGACATGGCATTGTGGCCATGGCGCATCGACCGGTTGACCACTTCCATCGCGATGTGCGGGAACAGGCTGGGGACGGCGATGAAGGTGCCATCGGTCAGAATCGCCAGCAGCCGGATGATCGCGTCCTGCTCGCGGTCGGCCACATCGTCCAGCCCGATCAGGTCGCCGATCGGGCGCTGGTTCAGCAAGCGGGAATACTCGGCCATCTGCCGCTCAAAATCGGCTTGCAACCCGGCCTCATCGCTGGCGTCGGGCAGGGTCACGCCGAACAGGCGCAGGGCGGTTCGCGCGACCTCCACCAGATCGTTATATTGTAACTTCTCAATAACTCACGGCACAGCCTGAGCGGCCAAGATCCGTTCGCGCACGATTTCCGGCAAGGGCGGGATGTCTCCGATTTGCCCGATGCGGTCATTGAGGTAGTCCCAGAAGGAAATCCCGAGCTTGCGGCA
>NZ_CAIPNF010000128.1 GCF_903866365.1 uncultured Thiocystis sp.
GACCGACTGCGAAGCGGGCGCTAGCGCGAGCAAGGGAACGTGCGGACGCACGGCTCCCCCGATATACTGACTCGCGCCGGTGCTCGGACCCTTCAGCGGTCGGAGCTTAGTCCTGGAGTGCTGATACACTCCAGGGACGGCAACACTCTACGCGCGGTCGACGCGCGGAATCAACAGCAAGCGGCTCGTCCTTGCCCGGCGGGCCGTTTTCGTTTCTTGGGCGTCTGCTCATGTCCTCACCCTGCCGTGTTGGTCCGAGTTTGTTGTGCCAGCCAGATTTCCAGGCTAGCCGCGTCATATCTGACTGATCGTCCGATCTTCAAATACGTCGGGCCAATCCCGCGCACGCGCCACTGCTGTAGCGTCCGAAAACTAATCCCTAATTCCGCCGCCGCTTCACGTTCATTCAATCTGCGGTGAGTGGGCGTATGATTCATTTGTATGATCTTCTCTCGTCTCGATCCAATCGGATGTCATTGCTCGCGAGAGCATTGATGACGTGAATGTGTCGTGTGATGCGCATGAACACGCACTTGCTGCAAGTCGCGTCAAAGCGTCTTAACATCATCGAACACGAGACAAGCCTATCGGATTTTAGCGCGTCTGTACGCAAACAACGGTGAGCTGGATCGAGACCGTATTTATGTTTTTTCAGATCGGCAAGAAACGCGAATATTTTATTGATTTACAAAGCATTGTTTATTTTTATGTGATTGAGATTCGCACACTGAATCCGACCCTTGATCAGGCGTTTGGCATGTCGTCACAGCGGTGTTTGACATCGAGGATGACAGAGAAAAGAAGGTCGGCGGGATGATTTTTAAAATGCTATTGTGGTCTCTGATCGCTCTATTATGAATGCATTTTTATGCAGGAGGCTTCTGGCAATGCCATTCCTTTATATCACTCTGCAAGCGAAAGGTGGGGTTGGAAAAAGTTATGTCTCGTCAACGCTAGCGCAATACTTCATAGAACGCGGGCGGCAAGTTCAGTGCATCGATACGGACACCACCAATCCGACGCTCTTACGCTATGAATCGCTGAATTGCGACTATCTCGCGCTGTCGCAGGACAACGTCGTCAACCCGCGCGCCTTCGATCACCTGGTCGAACGGCTTGCCTCGGTACCGGCCGATACCCATGTCGTCGTCGATGTCGGAAGCAATGGTTTTCAGGCGTTCATGGCGTATGCAGTGGAAAACGATTTGTTTGCGATGCTGCAAAGTCAGGGGGTGCGCGTCATCCTGAATACAGTCATCGCTGGCGGTCCCGATGCGGCCGAAACGTTGCACAGTACGCAGGCGCTGCTGGAGCACACGACGACGCTGGCACTGCCAACGCTGATCTGGCTGAACGCCCACCTGGGGAGCCTGGAGTTCAATCGGCAACCCATCGTGGAGATGGAGCTTTTTCGGATCCATGCCGCGCGCCTTCTCGGTTGGGTGACGCTGCCGCAGTACACGGCGCAAACATTTGGACAGGATGTCGAGCAGATGCTGAAGCAGCGCTGGACGTTTCAGGATGCCCACGAGCGCCTGACTCTGATGCCGCAGAGGCGCCTGCTGAAGGTCAAGGAAGCGCTCTGGGTGCAGTTGGATCGGATCTTTGCGGCGGAGCGTTGAAAGGTGAGCGACGGTTCAAACATCTCGTGAGCGATCCTCGCCCCGTTAGAGTGTGCCGCGCGTGGTTTGGGATTTGGTCCTGGTTTTCTTTCAAAAGGGACGGCTGACACTATGCCTCAAACGCTTCAAAAACCTGTCTATACTGCCGCAGAGTTTGACGATCAATTGCCATGACAAGGCGCTTTGCTGGAGAACCGACCGCGCCGAGGCGTACCGATCCATCGAATGACCGCGCACAATCACCGCCGCCGCCCACTCAACGGAATCAGGAACCGATGAACCTGCCACAGATCAACCTCGCATTCGATCCGGTGCTGCAACCCTTCGGGGCTGGCGCGGCGGACTTTTTTCTTGCCGCCAGTCTGTACCAGGCCCGCAAGATCAGTTTCAGCGCCGCTGCCGCCCTGGCTAGGCTGGGGTTCGACGAATTTCACTATCGTTTGAAAGAGCACTTCGGAGCCGGTTTCGCCATCGACGATCAAGTCGTGCTGGAGGATCTTGCCCTGGTGCGCGACGGCTTCGGACGCCGCGCATGACGCTGGTCATCAATGCGAGCCCTCTGATCTTTCTGTCCAAGGTGGACCGTCTCTTCCTCCTGCGAGATTGCTTCGAGGTCACGCTGACACCCCCGGCGGTGGTCGCGGAGATCGGGACCGTGCGCCTTCCCGCGTTCATCCAGATCACGCCGTTGTCCGAGATCGGCAGCGCCTTCGTCCGTGGTGCCCTTGGCAGCCTCCATGCCGGCGAACTGGAAGTCATGGTGTTGGCGCGGGACTTGGGGATTGGCTTGGTTGGACTTGACGACCTCCTCGCCCGACGCAAGGCACAACAGATGGGGCTGCAACCCATTGGAACGATCGGACTCATCCTGCTGGCCCATGAGCGTGGCGTCCTCACCGCCGCCGATGCGTGGTCCAGCGTCGAGGAACTGGTCCGTCTCCATGGCCTGTACCTCTCGCCCCGGATCCTGGAAAACGTTCGTGCGGCGCTGCAATAGCGGGGAAGATTCTGGCGTCTTGCGGGATGCTACAGGGTCAAGAGTCTCGCGAGTTGTCGAGCAGGCAGATCATTGTCGGGCTCTTTCACAAAACGGCGCAGCCATTTGCGCCAGTCTTCCGTGAGTGGCGCGTCCGCAAGAATCCGCCGCAATTCCCACTGCCAACCGTCCAACCCGGCCCGCTTGTCGGGCAGAAAATCGAAGCGATCATAGTGCTTGCTGGCGACATCGTGCAGTGCGTGATTTTGGATCCGGTCGCGGATTTCTTTCAAGATGCCGATTTCGCTCATGCGCGTTTTGATGCTGCGACGGATGTCGCGTGGCGTGAACCTTGTAAACGGCTGCTGGGGATCATTGCAGAGACGATCCGCCGCTTGCGACAGTGAGCGGAATGGCATTGGACACTGAGGATCGCCGCGTTTTGGAAAGACGCAGGGGCCTACGCGCGGCATGGCCGCAAACAAGGCAATCGCCATCTCCGATAACGGCACGACGTGTCCGCGTTGCGTCTTATTTCCGGTTTTGAGTCGGTCGGCTGGAATATCCAAAACCCGACGCTCAAGGTCGATCTCCGACCACCGCGCACCCAGGATTTCTTCGACCCGCTGACCGGTCAGCAGTAACAGACGAAACGCGGTGATGCTTTCCTGGCTCATCCCTGTCGTCTCCAAACGCTGCCAAAGTTCCCGGATTTCGTTTGCGGATAATTCCCGGTTCCCCGCCGGTCTTGGATCCGGCCGTCTTGCCAATGTCACAGGGTTGGCGTTGATGCGGTATCGCTTCCGGCGATCCTCGGTGCCCATGCCGATCTCGAAGGCGGCATGCAGAAATCGAAAAAGGTTGCTCTCGACGGCAAGTGCGCCACGTTCTCGAACTTTGCTCAAGAGGCTCTCGATATCTTGAACGGTGATGTCTCTCGCGAGTTTCCCGCGCAGGAACGTTGCGATATTTTTCCCGAAACTCTGCCGCGCATCCGCCGCTGTATCGAGATTCATGAGGGTCGCGGCATAGTCGTCGAGGAGGTCGCCGAAGTTGGCGAGTGACGCCACCTCTTCGGCTTTCTGGCGACGCGCTTCGACCGGATCCGCGCCCTCGGTCTCCACTTTTGCCAATTCTGCCCGTGCCGTTTTTCGGGCTTGATCCAGCGTCAGGACACCGTAGGCGCCCAGCGTCATCAGTCGCTTGCGCCCTTGGCTGCGGTAGGACAGCAGAAACGCTTTTTTGCCGGACGGAAAAATCCTCAGTCCGAATCCAGGAACCTCGTCATCCCAGATCACGGATCGGGAATTGTTCGTGCCTTGATAGGTTGCCGCATCAAGGATTCGCTTGGTCAGTCTCATGTCACTCTTTCTCGCGATGAGTCACCATTGAGTCACCAGGGTGCAGTGAAAACAACTGTGAAAGAGCGTAAAAGATAGCACGAGCGATATTCTTAAAGCATTGTTTTTATGAAGTTTAGCGCATTCAAAAGAAATGCAGCGTAACATTGATACCTGTCTACGAACCAGGTGGTCGGGAGTTCGAATCTCTCCGGGCGCGCCAAATATGTAGTAAAATCGAAGGGTTAGCTGATGTGCTTGTAACTTCTCAATAACTCACGGCACAGCCTGAGCGGCCAAGATCCGTTCGCGCACGATTTCCGGCAAGGGCGGGATGTCTCCGATTTGCCCGATGCGGTCATTGAGGTAGTCCCAGAAGGAAATCCCGAGCTTGCGGCA
>NZ_CAIPNF010000129.1 GCF_903866365.1 uncultured Thiocystis sp.
CTTTCTTGCGGATTTTGGACCGTAGAAACATGCCGATAGTGTCCTCGGCTCGGCGCTCCGGCTCAAGGACCAAGGTCGGCACTACAGGCATTTTTGCACAAACCGCTTTCGCGAAATCAGATACTTAACCGACTAATCGGGGTCAAAGCGGACCGAAAATCGCGAAATCCAGGGTCGAATAGTCGAAGTCGGGCTAAGGGCCACGCCTTCTCCCAGCACGTCCGAGACGACGCCCAAGTCTCGGCGGCCTCGACGTTCATCGACGACGTGTGGGACTTCGGTCAGGAGGTCCATGCACCCAACGCCAAGGCGAAGATCAACTGGAAGTCGATTGCCTCGGCGGAAAGAGAGCAACCTTCCACTTCAACCAACACCGGGATCCGCCTTGCGCTGAAGGAGTACGCTTACGCGCGCATCTTTAAGCACAAGCTCATCGCCGGACTTCGGGCCGCAAAGGTCCAGTCGGTTGCAGATGACATCCGGTGCCTCGGGACGTTCGTCCAGTGGCTGTCGCGTGAAGGGAAGTTCGGCTTCGACCAGGCGACCCAGTGCGATCTCGACCGCTACGTCGAATGGCTCCGAAGGTCAGAGAAGCGCCGTGGCGGTGGAACCAGATCGGAAGCGTACGTCGTTCGCGCGCTCCTTCCGCTCCCGCTGCTGTGGACCTGTCGTGATTTCGTGGACCAAGGACTGACCTTCAGTCCGTGGAATGGCCGCACGGTGACGCGCGTCCTGGACTACCAGAACACCGGCGAGAACCGGACCGAGATCATCCCCGACGAGGTCATGCGGCCGCTCTACCAGTTCGCCGTTCAACTGACCCAGCCGGACGTGGTCGATCCGCTCGTCAAAGTGCTGTGCCGGGCGCCCCGGGCCTTGCACAGGAAAAACGCCACCAGTAGAGAGCGGCAGCATCGTCGCAAGGCATTTTCGGCGCTCAGGGCGGAAGTCGAGCGCCATCGCCTGTTCCGCGGCGGCGGGGATGGCGAGGCGCCGGCGCATTACGAGCACTGGCAGGATCTCGAAGGGGACGTTGTGCTCCTCTACACGGCGATCTTCGTCATTATCGCCGGGCTGTCGGGCATGAGGGACAGTGAGGTGCGGTCGCTGCGACTGAACGCGCTGACGGTCGAACGAGATGCTGCCGGGCAACCGAAGACCTACAAGCTGATCGGCCGAACTTTCAAGAGCGCCGAAGGCGACGTCGACGATGAGGTCGGCGGCCAAGAGCGGACGTGGGTTGTCATCAAGGAGGTTCACGACGCCGTGGAGGTGCTGATGAAGTTGGCGTATGCCGACCCCGCGTTCGACCAGGTGCGGCTGTTCGCCCGCTTCGGCGCCAACAACACCGTGACGAACAACCTGCGGCGTCTCCTTGCCCGCGTCCGCAACGACGATGGGGCGCCCGTCCTCGGCCCCGACGGTCGCCCATGGGAACTCACCTCGTCGCAGTTCCGCCGCTCCTTGGCGCGTTGGATCGTCTGGCAGCCGTTCGGCATCGTCGCGGGGAAGAACCTCTTCGGGCACGCGCGGATTGCCACGACCCAGGGCTACGCCGCAAGCGAGCCGAGCTGGAACAAGCTGGTCGCCAAGGAAGAGGCGGCGCTGATCGACGAGGTCATGACCGATCTGGCGCATGACGTGGCCGATGGAGCGGTTGCCGGGATGCGGGCGAAGGAGCTTCTCGAATTGCTCGGCACAGCGGGCGACAGGCGCCCGGACGACGTCCTGTTCTACCTGCGCCATCACAAGAAAGAGCTTCACATCGGGCCGTACAGCGACTGCTTCTTCGACCCGAGTCGAGCGGCCTGCAAGCGGTTCGCTCTGCCGGAGAAGCAAAACAAGCCGGTCACGAGCTTCTGCAGCCCGGACCGGTGTGCCAATGCCTGCATCGCCCGTCGACACCTCCCTGCGTGGCAGGCGCAGGCGGACGACCTGCGGGCGATGCTCCGCACGAAAGGGCTGAACGACGCCCAGAAGTTGGCCCTCGAACGTGAACGGACTCGCATCGAGGCAATCATCGCGCCGCTGGCTAAAGGGGCTGGAGAGGCTATCCAGGGCGATTCTCGGGGGGGGCATGCGGATGAGCAGGACGGACAAGACGAAGCAGAAGCTGATCGACGCCCTCGACCGGATCGTGCGGGGGCGCCCCGCACGGACCGACGGGAAGCTCACGCCGAGCAATGTCGCGAGGGAGGCTGCCGTTGGCCGAGCGACGTTGTACCGGTTCCCGGATGTTCTGGCCGAGATTGAGCGCGTCCAGAACAGGACCGCTGAGACGGCTCCGACGAATCTCATGGAGAAGGTGCGGCACCTCGAGAAGGAAGTCGAAGCGCTCAGCCGCGAGGGGAACGCCAAGGCGAGGCAATACAAGGAGGTGGCCGAGCGATGCGCGCAGCACATCCAGGTGCTGACCCTCGCCCTTCGGAACCGGGACGTGGCGCTGGCCGAACGGGACCAGGTCATCGCCGAGTTGAGGGCGAAGATCGAAGCGGGCGAGAACGTCATTCCGATCGGGTTTCGGCGGCGCCCCGGAGGCAGGGCGCCTCTGCCCCGCTGAACCCACTACCGCCTGCCCCGAGTGGCGACAGTCTCGACGTCGGACATTGAAGTCACGAGATTGATCGAGCGACGGCTGTGAAGTGGAAAACACCGACCATGATCTTGGACACCCAGGCGTGATGTAGATCGGTCAAGGAATCTCGGCAATCTGGGTTCAGTCAGGAACTGAGCGGCGGATTCATGGGATTGATCACCGCCCTCGCGAGATTGGACCGCGTCGTCATGAAACCGGGTGGCATCGCCGTGAAACCGATCAGTTTCGTCCCGAGATCGCGCAACAGGCAACGAAGGCACTGGATCCAGGCGTTGATCGGTCGGCTGGCGTGGCTTTGCGACGCTTGGAGTGGGTCACTCAAGACTGGCTCACCGCGCTCGAACTGACTCAAGTCGGCCAGTTCCGGTCACTGGCTTGTCCGACCTAAGCGTCCGATGCAATGCGCTGAGCGGTCGGTCGCGGCTAACTGGCCAGCGCCTGCCCTCGCCCATTGGAACAGGTCATTGGCGACGCCAGTGCTCCCGATGGATGAGGAAACCCGTATGGAACTACTCGGCGCGCACCCTGTAGCAGGCGGCTCGCTGTCCATCCACGTTACGGTAGAGCAGCTCGAATAGCCGAGACTCATGCAGCACCTGTCGCCAGCTGGCGCATCCGTACTTGGTGGGCATCTGTTCCGGACTCCGTTCCGTGATCCATCTCCCAGCCGCTGCAACGGGCGTCCAACCGTCCACGGCAAGCACATTTGCCGCCTCGCGCAAGACGCGGACGATGCCTGCGGCTGGCCAGTTCACGGTGCCGTCCGGGAAGATGCCATTGACCATGAAGTCGTAGAACGCATCGGACTGTGCGAACTCCGCTGCCTGGCGCCTGACCTCATCCATGTGTTCGGCCCAGCCCCGAAGCTGTTCATAGCTCTTGTCGATGCGCTCGTAAGCGGCAACGAGGGCATCACGTGCGGTCAGGCATCCGTCTGTCGACCAGAGATCGTGCTGGTCGATGAAGTGGTGAACCAGGTTATTTCGCAACTGCACCAGTTCCTTCAGGTCGCTTTGTGTCCGGACGTAGTCCTCGGGAAACAGGCTCAACTGCATCCGCATTGCGATATGCGGAACGTCCTCGGGCTCGTTCGCCGTGGCATCGGCGGCGGTGTTGGCCCCCTCGGCCACGATGCACGATCCGAACAACCGCCCCACCAGGGTGCCGAGCGTCTTCGTGAAAGCCTCATCGACGCGCGCCGCGCGGATTTCCTCCAGCGCATGCGCTGGCCCCGAAAGGTCGCTGTGCGCGACGATCGCCTTCATCAGTCGCTCGTACTGCTGTAGGCGCAGCAGGCACCGGCCCAGTAAACGTTGGACCTCGCGCTGTTGTGTCTGCACGTCCCCGTCGTTCATCGTGGGCTGGAAACCGGCAACCCGAGGGAGATCATCGCGCCCAACTGGACAGGTCGCGGGGGAGTCGCCCGTCGGGGTCGTTGACGGTGACCGAGTTGCCATCCTTGAGCCGCTCTGAGTAAACGACCACGTTCGTTCCGCCCTCATGCGCCTGGCTCGGAAAGAGGATGCCGGTGTATCCGTGCGCCAGCACCAGATCGGCGAGAACCCAGGTTGGGGGCTCGATGTGCCGCTCGAACTTCAGGTAACGCCAGTCCTCGCGCCAGTCGTGCCAGAGGTCGTCCCAGGGCGCGCCGTCGTGGAGCTGGCGCAGGTCGACTAGATCGTACAGGGTCACGGTGTACGAGCACATCGTGCAGGGTGGTAGGAAGGGTGAGGTCTGCTGGTACTCGCGCAAGGCGGTCATCTCATCCAGCGACAGGTACAGCGCCTCCACGCCCTCCCGGTTGAATCGTCCCCCTCGGGTTGCGGCCCCGGCGCCGCTGGTGGGTCGGCTGGCCCACCGCGGGGTATGCACCCGGAACAACGTGGTGCCAGGGGGCAGGTCGAACAGGATCATCCGACGAACCCGGCACTGATCGACTCCAGGTAGCCGATCGCGTCCTCGGTTCGCCCTTCCTGGATCAGTTGCAACAGGGTCTTGTGGCGAAACGCGGGAATGGGCTCGTTCTTAACCAGGAAGATGGCGCGTTGCGGGTCCGGCTGTACCGCCGTGGCGGCCGACAACACGCGCATCAGGTCACGCAGTACGGATTGCAGTCTTGGCGATTCCGGATGGGTACGCAGGGTGTTGCGATGGACCCCCGCCAGTTCGGCCAGATCCTGTTGTTGCAGGCCGAGGATGTCGGCAACGCCCGATGCTGAAAACCGCGACGTACCCGGCTCCCGGGTCGATTCGAGTACGTCTGCGAAGATGGCGACCATGACGTTTCTCCTGAGGTGGCTCTTCAGAAATGCACATTCTACGCACAGTAGAGGCATCGCTCCAGTCGCCGCCCGTCCCCGCAGCTGTTCCGACACGCCCTGGCGGCCCCTTCGAGTGTCAGCTGTATGCCCGACTGCGGTCCCGTATCCTTATCCCGCTGACTGAACGCTCTGGGTCGTTTCCGTCCGCTGCTGCTCAGCGCTGCAAGTGAAAACTCCCCGTGTGCAGACGTCGCAACCAGCGCTAGACCTTTGCCGCGCGCCGTGCCGTCATCGTTCATGCGCGCGAGTCGGTGCCGAGCGACCCCGCCGATGTCTAGCGCCTCACACCCTAGGGCGTGTCATCAATTCATGTTGTGTGGGATTAGCACTGAGATCCAGAGCCTTTCCATCATGTGAGCAGGATGCTGACCGCAGCCAAATGGACTCCCGCCAGGAAATTGCGGGCCAGCTTGTCATAGCGGGTGGCA
>NZ_CAIPNF010000130.1 GCF_903866365.1 uncultured Thiocystis sp.
CCTGCCGCAAGCTCGGGATTTCCTTCTGGGACTACCTCAATGACCGCATCGGGCAAATCGGAGACATCCCGCCCTTGCCGGAAATCGTGCGCGAACGGATCTTGGCCGCTCAGGCTGTGCCGTGAGTTATTGAGAAGTTACTGCGGACGGGGATAATCTGCTGATCCAGGGCGATAATCTGCTGGCTCTCAAGGCGCTGATCCCGTTCTACGCGGGACAGGTGAAGTGCATCTTCATCGATCCGCCCTACAACACGCAAAGCGCCTTCGAGCACTACGACGACAAGCTCGAACATAGCCAGTGGCTGTCGATGATGTATCCCCGACTGGTGCTGCTGCGCGATCTGTTGGCAGAGGACGGAAGTCTTTGGGTGTCGATCGATGACAACGAAGCGCACTATTTGAAAGTGCTGATGGATGAGGTGTTTGGTCGGAAGAATTTTGTAGCCAATTGTTTTTGGCAGAAAGTGTATAGCGAGCGAATGGATGCAAGAGGATTTAGCACATCTCATGATCACCTACTGATTTATGGAAAGACGGGGAAATTTACGCCGCTTCAAATATGCAAGGATCAAAATGCGGCACAATTCGGTTTCTTTGATGAGTATGTCAAAAAATATTATCGCCGCAGGTCTTTGAGAAAAGAAGGATCTGAATCGTTAAGACGGGATCGTCCCTCAATGTGGTATCCGATCCAAGCGCCAGATGGTTTGGAAATTTGGCCTATCAAACCTGATGGCATAGAAGGCCGCTGGCGCTGGAAGAAAGAAAATGTGGCGAATAAACTCTACGAGTTGGAATTTATCAAAAAGGAAAATCGCTGGGAAATTTATGTTAAGCAATACATTGAAGAGAATCCAACTCGACCGCCAGCCACATTTTGGCCAAATCAAGAAGTGGGGCATAACCACGAAGCAAAGCTGGAAGTTAGAGTATTCAACAGCGAAAAGATATTTGACACACCAAAACCTGAGCGCCTCATTAAGCGTATTCTGGAAATCGCCACCAACCCCAACGACCTCGTTTTAGATTCCTTTATCGGCTCCGGCACCACCGCCGCCGTCGCGCACAAAATGAACCGCCGTTGGATCGGCATCGAAATGGGCGAGCACGCCCGCACCCACTGCATTCCGCGCCTGCAAAAAGTCATCGACGGCGAGCAGGGCGGGATCAGCGAGGCCGTGGGCTGGACGGGCGGCGGCGGCTTCCGCTTCTGTACGCTGGGCGAGGTGGCCTTCGATGCGCGGGGTCACATCCATCCCGCCGTTTGCTTCGCGACGCTGGCGGCCTACCTCTGGCATTTCGAGACCGGCGAGCCGGGTCAACGGACGTTCGACAATCCGCTGTTGGGCATCCAGAACGGCACTGCTTATTACCTGCTTTATAACGGCATTTTGGGAGATCGCCGGCCAGCGGGCGGCAATGTGTTGACGCACGCCGTTCTCGACAGGCTGACGTCGTTATCGCCCCATGCCGGTCCGCGCGTCATCTACGGCGAAACCTCCCGCGTGGGCGCGGTCCGTCTGGCTGCCGAGAACATTGCGTTCAAGCAGATTCCCTACGATGTGAAGATGCGTTAACGCTATGTTTGAACTCAAAATCTACCAACGGAACGCACTGGACGCGCTGGTCCAGTTCCTTCAAGCCTGCCGCTCCGTACCGATAGCGGATGCCTTTCACGCGATGCTGGCCGGACAGCAGCGCGACGACGAGCGGTATCATCCGATCTTCGACACCGCGCCATGCGTCTGTCTGCGCATTCCCACGGGGGGCGGAAAAACGGTGCTGGCGGCGCATGCCGTGGCGCTGGCGGGCAAGACGTTCCGCGACAGCGATGCGCCGGTGGCGCTCTGGCTGACGCCATCGGACACGATCCGCTCGCAAACCCTGGCGGCGCTGACCAACGCGCGTCATCCTTACCGGCAAGCCCTGGCGGGCTATTTCGGGGATCGGATGCGGGTGTGCGATCTCGACAGCCTGCAAACCATCGGCCCGCACGATGTGGGCAAGAACTGTATTGTGGTGGTGGCAACCATTCAGTCGTTCAACGTGACGAACACGGCGCAGCGCACGGTCTATTCCTTCTTTGAGGAGCTGGCGCCGCATTTCGACAACCTACCCGCCAACGTATCCGACGATCTGGAGCGCGTCACCGAGGCGGATCTGCAAGCGCAACCTTTCCTGACGACCGCCGATCTGGGCCGGGTCAAGCATTCGGTCGCCAACTGGCTGCATCTGCAACAGCCGCTGGTGATCGTCGACGAGGCGCACAACAACCGCACCGACCGCTTTTTCAAGACGCTGGGGCGGCTCAATCCAAGCTGCGTGATCGAGCTGACGGCCACGCCGGTGACCGGAAACAATGTGCTCTACCATGTGTCGGCCCAGGAGTTGAAGACCGAGCAGATGATCAAGCTGCCGATCGTGCTGGCCGAGCATCCCGACGGCTGGCGCGCCTGTCTGCGCGATGCGGTGCTCACCCGCGATCGGCTGGAACTGGCGGCCCAGCAGGAAACCGATTACATCCGTCCGATCCTGCTGGTGCAGGCGGCGCCGAAAGGCAACGAGGCGACCGTCGAGGTCGTGCGCCAGCACCTGATCGAACAGGAGAACATCCCGGAACGCCAGATCGCGATCGCGACGGGATCACAGAAGGAATTGGACGGGATCGATCTGTTCGATCGCGCCTGTCCGGTGCGCGTGGTCATCACCGTCGAAGCCTTGAAGGAAGGCTGGGATTGTTCGTTCGCCTATGTGCTGGCCTCGCTGCAATCGGTCAATTCGGCCAAGGATGTCGAGCAGTTGCTGGGGCGGGTGCTGCGGATGCCCTATGCCAGGACACGCCAGCAGGAGACCCTGAATCGGGCCTACGCCCATATCGTCGCGGAGAATTTCGCGCAGGCCGCCGCCACGCTCAAGGATCGCATGGTGCAGAACATGGGCTTCGAGCGGCTGGAAACGGCGGCGCTGATCGTCCCGCAGCAATCCCTGCCGCTGGTTGGCGGAGCG
>NZ_CAIPNF010000131.1 GCF_903866365.1 uncultured Thiocystis sp.
GCCTGTGCGGCGCGGGGATGCGCTGGAAACACCAGGGCGCCAAGATCGTCTTGAGCCTGCGGGCACTCGTGCAGTCCACTGGACGCTGGGCGCAATTCTGGCAAAAGATCGACCAGTTCGGTGCCCAGCCCTGTTAGGATATATTATCGAAAGGCATCACCCGATTGATCCGTCATCCGCAAACACGGAGCCAAACGGAAGTATGAAAATCCAGATCGATTGATCTAAATCAGCAAAGCGGCCGTCTGGCGAGCCAATACGATTGATCATTTTCAATGTGATCGCGCAGAATGCCAGCTCAATAAATTAAGAGCGCGGCTTGCGCCTCGCGCGGTCCGCTCCAGACACGCCGCGCCGGATACCTCGGAGCGCGCGCGCCGCGACACTCCGCAATCCGCATCGCTGGCTTGATCGGCAACAAGAATACACAGATGACCGAGGACACCGGAGGAGCCACGATGCCAAGACGCATCGCCATCACGGGATTCGTCAGCCTCTTGGCGGCGCTTCTCTGCACGAGCATCGTTCCCGTCGCCTTTGCCACCGCGACGGAGCAGCCCGAAGAAGAGCTGATGATCGACCATTTCGATCCAGAGACCGGCAAGCGGGTCATTCCCAATGAACGCTGCCTGACCTGTCACGGCGACCAGCAGCAACAGACGGATGTGCGCGACGACGGCACTCCGGTGCAGATCTTCGTCCACAGCAAGGAGATCGAGGCCAGCGTTCACGGCTCTCAGAGCTGCACCAGTTGCCACGTCACCATCGACCGCGTCCCCCACCGCAAGGCACCGGCGGTCATCGTCGGCTGCATCGAGTGCCACCGGGATACCTGGGAAAAGCACAAGAACGACACGGACGACAAATATGCCCGTCTCAAGGTCGTCAATGAGCAGATCGGCAGTTACATGCAGTCGATCCACGCGCAGCCCAGCAAGCTGGATCAGTCCCGCACCAACGCCACCTGCTACGACTGCCACGAGGGCCACAATATCGGCGAGCTGGGGAGCATTCAGCGCGCCGAGAAGCGCCTGAAGAACCCCGAGGTCTGCGGCCGCTGTCACGAGAAGGAGCTGGAGGACTATCGCACATCCGATCACGGCAAAGCGGTGCTGGAAAAGAAAGACAGCGAGTCGGCGGTGTGCTCTGACTGTCACACCACCCATGACATTGCCTCGCCAGAGACGGACAAGGCAATGCTCGCGATCACCAAGAACTGCGGCGACTGCCACGAAGAGGCCCAGCGCACCTACTTCAAGTCCTATCACGGCCAGGTTCACCGCCTCGGCTACACCGATGCCGCCAAGTGTCACGACTGCCATGGCGGGCATTCGGTGAAGGGCGAAGACGACCCGACCTCGGAGATCCACGCCGACAATCGTCTGGAAAACTGCCGGAACTGCCATGAGGAGGCGAATGACAACTTCCTGAGCTTCTGGCCCCACGGCGACGCCCACGATCGGGAAAACTACCCTGGCCTGTGGGCCTTCCGGGTGTTCATGGAGATCCTGATCTTCTCCGTCATGGGCTTCTTCTGGATCCACGTGCTGTTGTGGCTCTACCGCGAAGTGATGGACCGCATCCAGGGCAAGGGCTTCGTCGAAGACTTGAGCCAGCCCGACCTGGTCTACTTCCGCCGCTTCCCCGTGGTCTGGCGCTGGATCCACTTCCTGTTCGCCATCGCCACCATGACGCTGATCCTGACCGGTACGACGCTGCTGTTCTCGCATACCGCCTGGGCCAAGGCGGTCGTGGAGTTCCTTGGCGGCATCCGGATGGAGGGCATCATCCACCGCACCGCGGCCATCCTCTGGCTCGGGATCTTTTTCATTCACTTGGCGATCGCGACCAGCAACATCTGGCGCCAGCGCAAGACGTTCGAGTGGTTCGGCAGCACCTCCCTGATCCCAAACATGAAGGATCTGCAGGACCTGAAGAACATGTTCAAGTGGTTCCTCGGTCGCGGTCCGCGCCCCGAGTTCAGCCACTGGACCTATTGGCAGAAGTTCGACTATTGGGCGCCCTTCTGGGGTGCCACGGTGATCGGCGCCTCCGGTCTCATCCTCTTCATGCCGGACAAGACCTCTCTCATCCTGCCGGGCTGGACGTTCAACATCGCCAACCTGGTGCATGCCGAAGAGGCGTTGCTGGCGGCCATCTTCCTGAACTCGGTGCACTTCTTCAACGTGCACTTCCGGCCCGAGCGATTCCCGATGAGCACGGCGATCTTCACCGGCGTCATCCCCATCGACGAGTTCAAGCACGACCACCGTCTCGAATACGAGCGGCTCGTGGCGGCCGGTGAGCTGGAGAAGCATCTGGTCCAGCGTCCGTCGCGGCGTGTCTCGCTGGTGGCCTCGTTCATCACCACCGTGCTGATCATGACCGGCCTGACCCTGCTGACGCTGGTGCTGTTCGGCCTGATCACAATACCGAGCTGACGGGGATGGAGAACATGAAGCGCGACAAGACCGTCCACAGGGGCGTTTGCCATCTCCTTCTCGCCATGCTGGCCCTGGTGCTGCCAGCGGCTGTCTCGGCGGAACCATCCGGCCAGGCCATGTCCTTCACCTGCGCCGGTTGTCACGGTACCGATGGGGCCAGTGTTGGACCCTCGATGCCCGCCATCGCCGGCATGGACCCCGAGGTCTTCGTGGACGCCATGCAGGCGTACCGCCAGGACGAGCGCAACGCCAGCATCATGAACCGCATCGCCAAAGCCTACACCGACGAGCAGCTCAAGGAGATGGCCTGGTTCTTCGCCAGTCAGCGCCTGCGTCTGTTTCCGCAGCCCCACGATCCGGTCTTGGCCGAGCAGGGTGCCCGGCTGCACGAGGAATACTGTGAAAAATGCCATGAGAAGGGCGGCCGACCTGGCGATGCCGGCACCCTCGCCGGTCAGTGGATGCCCTATCTGCACTACAGCATGGAGGATTTTATCAATGGCAAACGGAAATGGCCGCGCAAGATGCAGCGCAAGGTCGACGCCGCGATCGAGGCGGCGGGGGACAAGGCCATCCCCGCCCTGGTCAACTATTACGGCAGCCAGCAGTAGCGCGGCGACGGAGAACAGAGCATCGTGACAAACCTGAAACGCAGAACCTTCATCCGTGCCGCCGGCGCGGCCGCCGCGCTGGGGACGCTGGGTTTCCCGTCGCTGGTATTGGGGGCGGCGCGCCGCGTGGTGGTGGTCGGCGGCGGCGTGGGCGGCTGCACCGCGGCCAAGTACCTGCGCAAGCTCGACCCGAGCATCGCCGTGACCCTGATCGAGTCCAAGCCGGCCTACACCTCCTGCTTCATGAGCAACGAGGTTCTGAGCGGCGAACGGACGCTCCAATCGCTGACTTTCGGCTACGACGGTCTGCGTGGCCATGGCATCGAGGTGCTTCAAGAGACGGTCGTCGGCATCGACCCGGAGCGAAGGCAAGTCAAGACCGCGGGCGGCCGCGCGATCGACTACGACGCCTGCGTCGTCTCTCCCGGCATCGGCTTCAAGTGGGGGGCCATCGAGGGCTACGACGAGCAGGTCGCGAACGAAGCGATTCCCCATGCCTGGAACGCCGGGCCGCAGACCCAACTGCTCCGCGACCAGATCGAGGCCATGCCCGAAGGCGGGCATGTGATCATCGTCGCCCCGCCCGATCCGTTCAAATGCCCACCCGGCCCCTATGAGCGCGCCTCGCAGATTGCCCTCTACTGCAAGCACCACAAGCCGAGGGCCAAGATCACCATCCTCGACGCGAAGGACGCCTTCTCCAAGCAAGCCCTTTACATCGAAGGCTGGACCAAACTCTATGGCTACGGCACCGACAACAGCCTGATCCAGTGGGTCAGTGCCGCGGGAGGTGGCGCGGTGGAAGCGCTGGATCCGAGCACCCGCACCCTGACCGGATTGGTCGAGGAATTCCAGGGTGACGTGGTCAACATCATCCCGCCGCAGAAGGCGGGTGCCATCGCCTTTGCCGCCGATCTGGTGGACGGCGACTGGTGCCCGGTGAACAAACGCACCTTCGAGTCCAGCCGCCACAAGGGCATCTATGTGCTCGGCGACGCCTCCAGCGCCGCCACCATGCCGAAGTCCGCCTACGCGGCCAACTCCCAGGCCAAGGTGGCCGCCGCCGCCATCGTCGCCGGTTTCCAAGGTAAGGAGCCGGATGACCCGACCTTCGTCAACACCTGCTACAGCGTCGTCGGCGAGGACTTCGGCATCTCCGTGGCCGCGGTCTACCGCCTCAATGCCGAGACCAACACCATCGAGTCGATCCCCGGCTCCGGCGGCGTCTCGCCCGCGAATGCGAGTCCGGAGATCCGCAAGCGGGAGGTGAGCTATGCCCATAGTTGGTTCAAGAATGTCATTAACGACATGATGGAGTAGAAACAGGCAGTGTGTCCCGCGCGTATCAGGGCCAGGCGCGCCAACGATTCGTCATAGGCCCTATCCATCAGAGCAGAATCAGTATGACCCCGGCCAGCATCAGCGCGCCGGCCGGTAGCCGGGCGACCAGTCCGGTTTCCTGGAACAGCAGGGCGCCATAGAGAATGCCGAGCAGCAGGCTCAGGCGCTTGACGGCGATCATGTAGGCCACCGCGACCTCCTGAATCGCGAGAAAGTGGGTGTAGACCATCAGGCTCATCAAGGCGCCCACGCCGAGCACGCGCCAGAAACGGCTGGCCAGCTTGAGCAGCATCCGTGGTCGTGGCAGAACGAACAGCACGAACGCGGCCATCCCCAGCAAGGCGAAATAAAAGGCGCCAAAGGATTCCGGTGGCAGATACCGCATGGCTCCCTTGCCGAGGGTCGCGGTGACCGCGTAGATCGCCGCAACCGTCAGCATCATCCGCGACCCCGGTTCATCGAGAATCGCCGCGAAGGGCGTGGCCCAGCTTCGCCAGTCGCTCGCACGGGCGTGGTCGCTGTTCAACAGCCAGGCGCCGGCGACCACCAGCAGAACGCCGGCGGCGCCCCGCGCCGATACCCGTTCGCCCAGAATGAGCCAGGCCACGCCGATCACGAACACTGGGGTAAAGGCCAGATAGGGCAGGGTCAGCGAGAGCGGATGGTCGCGGATGGCGGCCATATAGAGCAGCATCGCGGCCAGTTCCAGGGGGACCAGGATGGCGATCCAGCCCCAGAAGGCCAGGGGCAGATCGGTTAGGGGCGGAAGGCCGAGCAGGAGCGGGGTCATCAAAAGACCGGGGATCCCAAACCGAACCACCAGCAGTTCGGGCGCCGAGAAACCCTGGAGCCACGCCTTGGTGGCCGCGTCCGCGCTGGCAAGGGCGAAGGCGCAGAGCAGGGCAAGGGCGATCCAGTTCATGCGGCGAATCGGCGCGGCGGGACGCTGGCGATCCTCAACACCTGGGCTCGGCGGTCACCACGTCCGGCTGACGTTGCGGCGGGGCGGCGGTCGACAACACCTCGATCCCCGCGCCCGGACGATGCGCATTCTCGCTGATCCGGCGACGCCAGGCGCGTCCCCCGGGCTGGCCCTGGAACAGCCCGAGCAGATGGCGGCTCATGGCGCTCAAGGGGACGCCGGCCGCCAGTTCGCGTTCCGCATAGGGTAGAAAACGGTCGAGAACCTCATGGCGGGTCAATGGGGGACGTGCGTCGCCGAAGATGATCCGGTCCGCCCGCGCCAGCATCCAGGGGTTGTGATACGCCTCGCGCCCGATCATGACCCCGTCCAGGGTGGTCAGGAAATCCGCCGCTTCAGCCAAGGTCTTGATCCCGCCATTGAGGCTGATGGACAGGTCGGGAAAATCGATCTTGAGCTGTTGGACGACCTCGTAGCGCAGCGGCGGCACGTCACGGTTTTCCTTGGGACTCAAGCCCTTGAGCCAGGCTTTGCGCGCATGCACGATCAGCGCGTCGCAGCCGGCCGCGGCCTGCGTGCCGACGAAATCGACCAGTTCGCCATAACTGTCGCGGTCATCGATGCCGATGCGGGTCTTGACCGTGACCGGTACCGCGACCGTGTCCTTCATCGCCGCCACGCAGTCGGCCACCAGACCGGGTTCGGCCATCAGACAGGCGCCGAAGCGTCCGTTCTGCACCCGATCGGAGGGACAGCCAACATTGATATTGATCTCGTCATAACCCCAATCCGCGCCAAGGCGCGCGCAACGCGCCATCTCCACGGGGTCGGAGCCGCCGAGCTGGAGCGCGACCGGATGCTCGGCGGGATCGAACCGCAGAAAACGCGCCCGTTCGCCGTGGAGCAGCGCGCCCGTGGTGACCATTTCGGTATAGAGAAGCGTGTGACGGGTGATCAGACGCAGAAAAAAACGGAAGTGCCGATCCGTCCAGTCGAGCATCGGGGCGA
>NZ_CAIPNF010000132.1 GCF_903866365.1 uncultured Thiocystis sp.
CCGTGGACGTGACCGGAGCGGATGGCGGGGAAACCCTGGCGCGTGACCCGTGGCAGGCCGGCGACAGCGTGCTCGTGGACCGGGGTGACCATCAGCCACGGGGGATTCTCGATCGGTTCGCGCGTGGCGTGGGGGCGATCGTGCGCGTGAACCCCACGGCGCTGCCCTGGTTGGTCCGCCCAGGGGAGGCGGACGCGTGCGATCCGGCGGCGGCGCGGGTGGAGGTCGCGGCGTCTCTGGGACGACATGATCCGTCTCCCGGTGTGGCGGCGCGCGCCGGAGGCGAGCGGACCAGGTTGGCGGCACGCGGTGCGTCTCCCGCCCGAGGCGGCGGAGGCCGCCCGGCGGCGTTGCCGGCAAGTCGCCCAGCGCAAGGGTCGCGCCCCGAGTGACGCCACCCGGTTTCTCGCCGGCTGGGTCATGGGCTTCGCCACGGTGGCTCCCGAGACCTTGGATGGCCCCACCGTGTTCGCGTTGTCCCGCTGCCGCTGGCCAGTGGCGCTGGCGTTCAAGCGGCTCCAGTCGCGGCTTGACCTCGACACCCTGCGCACCCCGCAAAACAGTCGCTGAGGCGAGGTCTGGATCCGGGGAAAATGGCTCGATGCACGGGTCATCGAGCGACGCGCCCAGCGCCACGCCACAGGCGGTATCGACCCGCTGGAGCGGCCCCGTCGGCTGACCCCGTGGCGGCGGCCGATCATCGTTCGCCAAGCGGTCGATCGCTGGATTCTCGACGCTCGACATGGGTGCACCGAGCAGTGGGACGCCTGCCTCGACGTGCTCAAGAACGTCCGCGCCGCCGCCGCTTGCAAACCGTTCCGCCCAGGGTCATGCAGATGATGAACTCGCAAGTGAGTCAACGGTGCGGTTAAGTTGGCGCTTATGAGTCACATCCCCCGAAGCAGGTCTTGGCTGAGGGATGCGGTGACGCAGGAGCCACATCGTTCGCCGCTGCCGACATTGAGGCTCGCGATTGATGCGGTTCGCAAGCTCCCCGCACCTACCGCGCTGCGCTACCATAAGCTCATCGATTGGATTGGAATAACGACAGAATCTCCTGTGATCCGAAGGTGATGATGGGCAAGCCCGTGGTCGCGGGCACGCACGTCACGGTCGAGTCCATCCTGAAGCGGCTGGCGGCCGGGGAGTCCGAGACGCAGATCTTGGAGGCGAATCCGCGGCTCACGCCCGCGGATATTCGCGCGGCGCTGCAATGCGCCGCCGAGGTGCTGCACGGAGATCGCATCTATCCGCACGAGATCGCCGCCAAGGACCCGGCGGTGAATCTGGTTGCCGACGAGAACGTGGATGCAGGGATCGTCTCGGCGCTGCGCGACGCCGGCCACGCGGTCACCTATGTGCGCGAAACTGCGGAATTTTTGGCGATGACGATTCAGGAACCGCTCGCCGGCATCGGTCATGGCCCCGGATCCTGCCGGTCCTTGCCACGCAGCGCAGATTCCCAGACGACCAGAACGCGCCAGCCGGCCAGACTCAGGTATCTCCGGCTCCGTATCACCCACCTTTCCCGCAGGCACAAAAAACCCGCCGTGGCGGGTTGGTGGCGAGGTTGATCGCGGCTCAGTTAGTCGTTCGTGCCTGATCGGAACTCATCGGCGCCTTCTGCCCGGCGGCGTTGCTGCACTTCGTGCAGCATTTGGCGGAGGATGCGCTTTTTCTCGCTATCCGCAAACCGCGCGAGCACCTGGCGCATGAGCGGCTGATAGCCGATGTTGTGCAACTCGGCGATCATTTTGAAATCTTCGATCAGGGATTTTTGCAGCCGAATGGAAATGGGCTGTAACTCAAGCGCGGCGTCGATCGCGCCATCGTCGGCAGCGTCTGCGACGGCCACGAAATTCGGATCGGCGCCGAGTTCACGCCGATCCCATGCCTCGTCGCTTCCTGGGATCTTGCGGTCCGGTGTCATCAATTTGCCCTCACTCATTGTTGGCCTGCCTGCCCGTGGGTGGCATACATCCTCGTTTCGACTTGATTCGGCTCATAGGCCGTCTTGATCTCGATGCCGTCTGGCAGTGGCACGAAGACGACCTTCAAGCGTCGTCCAACGTCGGTTTCAGCAATGAACCAGCGCGTGGGCGGCGTGGTTCGATGTTCTTCGCGCGTGTCGAATCAGATAACGCCCCATGCGATTGGCAAAACATTGGATGATCTCGTCCTCGCTGACGCGGTGCTTTTGCGTAAGTTTGTCCCGCACCCTAGTGGAAATGATCACATCCAATGGATGGCCTCAATCAGGAAAATATGTGTATACGCGAAAATCGCCGGAACGCCCCATAGGTGTTCGGGATTTTTTAAGCCTGGACTTCCAGAAGCAACCTATTTAAACGACCTAAGGATGTCTCTCTTTTCTTATAATTTGGATCGAAAATTTCGTTTGCAAAAAGCTTTATCTTATTCGCTAGGTTATTAAAG
>NZ_CAIPNF010000133.1 GCF_903866365.1 uncultured Thiocystis sp.
ATCGCCGGGTGGTAGGGCCGCGAGCCGGTGCCAGCGTACGCCGCCACCAGTTGACTCAGATCGAGCCGATCGACGATCTCCACCACGAACCGCGCCAGATGATCTTCGGGCAGGTACTCCTGCACCGTCGCCGGGAACAGGACCGGCGTCTCCCGATCCATCGTTACGAAGTTCACCGCCATGCTGCTTACTCTCGTCGATGCGAACCCAGCCCTATTGTACCCGAAGGCTGGGCCGACAAGTCGGACAGCCTCCTAGCAGCCTGTCGGACTTTCCCGGTGCCGCGCGGCACTGCCGCCGGTAGAGCATCACCCCTGGGATGCCTGAGCCGATGAGCCACTTCCGTCCGATTCTGCGTGATGTCGACTTTCTGCTTCCACCGTCGGTGCAGGATTGGCTGCCCGAAGGGCATCTGGCGCGCGACGTCGTCGAGGTGGTGGAAGGGTTGGACCTGAGCGAATTGGAGCGGGCCTATGCTGGGCGCGGCAGTCCGCCCTATCACCCCGCCACCCTGCTGTCGCTATTGATCTACGGGTATGCCACCGGCTGCTTTTCCAGCCGCAAGATCGAGCGGGCCACGTATGATTCCTTGGCCTTTCGTTTCATCGCCGCGAACAGCCATCCCGACCACGATACCCTCGCGACCTTCCGCCAGCGCTTCGCCCAGGAGTTCGAAGCGGTCTTTGTCCAGGTGCTGCAGGTCGCGCGCGAGAACCAGCTCAGCCGCTTCGGCACGGTCAGTCTGGACGGGACCAAGATCCACGCCAATGCCAGCCGCCACAGCGCGCTGTCGTATGGGCACGCGGAAGCGCTCGAAGTGCAACTGAAGGCCGAGGTCCAGGAACTGCTGGCGTTGGCCGAAGCGGCCGATGGCGCCAACCTCCCCGACGGCATGAGCCTGCCCGAAGAACTCAAACGCCGCGAGGATCGCTTGGCCGCCATCGCCGCCGCCAAGGTCAAGATCGAAGCCCGGGCGGCGGAACGCTTTACCCGCGAGCAGGCCGGCCATGAGGCCAAACTCGCCGCTCGGGCGGCCAAAGCAACCGCCAGTGGCCGCAAACCAAGTGGCAAACCGCCCGCGCCACCGACTCCTGGTCCGCGTCCCAACGACCAGATCAACCTCACGGATGAGGAGTCCCGCATCATGCCGGTCGCCGGTGGCGGCTTCGAACAGTGCTACAACGCCCAAGCGCTGGTCGATACCGCCAGCCTGCTCGTGGTCATTCCGCAGGTCACTCAGGCGACCAACGACAAGCAACAGATCGCCCCGATGCTGGAGCGCCTCGCCGCGCTTCCCGAAGACCTTCCCCCGCCCAAGCAACTGACCGCCGACACCGGCTTCTTCAGTGAGGCCAACGTGGTCGCCTGCGAAAGCGCCAGCATCGAACCGCTGATCGCCATCCAACGCGACGAACACCATCCCCATTGGTCGGAGCGCTTCGCGAATCCGCCGGCTCCGCCACCCGAGGCCACGCCCGTTGAGCGAATGGTCCATCGGCTCCGGACCCCCAAGGGCCGTGCGACTTATGCCCTGCGCAAGCAGACCGTCGAGCCGGTGTTCGGCATCATCAAATCGGTGATGGGATTTCGTCAGTTTCTCACGCGCGGTCTGGACAACGTGCGCAACGAATGGAACCTGGTCTGCCTGGCGTGGAACCTCAAACGCATGGCTGTCTTGCGCCTGCAGTAAGGGAAATTCGTAGGAAAAATGCCTTTTTTGCCGAAAAAAGGCTATTTTCGAGGAAAATAGCCTCTTGATTGTCTTTTTCAGCCAATCCGAACGCTCAAGTCCGACAGGCTGCTAGCCCGCGTTTCTGGACGATGTGAAGCAACTTCAGGGCGGTTCCCGTTGGCCGCTTCTGGCCGATTTCCCACTTCTATTGGTGATTTGGTCTTTCTCATCGCGTCCCTCGATCAATTCCCCTGCCTGTTCCGCCTTGTGGAGCGCGGGGGATGTCAGTGACAGCACATGCGCCGCCAGTTTCTTCAATATTTGCTACGATGCCAGCGGCGACGAAACCAGGCTTGCTGATGGTGAAGCTGGAAGGGCGGACGGATGACGGCGCGGAGATTCCTCTGCCGCGCCCGATTGCCGAGCATTGTACCAACCCCGATTTAGCTGACTTGATTTGTGCAATCCTGAAATTTGCTGCGCAACCATCTCTCGAATCGGGACGGCGGTAGCCCGGCTGGAGCGAACAAGTGTGCACCCCAGCATCTTCCATGGTGGCGCTAAGGTTCGTTCCTCGCCCAGCTACTGAACGGTCAGCCGCAATTCCGGGCGTAGTCCAGCGCGCGTCGCCAGTGTCAGCAGCATGTCCAGACTGAAGTCCTCCACTTTTCCTTTGATCAGCCGCGAGACGCGCGGCTGGGTAATACCAAGCTGTCGTGCGGCCTCGGCTTGCGTCCAACCCCGTACCTTCAACTGCTCGGCGGTACGGATCATCACCTCGGCACGCAGCTTCAGCACTTCGGCTTCGGCAGGATCGAAACCCAGGTCGACGAAGACGTTGCCGCTGCTGTCGATGATGCGCGCGTCGCCTTCCCTGGGATCGACATCCTGCGGAATCACGGATGAATCAGTGTGGGCGCTCATGACTCCTCTCCAATCAGTTGGTAGCGTTTAGCCGCTAGGCCGATATCGGCTTTTGCGGTCTTCTGGGTTTTTTTTTGGAAGTCGCTCGGTTCGCCGCCATGCTGGACGGTCATTCGCTCGACACCCAAAGCACGCCGCGCGGCGGCAGGCATGTCGCGCAGATCGTCCAGACTGGAACCGATGAACTTGAGCGTCTTCATGCGGGTGATTATTCTTGTACTTGCATAAATAGACAAGTATTTGAATGGCAGGCGGGAGCGTCGATGCGGTATCCAATCTTCCACGTCATAAACATCGACACGGGCGCCCTCTCCGTCATGCCCGCACCCTACGCGCCCTGGCTGCGCCCGCACATCGGCGAACTCCGGGGGCTGGGCGTGACCAAGGTGCTCTCATTGTTGGAGGAGACGGAGGAAGCCGAGTTGCACTTGCAGGCGGAACGCCAGGTCTGCGCGGCACACCACATCGGCTTCGAGCGCGTTCCTATCCGCGACAGGGGTGTGCCGGAACCGCCCGTGCTGGCGAGACTCGTCGCGCGACTCCTGGACGAGGTGCGGGCTGGGGAACATCTGGCCGTGCATTGCCGGGGCGGCATCGGGCGCACGGGTCTGGTGGCCAGTTGCCTGCTCGTCGCCAGCGGGATGGAACCCGAGCCAGCCATGCGCCTGGTCTCGCTGAAACGCACGATCCCGGTGCCCGAGACGCCGACACAACGCGCCTTCGTTCATGCCTATGGCGGTTCCCGGCCATGACTCGGTAGACCGTCGATCCGTTTCGTCGGCGCGAAGCATGATCGGTTTCTATGGATCTGGTCGTGGCTGAGATCATGGCGACTCAAGCCCGCCACGAGTCGCCAACCGCTCGATCGACCGAATCCCCGCCAGCATCTTGGCCCGCGCGGACGGGTTGGCCGAATGCACGGTGATGACCGGCGGATCAAAGCCGCGCAAGGCCACGGCTTCCTCGATCCAGCAGATCACGTCATAGCCGGTCCCGCGCGCGTCGTCGCCGAGATCATGATCGAGGCTCACGGCTTGCGCGGTCCCCGTTTCCAGCCAGGCGATGACCTCCGCCGGCCAAGAGGTGCGGATCCAGCCCTCGGGCGTTGGTCGCTCGTCATCGAGAAAAATACGCCGCCATTGGATCGCTGACAGCCGGCGGTTCATCCCGGCGAGGGAACACTCGACTTAGCGAGTCCCGCGATCCGCGCCGCAGCGGACAAGGTGAGACGATGGAGGTCGACCAGTCCGCGCCGGTCGAGGCGCTGGCCAATGTAGCCGCCGGCGAGGACGAAGGCGATCGGCAACCCGCGACCCTGACACCAATCGAACACCAACCGCTCGCGTTCGGCCAGCATCGACTCGGCGATGCCGGCCAGTCCGCCGATGGCACAGTGCTGGAAGGGGTCCATGCCCGCGTTGTACAGGCACAGGTCGAAGGCGTCGCCGTTCAGCGCATCGAGCAGACGCTGGATGGTCGGGAGGTAATCGGCACTGTGCTTGACCATGACCAACCGCGCCTGAGCGGTCTCCGGATAACGGTCGTGGCGGTCGACGGCAACATCGAGTTGGCGGATCTGCGGTTCGCTTACGATCAGAGACGCGGTTCCACCCCCGCAATGCGCGTCGAGGTCCAGAATCAGCACGGATCTGGCCCCGGCGGCCAGTGCCGCGTGCGCCGCGATCACCAGACCGTTGAAGGTGCAGAACCCGTCGCCATACCCATAGGCCGCGTGGTGAAAACCGCTGGACAAGGAGCCGGCGACCCCGACGTCCAAGGCCGCCCGCGCGGCGGCGACCGCTCCGCCATGGGACGCCAACAGCATCGGCCACAACCCCGCATCCCAACGAAACCCTTGCGACTCGGCCAGGCTGCGCGGCTCGCCCGTCTCGATGGCCTGGACATCGTCCGGAGCGTGAACCGCGAGGAGCGGCTCGCGCGTGAGTAACGCCGGTTCGACCAGTTCAAGAGCGGGAATCGGCGTCTCGATCAGGGAATCGGCGATCCATTGGGCCTTGCGCGTGGTATCGAAGCGGTAGCCGGAGACGACAAACTCCGCACGATAGAACACAGGGACCACGCCGGTCTTGCGAACCAGACTCTGGGGCATCGTTCTCTCCGATGAGGAATTGGCTCCGCCCCATTCTCCCATTTTTTGCGACAGAGGCTGTCGCGTACATCCGGCGCGGCATCCTCCCCATTCTCCTCCTGGAGATCCTTGAAAATCACGAGGTGCCGCTATCGAAGGTCCGCGCCGGATCGCATCGCCGCCCGCGCGGCCTCGGCCAGAAACCCGGATCGGGTTGCGCCATGCGCGCGGGCGTAATCGTCGATCTTGGCGAGCAACAAGCGCGGCAGGGTGATGTTGAGTTTTTCCGCCGGGCCGAAATAGCGCTCCACCGGCACCTCGACCACCGCCCAAATCCAGCCCGCGAAATCAGGATTGGCTTGATGTTCCGTCAAGGTCTTGGCGGACGGAAGATCGCCGCCGTCTTCAATCACGGTCTCGCACCACAGGTCGATCGCCTCCCGTGCCTGGTCAATGGCGTCATCCAGGGTATCCCCCGCCGAAAAGCAGCCGGGCAAATCGGGCACGACGACCCCAAACGCCGTCGCTTCGGTGCCAGGTTCAATGGCGATGATGAATTTCATGAGCCGCTCCTGTCGCTGAGTCCAGCCTGTTTCAGCAATTGATGCACCAAACCCACGCCTAAATCCTGTTTGGGATGGGGTACGCTGATGTGACCGGGTTTGCTGGGATGCGTAAACACATGATGACTACCCTTGACGCCCCGCAGCGTCCAACCATCCGCTTCCAGCCGCTTGATGACTTGCTTGCGATGCATGGTGGTTATGATAACCCTCACAAGGACGCACTGGGACAGCGATCTTATGATCTTCTTCCACCCCAGTCTTTTTGCGACATACTCTGTCGCGCGTGTCTGTCACACTCGGCTTCATCTGTGAAGGAGACCTGTGATGCTTCTGTTATCCATTCGTCGCCGTTGGTTGGGGATTGACTGCTTTGGTGCCCTGAGCCTGCTCCCCTTGGTCTGCCCCGCTGACGCGACCCTGACCCCGCAACCTCTGGCGAAGCTCGGCTCCTGTCCGAGCGGCTACACCGCCAGCGGTCAGTACTGCAACCCTGGCCCGAAGGCCCGTGTCGCCCTGGAGAAACGCGGCCAGTGTCCGAGCGGATATACGACCAGCGGCGCCTACTGCCTGGCGGGTCAGCAGGCGCGGCCAGCGGTGCCGAAGCGCGGTGCGTCCTGTCCCTCCGGTTGGTCCGCCAGCGGCGCGTATTGCCTGCGGAAACGCCCATGACGAACGCCATCCATCTGGCCGCCACTCAGCACCGGGGACGGCTCGCGCGCATTCAGCAGGATGCCTTGCTGGTCGCCGGCGACATCGCGCAATCCCCGGATGCGCCGG
Organism: uncultured Thiocystis sp.; assembly: GCF_903866365.1. Taxonomy (GTDB): domain Bacteria; phylum Pseudomonadota; class Gammaproteobacteria; order Chromatiales; family Chromatiaceae; genus Chromatium. Next base: position 6,029 of record NZ_CAIPNF010000133.1, read on the forward strand.
TGACGTCGCTGACCTTGAGTCGGTCGGAAGGGCTTTGTGCCTTGGCCGATGGGGTCGCGATCAGCCCCGTCCCGCAGCTGGCCAGCCGCACGGTGCTGGAGTCGCTCCGGACGGCGGACCAGACGCGGGCCGATCGGTTGCAGGACGGCTGGATCGGTCCCCGGCTGATTCGCCAGCATGTCCAGACGCACTTGTGCCGCCGTTTGGCCCACGACCGCCGCACCCACGGCGCGGCCAGCACCCTGGCCCTGCTGCAATGGCGCGACGCCCGGTTCAGCGTGGTCAATGTCGGCGACTCAAGGGTGTATCGCATCGGCGCCGATGGCGTCTGGCAGCGACTTTCCAAGGATCACACCTATCGTCAATCCATGATCGAGCGCGGCGAGATCGACCCGGATCAGTCGGTCGGGCAGCTTTACAACGATTTGGAACATATGCTGATCGCTGACGAGGCGGAAGAGGACTTTGCCGTGCAGTGGCGGCAGGGAGATTGGGTGCCGGGAGACACCTTCCTGCTCTGCACCGATGGCGTCCATGACACCCTGGGCGATGATCGATTGGCCGCGCTCTATCGGGCGGATCGGTCGGTGGCGGAGCAGGCGATCCGTTACCGGGAGGCGGTTCTCTCGGCCGGTGCGCCGGATAATTTCTCGTTGATTTTACTGCGGGGCGAGCGCCGCGAAGAATCGCCTGTTCTCTGATAGGCTCCACCCACCACCAGCAGCAGCGGATGATCCTCATGCCATCCTCCCAACCTCTGATCTCAACGACACCCGTGCCGCCACCTCGGATTGCCGCCGGGACGATGACCCCAGAAGCGACCGTCCCGACGCCGGGCCGAATCGATCTACAACTCCCGTCCGAGATGCCACGCGATGACGACTGGCTGTTCGCGCTCTGTCAGGCCAACCGCGCACTGCGGATCGAACGCACGTCACAGGGAGACCTCGAAATCATGTCGCCGACCGGCGCCGAAACGGGTGCCAGAAACTCCGAGTTAAATCGCCACGTCGGGAATTGGGCCGCCGCCGACGGGCGCGGTCGGGTCTTCGATTCCTCCACCGGCTTCCTGCTGCCCAATGGCGCCATGCGCTCGCCGGATCTGGCCTGGGTCCAACGTGTGCGTCTGGCCGAACTCAGCGCGCCGCAGAAACGCCAGTTTCTGCCCCTGGCGCCGGATGCGCTCATCGAGCTGGCCTCGCCGAGCGACGCCCCCGAGACGCTCCACGCAAAGATGCGGGAATGGCGCGACAACGGGGTGCGTCTCGGCTGGCTGATCCTGCCCGAGCAGCGGCAGGTGTGGCGCTATACGCCGGAAGCGGAACCGGTTTGTCTCGATCACCCGGCTGAATTGCGCGACGAGGATCTGTTGCCGGGGTTGGCGGTGCCGCTGGGTGGGATTTGGGAGACGGGGTTGTAATTGTCGACAAGCAATACTTACTGTGACGCCATAGGTGTTCGGGATTTTTTAAGCCTGGACTTCCAGAAGCAACCTATTTAAACGACCTAAGGATGTCTCTCTTTTCTTATAATTTGGATCGAAAATTTCGTTTGCAAAAAGCTTTATCTTATTCGCTAGGTTATTAAAG
>NZ_CAIPNF010000134.1 GCF_903866365.1 uncultured Thiocystis sp.
CGCTGGCTGGGATGCCGCCGCTGGATCCTGCTCGGCGATGGGGGTTATTCCTGCGTTCATCTGGGCTGGGAATGCCTGAAGGCCCAGGCGACCTTGATCACCCGCCTGCGCCTGGATGCCCGCCTGTTTGCCTTTCCTCCGCCGGGCGTGGCGGGGCGTCGCGGTCCCAAGCCGAAAAAAGGCCCGGCGCTGGACAAACTCGCCACGCGCGTGGAGGAGGCGCGCGAACAGGGCACCGAGACCACGATTCAATGGTCTCGAGAGACCAAGACCCTGCGTCTGCTCAGCGACGTCTGTCTCTGGCACACCCCCGGCTGGCCGCCGCTGGCGATCCGCTGGGTGCTGGTGGTCGATCCCGCTGGCAAACTGCCGACCCAGGCGTTTTTCACCACCGACCTGACCCTGTCCGCCGCGCGGGTGGTCGAACGGTTCGTCTGGCGCTGGTCGATCGAAGTCACCTTCGAAGAGACCCGTCGCCACCTCGGGGTGGAGACCCAGCGGCAGTGGACACCCCAGGCGATCGCTCGCACCACGCCGCGGTTGCTCGCGCTGTTTTCGCTCGTCTGTCTGATGGTCGACCGGTGGCGCGACCGTTGGCCGATCCTGCCCCGCTCGACCGCGTGGTACCTCAAGTCGCACGCCACTTTCTCCGATTGCCTGGCGCTGGTGCGCCGCACGATCTGGGCCGAGGACAATTACGTCAACTCAACGCCAGACCAAGAGGCAGTCCTAATTTCGCCCCAGCGCCTGGAAGCCTTGCTCAACCAACTGGCGGCGACCCCCTGAAATGGCCAAAGTCGAGTATGTGATCACCTGATTTATTTACCGAGCTACGCTCTTGCCACTCATCACGCAGTAAGTGACTGATGAGTGGGCGCAGTGTGCAACGGTCACTTGGAGCGCCTGAGTTGCTCGGCCTAACCCGCCGGATTTCAATTAGCAATGGCAGTAAGCGTAACGAAACCTTTTTTCAAATGCTTAATTGTAAATAAATGACTGAAGATCGTGAATAATCAGGTGTAATCAAGCGGGAGTGTGAGAAACATGAAAGTGCGCGCACCACCGGGCTCTATGATCGGCGTCAAGATCTGATCAATCTGGATGAGGTGGAGCGCATTCGGATTTGAGGCTGACAACCAATCATTTTGTCATGTGTTGTGTTCTACGATGAATCTTTCGTGAGTGGCCGGCTAGTTCAAATCATCATACCGATAGTCTTTCCCACACTGACGGCATACCTTGTGGTTGTGTGCTTGGTCGATCAGATCACCATGACAATCACGTTGATTGCAAGTAAGAAACTGTCCATCAACTGTTTCCCGATTTTCGCAGGGCCATTATGCTTCATGGTTGGTGAAAGTTTGCTGAGGATGTCGAGGTGGCCGTCGTTGAACTGGTGATGTCGGAGTCGGTGGAAGCCCACGTCAAGTTGGTCTGTGAGCAACTCAACGAAAAGAACCGGCGCTGGGTTGCAGGCTTGCTGTCGGAAGTGGTCGGCTATGGCGGCACGAAGTGGGTGGCGGAGATCACCGGCTTGGATCCGAAAACCATCCGGCAAGGTCGCCTTGACCTTCAGACGGGGCTGGCGGACTCTCCAAGCGAGCGGGTGCGCCGCGCGGGCGGTGGGCGACCCCGATTGAAAAAAAGATTGGCGGCTGGAAGCGGATCTCCTTGCGCTGGTTGAGCCCGAAACGGGTGGGGATCCAGAGGGGCGCGCGCAATTTACCCGTAGCAGTTTACGTACCCTGGCCAAGCGCTTGGGCCGGGGATGCGCCACGACCGTGGGGCGGTTGCTCAAACCACTCGGGTATTCGCTCAAGACCAACGTCAAGCGCCTGATCGGCAAGGTCCATCCGCAACGTGACCGCCAGTATCGGTTCATCCAGCGCCTCAAGTCACGGTTCCTACGTTGCGGAGAACCCATCATCAGCGTGGACGCCAAGAAATCCGAGCTGATTGGCCAGTTCAAGAATGCGGGGGCGCGCTATTGCCGCACCGCCGATGTCGTCAACACGCATAGGTGTTCGGGATTTTTTAAGCCTGGACTTCCAGAAGCAACCTATTTAAACGACCTAAGGATGTCTCTCTTTTCTTATAATTTGGATCGAAAATTTCGTTTGCAAAAAGCTTTATCTTATTCGCTAGGTTATTAAAG
>NZ_CAIPNF010000135.1 GCF_903866365.1 uncultured Thiocystis sp.
CTTTAATAACCTAGCGAATAAGATAAAGCTTTTTGCAAACGAAATTTTCGATCCAAATTATAAGAAAAGAGAGACATCCTTAGGTCGTTTAAATAGGTTGCTTCTGGAAGTCCAGGCTTAAAAAATCCCGAACACCTATGCCCGCTCACTGTGAGTGAATCCACTCCGATGCAGCCGTTGCTCAAGCCCTTGCGCTCCATCGTACCCAATGGATCCTTGAGTACGTGCTGAAGTCGCTCTCGGAACCTCACGAAGCTGGCCATTTCAATCCGTGCGGCGTCCACCCGACCCTCTCGCACCAGTTCCGCCAGAAGCGTCGCCGTTGGCGGCTTACCCAAGGCGCTCTCCAATTGTGACTTGAGTGCATCAAGCCCGGCGTCGTTTCCCGACTCATCTTCGATGCGAGCACAGTGCTGATAAGGCTGGCTTGGCTTGAGCGCGCAGAGTAACCACGCCTCGGACTTTGGTTTCGGAATCATGGGAACACCAGCGGCATAACCCTCATGGTCGAAACCCTGACACATCGAATTCCACTTGTCCCGCCACTGTCCACGCCCAGCCGACTGGGTGCCGTCCGCATCGCGGAACAGCACGGCGATCACCGATTGACCGGATGTCGCGGCGAGATCGATCGCTTCCAGCGCGAGTGCGCGTGCATTACGAAAGTAATACGCCGTTTCCTGACCGCGCTTGCGCCCCGGCAGACTCGGCGGCTTCAGTTTCTTCGACGTCTCGGAGAGGCGCTGCTTCGACAGAAAGACCATCAGGTGGAGTTCCAGGAACGAGTAGCGCTCGGAGGTCTCCGCGATCTGATCAACCAACCAGGCCATGGGTCCGGGTTGGAAAGCATCACCCTCACACGGATCGGCCCCCAGACATCGCCCCAGATCCGTCGGTCCCTCTCCGCTAACGAGGATCAGCATAGCCAGCATCCTTGGCGGGTTTCGGCATGGCGTCGATCTCGTCGGGCAGACGAGATAACTGCGTATCCACGAAGGCTTCGCCCGGTCCCATGACATCGAGCTTGGCGGCCAGCGACGGAATCTCGAAAAAAGGCACCGCCCGCGTGAATCCCTCCGGCGTCTTATACAGATACTGCACGCCCTGACGCGCCACCTCGTCGTCCAGATAGTTCAGAATCATCGGACTGTGCGTCGTGACCAGTACCTGCTGCTTGGCATTCACCAACACATCGAGCAGGAATTCAACCAGTTCCGGGTTGATGCCGTTTTCGATCTCGTCGAACAGCAGAAACTGATGGTCGGTCAGAATCTCCGCCAGGATCGCCATCAGACGCAACATCCCGTCGTTGATATGACGTGCCTCGGTGTAGAGTTTTTTGTCGCCGAACTGCTCCCGGATTCCCAGCTCTTTCCAGCCGGCCCGTAACGAGCGGGTCACGAACTGTTCCAAATGGGGATAGGCCGTCGTCAGTTGATTCCCCAATGCATGCTGTTGTTCATCCGACAGCTCGGAGAGAAAGGCCGAGAGACGCTCTCCGCCCATGCCAAGTTCGCCCGCGCTTTGGATAGCTCGCTTGCGCAGAAGCTGGGGTGCAAGAAGGTCGAGCGAGGCCGTCTGCTGGAGAAACCGCTTCAGCGGGAGCAGTGGCGCGGGCAGGATCTCATCCTTGAGCTGAGACAGGATCGAACCTTCATATTCGAAAGCAATCTTGGTGCGCGATGCGGTCGCCCCACCTTGAACAGCATCACCGGACCAGTAGTATCCATCCGCAACCGAGAGCATTGCTTTGCCACTCAGCTTCACCGTCTCGGAGGTACAGCGGAGCAAGGAACGATTGAAACTACCGACCCAGAGGAAAGACTGATTCGCACAGGACAGCGCAATGCCGAGCTTGATATTGCTCTTGCCGATTAGCTTTGAATTGAGGTCACCCGGTTTCCACTGACGCTGCTCTAGCCAGCGCGAGATATCCCCCTTGAACAGCCTGGAGGTGAAGTCGATCGCCTGCAAAACAGTCGACTTGCCCGATCCGTTCAGACCAATCAGGCAGGTGAAAGGCGCCAACGGCAGCCTGAAATCCACCAGTGATTTGAAGTTGTCGACGTAGATGAACGTGAGGCGGATGGACGGATCGGGATGATCCGGTCTGGTCTTCACTTCATGCGCCTTCGGGTCATTGGTTTTCATGATTTCAAAACCAGGCGAGTCGCTTCGGGAGCTTCATCGCGCCTGAAGCCCCGCGATATGCCGCTCGCGATCTGCGGCAAACCCCAGGCAGGCGTGAATGTCTTCCAACTCCAGTTCCGGAAAGTCTTCGATGATTTGCTCGGGGGACATCCCGGTGGCGAGTTGCTCCAGCACGTCGTAAACGGTGATGCGCAGCCCTCTCACACAAGGACGGCCACCACGTTTGCCCGGCTCGACGGTAATGCGTTCTCGGTAGTTCATGGAAACCTCAATCTGGCTCCCACGCTCCAGCGTCACTGCCATTAAGTTAAGCCGTTCGTGGTGAGCTTGTCGAACCATGAACGGCTTTACGCTCAGAGGCTTAGGATTTCCCGCCCACCCTTCGACAAGCTCAGGGCGAACGGAAAATCCTTAACTTAATGGCAGTGACGCTCCAGCGTGGGAGCAATATGTCGACGCTCCGGCGTCGAGTCGGCACTCGGGCCGCTGGAGCGGCGAACGGCATTCTCACGCTGGAGCGTGGAAACGAGCAACGAACGATCACCATTTCACGTACCGTCGTAGCCGACCCGGTCGCAGAGGGCCGTGAGGATCTGTTCCAGGGTGCTTGTGTTGACTCGACCGAGCGCATTAACCATCAGCCGATGATCAAGGGTAAAAACCTTGTCGACCCGAACCCAACTGACCTTTGGAAGATTTCCCATGGATAAATGGGTGGTGTCGATCAGCCTGTTTGGGGGCGGTTGCGGCACGGATGTCACGGCCAGGCCGATGAAATCTCCATGACGATCCGGCGAGGTCAGGGCCAGTACCGGACGTTTTTTGGTTGCCTTGAGATCCGAAAACGGGAACGGGATCAGTATCAGATCGCCCGGACTACAAGTCATTCCATACCTCGTCATCGGTTGGATTGTCCCAGACATGGGACATCGCCGGCGCTTGAGCCTGCTGCAAGTCCCGGTCGGACGCTGGTTTCAAGGCGTACTTGGCTTCAATGAAGCCGACGAAATCGAGCACTTCGCGCGCCAGTTCGTCTGGCAGCGTCCGGACTTCCTGGTAGATCTGTTCAGCGATGGTCATGGTTGCAAGCTCTGTGTTGGTATCAGGCGTTGATCTGTCCCATCTTCTTTACGCCGCTATTTCAAAGGATTTTTCCACTGCCGATGGAAGCTGGATCGGAACAAACCGATCCGCAGAGTAGAGGTAATCTTCGCCGCTTTCATCAATGACGCGAAGATCGCCGTCCGCCGCTGCTTCTTCGTCTTGGAGGACGCGATAGATCTTGTGGCGTTCGAGGGAGGCGGGATAGCCAGTGTTATCGATACAGACCACATAACCTGTTAAATGATCTTGATTTGTCATCATTCTACGTACCGTTTCCGTTTGACTTCTCGTCGACCAATACCGTGAGCCTCGTACCAATGAAGCTCTGCTCGGCGCTCGTGGCCATTGCTCAAGCGAATCAGTGCATATCCCTTCAGCTTGCGCCAGTTCCCTTTTCCGTACTGCCGCTTCAGTCGGGATAGATCCCGGATTCCGGTGCCGCGTGCGATCAATTCGACGTCGGTGATCTCTCCGATCAGATCAAACTCGGACATGCGATCAGTCGCTCTTCTGCCCCGTCACCGTCTTCACCTCGGCCAGCAGGTCGCCGAATTTGCCGTAGTTGACCTTGACGCCGTCGTCCAGGTCCAGGGCGATGCGCTGGTCGGCGTAGTGGCGCAGTTGCTCGTCGAAGCGGCGCAGTTCGTCCAGTTGCTTGGTGAGCTTGTCGCGGTCCTTCTGGAGACGCTTGGCCTGGGCGGAGCTGCTGGCGGCCTGGATGTCGTCGGCGAGCGACTCGATCCGGGCGGCCATCTTGCTTTGCAGTGGCACCACGTATTCCATCCGCATCCGCGCCAGGGTGCTGCTGTGGTAGCGGTGCAGGTAGACCAGGCACTGAAACGCCTTCTGCTTGCCGCTGGAGAAACACCAGTAGATCGGGCGGTTCTTGTAGGTCTGGAGATGGTCCTTGAAGAAGCGGTCGCTCAGATAGCGGCGCAGCGTCTCGCGGCTGGATTCGCCGTTCTTCGGCGCGAGGTTGGCGGCCAGGAAGCTGAGGTTTTCTTCCAGATGCGCCTGGTCCCAGGCGACCGCGATGAACTCGACCAGGCGGTGGGCGGCGTCTTCGTCGAACCAGTCGGTGTCGGTGATGGGGAGGATGCCGTCGGCGTCGGCGGGGAAGCGCGCGTAGCGGCTGGGGTCGAAGCCAAGGTTGCCGCTGTGCGCGTAGATCAGGCCCGGCGCGTCCAGGCTGTAGCGGCCCATCATGCCGCCGATGGCGTAGGACACCAGTTCCTGCATGGTGTCTTCGCGAAAGCGGGTCTCCAGTTCCTCGCCGAAGCCATGCGCAACGGACCACTCGTCATCCGCCAGTTTCTTGCCGTAGCGGTAGGCCGGGTTCACCGTGAGGGTGATCTGCTCGATGGGAGCCTCGGGGGTAAGTTCGTCTGTCAGGCCGTAGGCGTCGATGAAGAGGCGGTTGTTCTCCTCTTCGAGGCGTTTCATTTCGGCGATGGTGGCGCGGTTCTGGGTAGCCCAGACGGTATAGCTGTATTCGATGGTTGGCGTGGGCTCGGAGGAGGCAGCAAGGATAGGCAGATATTCAAAATTCCAGGAGCGTTCGTAGGCGTTCCAGTCGATCCTAGCCGCAGAGATCAGCGAGTCAAACGATTCGTTTATGTGTCTACGGGTGATAGTCTCCAGTTTTTTTAATATGGGAATGTTGCTGAAGTCACCTATCTGAAAGTGCAAGGTCGGGTTTATTGCTCGCGCAATGCTAATCACAATAGGCGTATTGCAATAAGAAACGAGTATAGATCGATCTACCTCATCGAACTTAAATGCAGACATCCCGGTAACATCGTGAATGAATCCTTCATCGAAAATCCTGAACGAAGCCGGGCCTGAGGTAATGTCAGACCAGCTCAAAGAGGGAAGGAAGTAATACTCTGGATTTCGAATCACCGAACGCGGCTTAAACGCGAACAGGTCTCGACCGTCACCCTCCCAATTGACGAGAAATTCCTGATTTCCATACCACTTTCGAAAATCGCCACCTTTATTATACGGGAACCATTTTTTTAGAGAAGCCGACGCGGCCTCTCGACTAGGGAGGCCATAGCCAACTCGGAGTCCGTCTACTTCATGCCAGAGGCGAACAAACTGGTTGTTGTTAGCGGTTGCTAACCCCTGCCTTGCTTGAACAAGTTCACCAAGGAGTACCCCCTCTGTAAATATCTCCCGAATGCGCTGGCTAAGCCAATAGGCCACCGGACTACGTGGAACCTGTCGGAACTCTGCATTACGAGTATCAGTTGGCTTGGCACTGTGGAAACGTTGCTCGAGAACTTCGTTACCGGAGACACTTCCCTGCTTCTCGAAAAGCTTAAGAAACCGGCCCCTAAATTCTACAGAAGCACCCCGACGCAGTACGAACGAACAACTCCCAAAGTCTGAACCAGGGCGAGCGCGTACCCCTATAAATCAATAAGTTACAGTTCATATGTATTGTGAAGCTCGCATCTTAACTGTTTGATTTTATTGATTTCAGAAAAAATTATACGCGCTCACCCTGAAGTCTGAACCCCATACGCCGCGACCGTTGTGCACTAAGCTCAAGATGGGAGCCTGATTAAACACAGCATCTCGTAAGTCTTCGAATGTCGGAAGAAACATCCAGTTGGGAATCGTGATCATTCCGACATATCCATTTTTCGCTGCCATCCGAATATTGCGAAGAATAAACACACCGTAGAGATCAGGCTTGCCAGCTTCGTAGCTCGTTCCAATTAGGTCTTTCAATCCAGCGCAGTAGTATCGACTTCCCATATACGGCGGATTCGCCACCACCGCATCGAACCGCATCGCCAATACCCGCGCCTGTCGCACCAGCGGCAACAGATCCTCCGCCGCCGCGCGCGCGAAGGCATCTCCCGTCTCCAATGCCTGCGACAGCACCCCTTCCAGCTCCGGCAATGCCTTCACCAGTTCCGGCGCAATCTGAATCAGCGAACCAAAGGTCTTGGCCTCGGCGAAGGTCTCGATCAGGGCCGCAATTGTAGGTCGGGTTAGCGCAGCGTAACCCGACATGGTGTCACTCGACGTTTCCGGACCGGACGATTCACCAAGCGTCATTTGCGCAAGAGTGCCCGGAAAAAGATCGTCATTCTCAAAACCGAGCGTGGCTGGTCGGGTTACCCCCTTTGAGCTAACCCGACCGACGACTGTTTCGAGCGAGCGGATGAGTTCGTCGGCATCCAGCCCCTTGCTCTCAAGCAAGGCCATGACGTTGAGCCGGGGCGGATTATCAAACAACCGCCGATCATCCGCCCGTCCCTTCATCATCAGCGCAAAGCCAGTCAACTGCGCCGCGCGCCCGTCGATGTCGAGCCCGAACAGGTTCTTCTCCAGGATCAGCCGCGCCACATCGCGCTGACGGTAGCCGCGCTCC
>NZ_CAIPNF010000136.1 GCF_903866365.1 uncultured Thiocystis sp.
CGGGTGGCAATTCCTTCAGAAACGCTTCAAACGCAAGATCGACGGGCTGAGGGGCGTGGAGCATGGCAGCAAAAAGCTAACACATCGCACCTCTCCACTGATTTTCAAGGGCTTGTCGGCTATGTTGGCGCTTATGGGATCAACCCCCACCGAGGCCGGCGTTTCCCGCATCGAGCGGGCCTGGGAGAGCAGTTCTCAAGGGCATTACATCCTCGCCTGTCCCCATTGCACCGGCGAGCATGTCCGGCGCCTGCTGCGACCTGACAAGGCCCTTTTGATTCGCGGTCAACCCATGCCCGCCGCGCACCTGGATCTGGAGCAAGCCGCCTGGATCTGTCCCCACTGCGAAACCGCCATCGATCACCGCCACCATCGGCGCCTGATCGAAGGCGGTTACTGGCTGGGCGAAGACTGGTCCTGGCGTCCGGGTCAGGGGTTCGCCTTCCTGCCCAGCTTCGGGGGACACATCGGCTTCCATATCTGGGCGGGTTACAGCTACTCCCCCAACTCGACACCCGCCAAGCTGGCGCGCGAATACCTGAGCGTCAAGGACGATCCGGAGCAGCTCAAGACCTTCATCAATACCGTGCTGGGCGAGGTCTACCGCGAACCCGGCGAGCAACTGGACGCCGATCTGCTGATGGCGCGCGCCGAGCACTACCCCGCCGAAGTCCCCGAGGGCGTGGCCGTGCTCACCTGCGGCGTCGACGTGCAGTCCGACCGCCTGGAGCTGGAAGTGGTCGGATGGGGCGCGGGCGAGGAGTCCTGGAGCATCGATTACCAAGTCCTCATCGGCGATCCCGTCCAGGATGACGTGTGGCTGGAACTGTTGGAGGTCTGGAAGCAGGCCCGCTATGCCCGCGCCGATGGCTCCACGCTCGGGTTAACCGCGATGTGCGTCGATTCCGGATTCTTGCCCAAACGGGTGTATGGGTTCGTGGTCCAGGCCGGCAGTCAGCAGGTTTACCCCGTCAAAGGTCGCGCGGGCGCCTACCCCGTGATCGAGCAGAAGCTGGCGCGCGACCGCCGCCGTGCCAAGCGCAAGAAGGCCGGCGCCGCTCCCGAGATGCTTGGCGTCGACGAAGCGAAGTCCATCATCACGCGCCGCTTCAAGGGCGTCACCCGGCCCGGTCCAGGCTATGCCCACTTTCCCAAGGATCGCGCCGCCGAATGGTTCCGCCAGTTGACCGGCGAGCGTCTCGTCGTCCGCTACCCCCGAGGCGGCCGCCCCGTGCGCGAATGGATCAAGGTCTATCAGGCCGTGGAGGCGCTGGATTGCCGCGTCTATGCCTATGCGGCCCTGCTGCTGTCTGGCGTCGACTTGTCACGGGCCAAAGCCCCCCATCCGCCACCGAACGCGCCGCCCGCTTCAGTATCGACTGACCGGAGACCCCATGACCCGCGCCGAATTTCACGAACGCCTCAACGCCATCGGCCTGACTTGTGCCGACTTCGCCGCGCTGATCGGTCGCGCCCAGAGCACCGTCCACGACTTTGGCGGGAGGAGCCCGATTCCATACCACGTCAGATTGATCGTTCGCTTACTGGAGGAACGCCGCAGCATCGATCGACCCGGCCCATGGATACCGTCACATGAACGCCGCTGAGCAACTTGCCATCCTCGCCGCCGAACTGGAGGAGAGCGCCCCAGCCCCTGACACACCGGCGGCCTTCTTCGCCGCCGGGATTCGCCGTTGGTTGTCGGGAGCCGCCCGCAGCATGGATGACGCGCTCGGACTGACGGGATCGCCTGGCATCGAGACTGCCCGCACCCGCTACCTGCGGCACCGCCGCGACGCTCACCTCCTCACCGCCTGGCGACTTCTGGACGGCAAGCCGACCCCGCGCGCGGCGGCCCTGGCGGACGCGATTCAACGCTTCGAGTCTGACGTCTGGCCCCGCTGGCGCGCCCTGGATGCCCTGCCCGCCAGTGCATCATCGCTGCGCCGCGCCTTGTGGGAGGCGCGCCGCTGCGGATCGCTCCCCACGTCCGCAAGGCAGTTGCAAAACATCGCCGAATCTAACCGGCTCTATTGATTTCAGGCGTCGCGCGGTATCGTCAAATTCCTGCCAACGGAGACCCCAAATGACCGCCATCGAACAATTTAACGCGCTGGTCGCGACCGCACAGGCGCGAGGCGCGTCGCGCGCGCAAGCGATCCGCGCGACTGCCGGCGAAAACCCGGACTTACACCGTCGCTATCTCGCCGAGAGCAACGCCGAGCCGCCAGAAAAAACCGACCCGAGGTTAGACGCGATCCTACAAAATCCCCGCGCGGCCATGCATAGGTGTTCGGGATTTTTTAAGCCTGGACTTCCAGAAGCAACCTATTTAAACGACCTAAGGATGTCTCTCTTTTCTTATAATTTGGATCGAAAATTTCGTTTGCAAAAAGCTTTATCTTATTCGCTAGGTTATTAAAG
>NZ_CAIPNF010000137.1 GCF_903866365.1 uncultured Thiocystis sp.
AAACGAGACGTGAAGATACTATTAGGAACGGTTCACTAACAAGTTACACATCATCCTGAGCGCAACCGCCTGTTCAAGGGGCTTATGATTGACTTGACGTATAACTTATTTCTCACTCGTTACTTAACGACAGTCTTCGAAGTAAGACCTAAATATCTAAAATCAATATAAAACCAATTCGTTAAATCGCGTTATAAGAAAATTCTTAATTACCGATGACAGCCTCTTGGCTACGCTTTTTAATTCAGTCGACAATCCTTATGCAAACTGCTTTACGATCACCAGTTATCGTTGGTTATTGCATCGCCCGGATGAGCGATTTAGCGACTTCTTCAATAATGATGAAGAAGGGCGGCGAAGAGAATCGCCACCGGCACCCTGCCGGGGGCGTTGAAGGTGTGCAGGCAACCATGGTTAGGGTCACCTAACCCCTTTATCTGCGCGGTAAATGGTCAGGACGAAGGGCGCAAGCGATGATCGCAGCCTCCCTTCGGCTCCGCTCAGTTAGGGCTTCGTGTAGGGCTTCGTGCCGCTGGCGGGGGGATCTGAAAGTTTATGAGAGGCGAAAATGACGCGAAGACTTTAGGCGCTTGCCCGTGCCAGGAACAGCGGGCAATTAAACCGAAGAAACGGTTTCTGTGATGGGGTTTGCGATGAATGTTCGCGGATTAGAAACGATTTTCGAGGTCAGGCGAAGGCAGGCGGCACCAACACCAAGCAACGTCAAGGCCTGCCGCGGGTAATGTTGAAAGCAGATCCGACACGGCACACCGCAGCCAGGCATCAAGGCGGCTGCAAAGCGTGCCGTGGCTCAACCAGAAAACAGAAATTTTCAAAACAGCAAGGCATAAACCATCATCAAGGGTGCAACCACAACAATCGTGATCGACACCAGTTCGCTACCGGTCAGTTCTTTCAGAATAGCTGCGTATTTCATGATATTCTCCAAATAAACAAAGTTTTAGAGACGAAATCAAGTCGCGCGAAAAGATTGCGGGAATCTGACTCCGAGTCGCAAGGCTTGTGCATGCAAGCCCATGCCCTATTTATTAGAGTATTAGAATATTAGTGTCAACATATTTTATGTACTTTTTTTCAAATTCCGACAGACTGCACATTCACGGTCAACTCTGCCGCAGGCATCTTGAGGCCGGCTAAGGCCACGGCCCCACATCGTTAGAGAGTCGTCATGATCTCCACACCATCGACTCGCATGCAAAAACGCATCATGGTCGGCCTGTCCGGAGGCGTCGACTCGGCCGTTGCCGCCCATCGCCTGCTCGCACAGGGCTACGAGGTCGAGGCGCTCTTCATGAAAAACTGGGAGGAAGACGATCGGGCCGGCTACTGCGTGGCGGCCCAGGATCTGGCCGACGCCCGAGCCGTCGCCGCACGACTCGGCATCCGGCTGCATACGGTGAACTTCGCCACCGAATACTGGGAGCGGGTCTTTGCCGAATTCCTGCGCGAGTACCAGGCCATGCGGACGCCCAATCCGGACGTCCTGTGCAACCGCGAAATCAAGTTCGCGGCCTTTCTGGATCACGCGCTCTGGCTGGGTGCCGATGCCATCGCGACCGGTCACTATGCACGGGTCACGCACGACGACCGGGGCAGTCATCTCTCGCTCTGTCAGGATGGCGAGAAGGATCAAACCTATTTCCTGCATCTGCTCGATCAAGCTCAACTGGCCCGCAGCCTGTTTCCGCTGCATGATCTGACCAAGCCCCAGGTGCGCGCCATCGCCCGCGAGATCGGACTTGCGAATGCCGGGAAAAAGGATAGCACCGGGATCTGTTTCATCGGCGAGCGGCGTTTTCGAGACTTTCTGGCCCAGTATCTGCCGCGCGTGCCTGGACCGATCGAAACGCCGGAGGGCGTAACCCTGGGCGAGCATCAGGGGCTCGCCTATTACACGATCGGTCAGCGTCAGGGACTTGGCGTCGGCGGCGTGTCCAGCGGACGCGAGGCGCCCTGGTATGTGGCGGCGAAGGAGGCCGGGCGCAATGCGCTGATCCTGGTCCAGGACAGTCATCACCCACGGCTGATGTCACGCGGGTTGAGCGGGCTGCGTCCGCATTGGATCGCCGGATGCGCGCCAGATCTGCCCTTGCGTTGTCAGGCCCGGCTGCGCCATCGCCAGCCGCTGCAGGAGTGCGAGGTGCTGAGCGCGGACGATCTCGGCTGTCAGGTGCGCTTCCTGGAGCCGCAGCGCGCGGTGACGCCTGGACAGTCGATCGTTTTTTATCGCGATGGCGAGTGTTTGGGGGGAGCCGTGATCGACCAGGGATGGAGCGCTTCGAGTCAGTAGCATGATGTTCAGGCACGACGCGGTTTACACTCTGATTTCAACATGCCTTCGGACTTCAATACCGATTGGCTCAATCACACTAGAGATTCCAAACCAATGCCCCACGACAATCTGGACCGAGTCATCGCCCTTGCCGGCATCTATCAGGCCGTTCATTGCGTGATCCAGATCGCCCGACAGGGAACCACCGACACCGCTTCCATGGAGCCCTGCATTGATAGTCTGTTCCAAGTCAACGCGGAGAACGTGGATGCCGTGTTTGGCGAACCGGGCGCGGTTGCGAATGGCGCGCGCCTGATCGTCTCTTCGTTGACTGGCGTCCCCGAGCGCAATCTGGAACTGACTCGCTATGTCGTGCTCTTGATGAAGCTGGAGCGCACGCTCTCAGGACGCCCCGATCTGTTAACGCGCATTGGCGAGGGCATCGAGGCGGCATCCTTGAAACGCGAACATTTCGCCCTGCTCCATCCCAATCTGCTCGCCCACTTTGCCGATCTCTACAGCGAGACCTTGAGTCAACTGGACCCACGGATCGTCATTCGCGGCGAATCCTCACATCTGCGCAATCCGGACAACCAAAACCGGATTCGCGCGCTGCTCCTCGCCGGTGTGCGCGCCGCCAGGCTGTGGCGACAGGTCGGTGGCACCCGCTGGCAGATTTTGTTCAAGAATAAACAGATCCTCGAAGATGCGCGGCGCTATATCAACGCTCGCTCACAGACATGAACCAATTGGTTTGAATCAATCAAGCGGAACGCGGAAGTCGACCCTCGGCCATGGCCAGAGACCATTCCTTTGCGATCGGTGCGACTTCATCCATCAATCCATCCAGAACCAATGATTCGTCACTTGAATCTTTCGGTACTGCGATCAGATACCAGATATAGGATCCAAGTTCACCCCAGGGCCGATGCAGCAACGGCCGCCCGACAAGGTCATAGAGTCGATATCCAACCGCGTCATAAAAGGCATCCCACTCCGCCTGATCGTAACCCCATGCCTGTGCCGCGGCATGATATCCAAACTCAAGAATAACCGTCGGGCGGTCACGCAGAAGGCATTGTCTCGCTCCACGCAATGCATCGAACTCGGCTCCCTCCAGATCGAGTTTGATAAATCTACACCGATCGAAGGTGGTGGGAAGGATATCGTCCAACCTGACCGTCGTCACATCGAAAGATTCAACTTCATCCTGAGCAGGATCGATTCTTGCGTTCGACAGGCTACTCTCAGCCGCACGGTTTTTTAACCAGTGAAACTTGGCCGTTCCATGACGCAAAGAGAGTGCAGTCTGACGAATCTGAACATTCTTTATGTTTCGCTCGTTGAGCGTCTTCATTAATGATTCCACCAAGCAGGGAATAGGCTCAAACGCAAGAACGCGGCCATGTTCTCCAACCGCCTCGGCAAGTGGAATCGTATGCAGACCAGCATTGGCGCCGCCATCGACCACCTGGTCCCCCGGAATCAGTATCTTCCGGTAGAACGCCTTGATGATTTCCTCAAATAGATGCAACCCCCATTTTTCGGCGCCAACCATCTGCAAATCAATGAGCGACCCAGGTTCGATGGTCATTGGATATTCCTTGGCAAGAAGTCGAGTTCCAATTAAGCCACCGACTGATAATACAGATTTTGCGGGTGTCTCGCCTCGGCAAAGAATGACCAGCGTTCGGCCATCAAGCCAAGATATTGGGTGACAAACGCGAGGATCGGCAAAGTGGGCGATTCGGTCACATAGGCGGCGCCGATCAGGAGAATCGGGACCGGAAAGACCAGCACCAGAAAGACGAGCCGCACGCGAGCAAAGGTCGACTGGCTCTGGCCATGAAAGAATTCACGGGTGTTGAAGCTCCCGCCAGTGGCGCCCTGGGCCTTCTGGACGACGGCGGTATGACGGACGCCGATTGCCGTCTGGACGGTACTCTTGTGTTTAAGATGGGCATTGCGCGACAGATGCGCCAGTCGCGAGGCCAGCCCCACCAGGGTCAGGATGACCGCCCAGGTACCGAAGAAGGAGACCAGCGGGTTACCGATGTAGGCGGAATAGGCGGCGGCCAGCATGAATCCCGAAGCGGCTCCGAGGAAGGTGAAATTGGTCACCGTCAATGGCGTGTGCCACTCCTGGAGGAATTTAACCCCCGCATAGATCATCGCGGTACAGAGGAAGAGCGCGAAGCTCGCCAGCGTTCCCAGCAGACCCAGCAGGAGCGTGGCGTCCACTTGCAGCGACTCGCCGACCTGGAACAGCGGCTGGGTCCAGCCCATCCAGTGCGCCACGCCATAGCCAAAAACCAGGGCCATGACGATGGGCAGCACGATCACCTCGCGCGACAGCCAGGAGGTGCGCCACTTGGCCGCGGCCCGCCAGGCGCGCTCGGGACGACCGAGATGAAAGAAGGAAGACGCCAACCCGGCCAGCAGCAGGACAAGCGCCACCAGACTACCGACCGCATAGAATTGATCGGCCTGGACCGGCAGAAAACGCGCGATGGCGTAGAGTTGCCCGGTGACCATGGCGAGGAACAGACCTTGACCGGCACCGATCAGCGTGGTTAGGAAAATGACTGAAAAGGCAGGATGCATGGATTTGTTCCGAGTTGGTCAGATAAACGGTACGCGATGCGTACCCTACGCCAAATTTACCAAGCCACGTCGTCGAGGGTTTCCTCGCCGGTGTAGGTCGTCAGGTCTTCCTTGCGCAGCGGGTTGTCGACGCGCGTGAGTTCGTCCTGATCGATGTGCATCACGGTCTTGCGACGCGGCAGGTAATGATTGGCCGGTTTGGTGCCCCATTCGGGCATCAGCTGATAACCGCCGCGCTCGCGGATCGCGATCGAGACCTCGGCATCCGGATCATGGACATCGCCAAAGAGTCGGGCACTGGTCGGGCAGGCCAGGACACAGGCCGGCTTGCGGTCACGGTCGGAGAGCTTCGGATCCGTGATGCGATCAATGCAGAGGGTGCATTTCTTCATCACCTGCTGCTGCTCGTCCAGCTCGCGCGCGCCATAGGGACAGGCCCAGGAGCAGTATTTGCAGCCGATGCATTTGTCGTAGTCGACCAGCACGACGCCGTTGTCCGGGCGCTTGTAGGAGGCGCCGGTCGGGCAGACGGGCACGCAGGGCGGCTCCTCGCAGTGCAGGCAGCTCTTGGGGAAATGGACCGTCTCGGTCTTGGGATAGACCCCAACCTCGAAGGTCTGCACCCGGTTGAAAAAGGTACCGGTCGGGGATCCGTCGTAGGGATGCTGGTCCACCATGGGACCGGCCCAGCCGGAGGTATTCCATTCCTTGCACGAGGTCACGCAGGCATGGCAGCCGACGCAGACATTCAGATCGATGACGAGTGCGAGTTGAGTCATTGTTCAGCCTCCAGCCACCAGCGTCCAGCCGCCAGGATGATGCGCCGGCTGGATGCCGACGATGCTCCCGGGATGGTCGCCGCAGGCGTTATCGTTTACCGAAGACGCCAGCCACATAGGCTTGCCATTTGCCACGCGGCTTGTCCTGACCCGGCAGGCGGGGCATGGGCTTGAACTGCGGCGAGGTGATTTTTTCCTCGCCAGGGGCGGCCTTGTAGACCCGCACCCGCACGTCGAACCAGGCGGCCTGCCCGGTGATCGGGTCGGAGTTGGAGAGATGATCGCCCGCTTCGCAGGGCGGCAGTTCCTCGGCGATGACATGGTTGAGCAGGAAGCCCTTGCGCGCCTCGTCGGCGTTGGCGCCCAGTCCCCAGGCGCCGGCGGCCTTGCCGATGGCGTTCCAGGTCCAGACGGTGCCGGGCTCGACGGCCTCGGAGAAGCGGCACATGCAGCGCACCCGGCCATGCGGCGACTCGACCCAGATCCAGTCGCCGTCGCCGAAGCCCTGCTCCAGACCCACGCGGGGATTCAGGAACAGATAGTTGTGACTGTGGATCTGCCGCAACCAGGCGTTCTGACTGTCCCAACTGTGGTACATGGCCATCGGACGCTGGGTCAGCGCGTTGAGCGGATAGCGCCGGGGGTCGGTGACCTGCGTCTCCAGCGGATCGTAGTAAAAAGGCAAGGGATCGAAGTAGGTCTCGACCCGCTTGCGCAGACGCTCGGGCGGCTGGCGACCGGGCCACTTGCCCTGCGCGGCGAGCCGGAACTTCTGGAGCACCTCGGAATAGAGATGGAGCGTGATCGGCTCGGCGTAGCGGATCATGCCGTGGGCGCGCGCCCAGTGCAGATAGCCCTTGTTCCAGTTGCGCATGTACTGATAGCTGGGCGGCAATTCATGGTGGAAGACGCAGCCGTTCTGCGCGTACATCTCCCACTGGCGCGGATTCGGCTCGCCCTTGAGGAACTGATCGCCGCTCTTGCCGCGCCAGCCGGCGAGGAAGCCGATCCCGGAACCGGGCGAGGTCTCGTAATTGACGATCAGATCCGGATAGTCGCGATATTTGCGACTGCCATCGGCGTTGGTGAAGGCCGGCAGCTTGAGCCGCGAGCCGAGTTCGACCAGCACCTCCTGAAACGGCTTGCACTCGCCTTTGGGCGGCAGCACCGGGATGCGCACCGCGTCCACCGGGCCATTGAACTCGGAGATCGGACGGTCGAGCATGGAGAGCGCGTCGTGACGCTCCAGATAGCTGGTATCGGGCAGCACCAGATCGGCGAAGGCCACGGTCTCGGAAGCGAAGGTGTCGCAGACCACCAGGAAGGGGATCTTGTACTCGCCGTTCGGCTGCTTATCGACCAGCATCTTGCGCACTTCGCTGGTGTTCATCGACGAGTTCCAGGCCATGTTGGCCATGAACAGCAGCAGGGTGTCGATCGGGTAGGGATCGCCGCGCCAGGCGTTGGTGATGACGTTGTGCATCAGGCCGTGAACCGAGAGCGGATACTCCCAGGAGAACGCCTTGTCGATACGCACCGCCTCGCCGTCCGCGTCCACGAACAGATCCTCGGGCTTCGCGGGCCAGCCCAACGGCATGCCGTCGAGCGGGGTATTCGGCTGCACCGCCTCGGGGCCGTGCGGCGGCTTGGGACAGGGCGGGATCGGGCGCGGATAGGGCGCCTTGTGACGGAATCCGCCGGGACGGTCGATGGTGCCGAGCACGGTCATCAGGATGCCGAGCGCGCGGATCGTCTGGAAGCCGTTAGAGTGCGCGGCCATCCCGCGCATGGCGTGGAAGGCGACCGGGTTGCCGGTCACCGAGTCATGTTCGTTATCCCAGCAGTCGGTCCAGGTGATCGGCAGTTCGATCTTCTGATCGCGCGCGGTCACGCCCATTTCGTGGGCCAGCCGGCGGATCGTCTCGGCGGGGATGCCGGTGATCGGCGCCGCCCACTCGGGGGTGTATTGCTCGACACGCTCTTTCAGCAACTGGAACGCCGGCTTGACCGGGGTGCCGTCCGGCAGGGTGTAACTGCCCATCAGACGCGGCTCGGCGCCCGGCGTGTGGGTGCTGATCGGGCCGTTGATCTCGCGATCCCACCAGAGCTTGTTTTGAGGGTCGAAACAGCCCTCCTCGACATGCATCTCGGCGCGGTAAAAGAGTCCGTGGTTGTCGCGTTGCGGATCGTCCACCACCAGCTCGGCGGAATTGGTGTACTGGATCAGGAAGTCGCGATCATAGAGCCCCTGCTTGATGATCTCGTTGACGATGGCGAGCAGCAGCGCCCCGTCGGTGCCGGGCTTGATCGGCACCCACTCGTCGGCGATGGCCGAATAGCCGGTGCGGATGGGATTGACCGAGATGAAGCGCCCGCCCCGGCGCTTGAAGGCGGAGATGTCAATCTTGAGCGGGTTGGAATGATGATCCTCGGCGGTGCCGATCATCACGAACAGCTTAGCCCGCTCCAAGTCCGGCCCGCCGAACTCCCAGAAGGAACCGCCAATGGTGTAGATCAGTCCGGCGGCCATGTTGACCGAGCAGAAGCCGCCGTGGGCCGCATAGTTCGGAGTGCCGAACTGCTTGGCGAACATGCCGGTCAGCGCCTGCATCTGATCGCGGCCGGTGAAGAGCGCGAACTTTTTCGGATCCTCGGCGCGCAGCTTGGCGAGCCGCGTTTCCAGCATCCCGAAGGCTTCGTCCCAGGAGATCGCCTCGAACTCACTGGCGCCCCGCTCGGCGCCTGCCTTGCGCCGCAGCGGCCGGGTGATCCGCCCCGGCGAATACTGTTTCATGATCCCCGAACTGCCCTTGGCGCAGATCACGCCTTTATTGAGCGGATGATTCGGATTGCCGTCGATATAGCGGACCTCGCCGTCGCGCAGATGCACCCGGATCCCACAGCGGCAGGCGCACATGTAACAGGTGGTTTCCTTGACCTCGACTCGGCCAACCAGACTGTCCGAGTAAGCAACTGGATCCTGCATGAGGGATACCTTCGGCGAGAACGAAACGAGACAAGGCTCGCATTCTAAGCGCCAGACAGTGGATGTTTCAAACCCACACAAGATTAGGAATTAAGAAGATCGATGCGCCCGAGACAAAAAAAGGGGCCGCGAACGGCCCCTGACGAATCTTTGATGGCGCGCTGGAGGTCTAGGCCGCCGCGCGGTACTCGCTCGGTAACCAAGCGCTTAGGCGCTCGCGCTCATGGCTGATGTCGACACTGAAGAAATGGTTGAGCACTTCCAGCGCCTCATCCAGATCCTCGCACGGCCATTCGTTGGTCACGGTCCGGCAGGTCCAGTCTTCGACATGGAAGCAGCAGTGGCCGCCCTTGGCCGCGCCGTCGGCATCAAAACGCAATTTGAAGCCGGTATAGGTGCGTGGATCCCATTTGTAGCGGATCGCGTTTTCAGTTGAGTCAAACATGACAGACCTTCTCAGTGGAATCTTTATTTTTGGAGGAGCTGGTTATCCCGCCCGGGAAACCGGCTGAGCTGCCCACCGCACCCAATCTTGGAGCAACCGCACAACAGGGCGTTCCTTTTTGGTCACATGCCGCATCTCATGATTTAAGTTTAGCTTAAAAAGCAACAAGCGACAACTCTGCTTATCAGAAAATTTCGTGATGCACCCAACGAATTCACGAAGATTCCGCAAAATTCGCGAGAGCAAGAGCAAAATAGACTGTTACTTTTGTGCAACGCTAGCGGCGAAAAAACCGATTGGCAGCGCGCATCATTGCGCTGAAACTGGCGGGAAGGACACTGGAACAATGGTGCATGTCGCCTGAACGCATCGGTTGAGGGAGTTTCCAAAAAATCGCTTTCCTGCTCGACCTGGACAGCATGAACAGGCTCGGCAACCACGCGCTAAAAATCCTGTTTATCCTGTCCAGATCTTCCGTCGCAACGATGCATTTCGCTTGACGCGAGCGAATCCTAAAGCGAGCGCGCCCCGTTCCACCCCAGCGCCAGCGGATCGTCCGGGTTCACATGCGACATGAAACGCAGCCTCCGGTCATTATGGGTGACCCGATAGACCAGCCCCATCCAGTTGCCGACCACGCCCTGCGCGGTGTCGTGCCAGGTGTTGTGCAGCCGGGCCACGATCCGGTCTTCCGGAAAGACGGGTAACTCGCGCCCCTGATCCAGCGCCTCCAGCATCCGACCACGATGCTCCTCCAGAATGGCGCGCGATTGCAGGCTGAAATAATTCTCCGGGAAGGGCGGATAGTCGACTCGCGCGCCGGCGGCAAACCGCCTGACCTCGCGCTTGTACTCCTTCAGCAGCGAGATCATGTCGTACTCGGGGTGCCCCTGAAAGAAGATCTGCCGGAAGCCGTCCGCGCTGACGGC
>NZ_CAIPNF010000138.1 GCF_903866365.1 uncultured Thiocystis sp.
GACAAACTCACGGTAACTGCGCGGGTAGTCGCGCCCTGCCACCAAGGTCGGGTATATGGATTGGTCAGTAGGATTCACCCCCACATCTTGCGACAGGAGGCACTAACCGACTACCCCCCTTAAGATAAATATATAATATTATTCAGTAATTTGCGCTAATTTTATTAATTAAGAACCAAGCTGAGCCAGTGCCCTTAAGTCCGACAGACTGCTAAAATCACGTTGGATGCTGGTGGCTGAACGCTGGCGGCGATAAGAGCGCCAGCCGCTCCACGGTCTGACGTAACTCATCCGGATTGACTGGCTTGGCCAGGAATCCATCCATTCCAGCGTCGAGGCAGGCCCGTTTGACATCCCCCGCCGCAGTGGCTGTCAGCGCGACGATCGGCATTGGATGGCCTGCGGCAAGTTCCCGATATCGTCGGGTAAAGCCAATCCCATCCAGCTTCGGCATATGCAAATCCACGATAGCGATCTGATAGCCACCGTCCAGCGCTGCCATCAGCGCGGCCTCGCCATCCTGAAAGCGCTGATGTGTAAATCCCATCTTGGTCAAAAAGGCGGTAATGACCCTCGCCGCAATGTCATTATCCTCCGCGATCAGGACTCGAATCGCTCGCACAACGCGTAAGCTCTCAGTTGGCAAAGTCCGGGCAAGTTGGAAATGGGCGTTCGCGAGAGCACTCATGCCCTCCGGAGCACGGCCGAGAAGTAGCTCAACAGCTCCAACCAGATCCTCGGCCAAAAAGGGTTTATTTAGACCGGCCATGGCCGGCGACGCTTGAGGCAACCGACGCCCGGCGTACTTCAGCAAGAGACAGGGCAGATTCTCACCGAAAGATTTTTGGACTTCGGACAGCGCGCGCTCCAGGTCAAATCCAGCGGGTTGATCGGAAATAACCGCCAGATCGATGTCCGTTTCTCGCGGCATGAACGGAGCATCATCGCGAGGACTGATGGCCTTGAACTCGCCGGGCTCCGCCACGAACTGACAGAAGACATGTTCGCGCTCCAGGATCGCGCCAATCAGCTCGCGTTGCGTCCGATTGGAATCCATCACGAGTACGCGCAAGCCGCACAGTCTCCCCTCCGATGGCACTGCCGAAGGGACAAAGTCGTCGCCGAGCAATGGCAGCCTGACCTGAAAGCAACTGCCCAGGCCTTCCGTGCTCTCGACCGTGATCGTCCCACCCATGAGCAAAGTCAGGTCGCGAGCGATCGTCGTGCCCAGACCGGAACCGCCAAAGCGGCGGGTTGTGGAGTCGTCCGCTTGACGAAAACTGTCGAACAAGTCGGGGAGTTTGTCCTTCGGGATCCCAATGCCGGTGTCCACGATCGCGAACCGCACATGCGGAAACGCGAGCGACGCTTCTGGCGGTCTGACGCTCATCCGCACCGACACCTGGCCCCGCTCGGTAAATTTGATCGCATTGCCCATCAGGTTGAACAGGATCTGGCGAATCCGCAGCTGGTCCCCGCTGACCTGGCTCGGTACTTCGGGGTCAATCTGACAGATGAGTTCAAGGCCGCTTGTCAATGCCAGCCCTTCAAGGATCCCGCAGACCTCGCGTACTAACTCGCGCGGGTTGAAGGGAATACATTCAAGTGTCAGCTTGCGGGCATCGATCTTGGAAAAATCCAGAATGTCGCCGATGAGCGCGTTAAGTGCCTTGGCTGAACTCGCAATGGCCTGAACATAATCGCGTTGTTCCAAGTCGAGCCGAGTATCCTTGAGCAATTCGGCCATGCCGATCACGCCGGTGAGCGGTGTGCGCAATTCGTGGGTCATGAAGGCCAGAAAATCCCCCTTGGCCTGATTTGCCCGCACGGCATCCTCGCGCGCCTGCTGAACCTGACGTAACAGAGAAGACTGATAAAGCGGCAACAGCACCAGTAAGATAAGGAAAAAGGCGGCCTCGAAGGTATGCCGGTGCCATTCGTCGAGTTCGATCAAGACAAAATTATAGGCAATCACCGCCACTACCGAAGCGACGACCAGATGCCTCTGACCGAAACGGGTGCCAGCGGAGATGAAAATCAGGATATAGAGCAGGTAAAAGGGGCTGATCGCCTCGCGGGTGATAAAAATGGCCAGACTGACGGCGATGATATCGAGACAGAGCGCGAGGTAACAACGGGCTGGCCAGCTTGGTCGACGGGCCACGCTGACCAGAAACACGATATTCGAGATCAGATAAAGTGTGAACAGGGTCAGATAATAGGGGATATCGACCCTATAATAGCCGGTCAAGGCTCCGAGTCCGATATAGATCGCGCCGAACAGACACGCCGTAATGCGGACCACCGCCGACTGAAATTCCGGGTTATCGCGGAGCGCGGGCGAGAGGCCGACATGTTCGCTAAACCACACTCCCAATCCATTCATGAGCATCCTAGACCGCGTCCAGATTGAACAAGCTGCTTCTTCGACCAGGGCAATCGCATCAACGTATTAGCGCATACTGTTAGATAATCCGTTCGGCGGCCCCAATGATCTGAGTCTTTTGAATCTTGGGGAGATCTCGCCGATGTGCGACTTGAGTGTGGAGCGATCGATCGCGCACTCTTTTGCCCCGCTGGACGAACCGCGCAGCGCGATCCAACGACGGCACATCTTGAGCGAGATGATCGTGATCGCTATCGCCGCGTCCTTCAGTGGCGCCGACGGTTGGGTGGGTGTCGAGACGTTCGGACAGGCCAAGGAGGCGTGGCTGCGCACCTTTTTGCAATTGCCCGCGGGCGTCCCGTCGCACGACACCTTCGGGCGGGTGTTTGCGCGGATCGATCCCGCACCGTTTGCCGCCTGCTTTCGCCAATGGAGCGCGTCGGTGGCCGCGTTGATTCCAGACGATATCATGGCCGTGGATGGCAAGACCCTGCGCCGCTCCCACCGCCGCGGCAAGGGCTTGGCGGCGTTGCACCTGGTCAGTGCCTGGGCGACGGCCAATCGGGTGGTGCTCGGGCAGGTCGCCACGGACGCCAAATCCAAGGAGATCACGGCCATTCCGCGGTTGCTGGAATGGCTGACGCTGGAGGGCCGCATCGTCACCATTGACGCGATGGGCTGCCAAACCAAGATTGCCGAGCCGATTATCCACCAGGGAGGGGACTACGTCCTGGCCCTCAAAGGCCACCAGGAAACGCGGGCCGCCGAGGTCGAGGAGGCGTTCATCGACGCCGATGCGAAAGACGATAACGGCGTCGAGTCGGCGTTCCTCGAAACCGTCGAGCGGGGACATGGCCGTCTCGAAACCCGTCGCGACCGGACCCTGGGTGATCTTTCCGGCGTGCCGCGCAGC
>NZ_CAIPNF010000139.1 GCF_903866365.1 uncultured Thiocystis sp.
ATTGCTTCATCGAAGCCGACATGACCTCTCTGGAAGACCCGGATCGGAGCTGGTGATACGGATGGTTGAGTCGGTCAGGCAGCTCCGATCTGCGAGTGACATCCTTGTGGCCCAAAAATGAAGGAATCGTTGTCGTACCCCACACTGACCATCAGAATCGCAAAGCGATCGCCCAAGTCGGTTTGATCCATGCTCAACACCACCACCTGCCCGTGGCGCGCGGCTTCGCTCAACGGATGTCGCGCCAACGGCTCCAGGATCATTCGACTGTCCAACAAGGGATTGGCCAACAGGCGGGCAATCCACTGTAAGCGCATGTCCGCCCGCTCGGTCTTGATCGGCAGGACCGTGGCCCACTGGGCGGTGTTGGCCGTCTGGGTTTGCATGACCGCCGCGATGGTGGGCGCGAGTTTCTTCACCACCGTTTTTCGCAGCCCAGGATGAATCTGCCGAAGACCGCGCTCGATCTCACGCGCAAGAGAAGCGACTGTTCCCAATTTGTGTCAATCTCATCTGTCAATGTTGATAGACAAATTGTCTACATAAAACTGATAGGTGGCAAGCAGCAGTACCCTTGTCCGGTCTGGCTGTTGCGGCCCGACGGACCCGAGCGCTACCGGCGCATCCTGGCGGCCGTCGACGTCGTTCCGGGCGACGACGACGCGGAGACGCACGCGCTCAATCGGCGGATCCTCGACTGGTCGAGTTCATGGGCCCTGGCCGATCTCGCCGAGCTGCATCTGGTGCATGCCTGGGATGCCCCCGCCACTGGATTGCTGCGCCGCTGGAACACCAGCGGCTTGCTTCAGGAGACGGCAAACGAGGAATACCGCTATGTCGAAGACACGCGCAATCGGCACCAGTACGCCCTGAGCGCCTTGCTCGACGAGTTGAGCGACGTGCTTGGACCCGAGGGCTTCGGCTACCTGGCGATCCAATCGCACTTGCCCAAGGGGTCGGCCATCGATGTCATCCCAAACCTGGCGGCCGACCTGAAGGCCGATCTCATCGTCATGGGCACCGTCGGACGCGGCGGTATCCCTGGCCTGCTGATCGGCAATACCGCGGAAACCATTCTCAACCGCTGCGATTGCGCCGTGCTGGCGATCAAGCCGCCGAGCTTCGTGAGTCCGGTCGGGATCAGCGATTGATGGAACTCGACGCGATGGAGACACGCGCGCGGTCCATGTCTCTCAGGGTGTCGAGCTTGTCCGGCGAGGCCCTTTCCCGCGCGCGCCCGGCCCCCCCTGGCGACCCGCGCAACATCCGCAAGGAAGCATGTCTTATCTTAAGAAAGCAGTCATATTAGATTCATGATATGCGATAACGGTAATATGGTAGGATTCGACCAAGCCGATTGATCAGCCCCCGGAGCCTTGCGATTCACCCGCATGATCGACCACCAAGCCTTTTTCGAAGCCCTCGCCGATCCCATCCGCCGCCGCATCTTGGCGATGCTGCTGGAGCACGACGAGTTGTGCGTCTGCGATCTGCACAGCGCGCTCGACGCACCCCAGCCGAAGGTCTCGCGGCACTTGGCAGTATTGCGTGGCGCGGAGTTGGTGCTCGTCCGGCGTGACGGGGTGTGGATGCGCTACCGCATCCATCCGCAACTGCCGGCCTGGGCGCTGCGGATTCTGATGCACATGAAGGATGGTCTGGGAAGCGAGGCGATTACGCCCTCTGTTTGCGCAACCGGCGAGTCCTGATCCCCGATCGACACCGAGCCCATTTCAAACCCATCGTATTCCCCCTTGACCGAGGATCGCCTCATGAGCACAACCTCCAAGACCGTCCTGGTTCTCTGCACCGGCAACTCCTGCCGCTCGCAGATGGCTGGGGTGCTTCTCAATCACGATCTCGCCGGACAGGTGCGCGCCCTGTCTGCCGGCACCCGACCCCAGCCCAAGGTCGCCGATGGCGCCATCGCCGCGCTGCAGGCGATCGGCCTGCCGACCGAGGGGCTCCATCCCAAGGACATCGACGTCCTGATCGACACGCCGATCGACCTGGTGGTGACCGTCTGCGACAACGCCAAGGAAAGCTGCCCGATCTTCCCGCGCCCGGTCGCCCAGATCCATCTGCCCTTCCACGACCCGCACGGCGAGCCGCTGGAGTCTTTCATCGCGGTGCGCGACGACATCCGTGCGCGCCTGGTCCCGGCCGTCGCCGAGACGCTGGGTCTCGACCCGAGCGAATCGGAGTAAACCATGTCTGTACAATGTGAAGTCACCGCCAAACAGGCCGCCGGCGCGCCCATGAGCATCTTCGATCGCTGGCTGACCCTCTGGGTCGCGTTCTGTATCGTCATTGGTATCGGGCTGGGTCAATTCTTCCCCGCCCCCTTCCAGTTTCTGGGCCGACTGGAGGTGGCGCAGGTCAATCTGCCGGTCGGCGTGCTGATCTGGGTGATGATCATCCCGATGCTGATGAAGATCGACTTCAGCGCGCTGGGGCAGGTCCGATCCCATTGGAAAGGCATCGGCGTCACCCTCTTCATCAACTGGGCGGTCAAGCCCTTCTCGATGGCGCTGCTGGCCTGGATCTTCATCCGTGGACTCTTCGCCGACTGGCTACCGGCCGACCAACTCGACTCCTATGTCGCCGGACTCATCCTGCTCGCCGCCGCGCCCTGCACCGCCATGGTCTTCGTCTGGAGCCGGCTGACCGGGGGCGATCCCTACTTCACCCTGACGCAGGTCGCGCTGAACGATGCCATCATGATCGTCGCCTTCGCGCCCATTGTGGCGCTGCTGCTCGGGCTGTCGGCCATCGTGGTGCCCTGGGATACCCTGCTGACCTCGGTGGTGCTCTATATCCTGATCCCGGTCATCCTCGCCCAGCTCTGGCGCAAGCGGCTGCTGGCCCAGGGCCAGGCGCGCTTCGACGCCACCCTCGACACCCTGGGTCATGCCTCCATCGTCGCCCTGCTGCTGACCCTGGTGCTGCTGTTCGCCTTCCAGGGTGAGCAGATCCTCGCGCAGCCGCTGATCATCGTCCTGCTGGCGGTGCCGATCCTGATCCAGGTGTTCTTCAATTCCTCGCTGGCCTATTGGCTGAATCGCCAAGTCGGCGAGAAACACAGCGTCGCCTGTCCCTCGGCGCTGATCGGCGCCTCGAACTTCTTCGAGCTGGCGGTGGCGGCAGCCATCGCGCTGTTCGGCTTCCAGTCCGGCGCGGCGCTCGCCACCGTGGTCGGGGTGCTGATCGAGGTGCCGGTGATGCTGCTGGTGGTGCGGGTGGTCAATCGGAGTAAGGGGTGGTACGAAGCCGGTATTCCACAATCTCAACGGTGAATCTCATGAAAACGCTTGAAATCTACGATCCCGCCATGTGCTGTTC
>NZ_CAIPNF010000140.1 GCF_903866365.1 uncultured Thiocystis sp.
CTCGTCTTCCGCCGACTCATGGAGCAGGCGGTCGTTACCGAGCCCGTCACTGAAGCCGCAGTGACGCATGGCTATAAGTGGTGACCACAACATATAGGGCGTGGAGGCACTAACCGACCACCCCCCTTTAGGATAATCGCCAGTCGATTTCCTCCTGCTTTAGATGAGTGACAGACGATGGCCCGTCCAGCCCCTTTGATTGACCTGACTGACGAGCAACGCACCCTGCTCGAAGGGATTTCCCGACGCCGCGAAACCGCCCACTGCCTGGTGCGGCGCGCGCGGATCGTGCGGCGCGCCGCCGACGGCGAACCCAACAAGGCGATGGCGCACGCCCTGGACCTCGATGAAGACGGTGTCGGGCCGTGGCGTCGGCGGTGGGCGAACGCCCAGGACCCGTTCGCCGCCCTGGCGGGCCAGCCCAAACGCCTGCGCGCCGCGATCGAGGAGATCCTGTCCGACCGCCCGCGTTCGGGCAACCCGGGCGATTTCACGGCGGAGCAGATCTGCCAGATCGTCGCGCTGGCCTGCGAAACCCCGCCGGATCCCTTGACGCATTGGACGCGCGAGGATCTGGTGCGCGAGACGCTCGCACGCGGCATTGCGGAGACGATTTCGGCCAGCACCATCGGCCGTTTTTTAACATCAGGCCGACCTCAAGCCCCATCGCACCCGGTCTTGGCTCAATGCCAAGATCGACGACGAGGCCACCTTCCGGGAAGCGGTGCGCACCGTGTGCAAACGGTACCATCAAGCGCAGGAACTCCATGAACAGGGGGTACCTGTCATCTCCACCGATGAGAAAACCGGCATTCAGGCCCTGGAGCCGATTCATCCGTCCCATCCGATGCGTCCGAGCCATCCCGAGGCGGTCGAATTCGAGTACGAACGCCACGGCACCCAAGCGCTGATCGCGAACGTCGAGGTCGCCACCGGGCGCGTCATCGCGCCCTCCATCGGCGACACCCGCACCGAAGCGGATTTTGTGGCCCACCTCGCCGCCACCGTCGACACCGATCCGCAGGCCGAATGGATTTTCATCGGCGATCAGCTCAATACCCACCAACCCGCCAGTCTGGTGGAATTCGTCGCGCCGCGCTGCGCCATTGAGGTGGATCTCGGACGCAAAGAAAATGAGGGCATCCTCAAGTCCATGGCCTCGCGCGCCGCCTTCCTCCAGGATCCCACGCACCGCATCCGCTTTGTCGATACCCCGACGCATTGCTCCTGGCTCAACCAAGTCGAGATCTGGTTCGGCATCTTGACCCGTCGACTCCTCAAGCGCGGGCGCTTTGCCTCCACCGAGGAACTCAAGCAACGGATCCTCGCGTTCATCGAATTCTTTAACCAGACCCTCGCCAAACCGTTTCGCTGGACCTACATCGGCAAGCCGCTGATGGTGTGATTTATCCGGATAATTTCAAGCGTGATGTACTAGCGTGCCAGGAACTGCACCAGATCCGCCGTCGAGGGGAATTTTTTCCCCTGCTCCCGCCGACAGTCCTCGATCGCCCGCCCCAAGGCCCGAATCGCCAGGGACACCAGCGCGGAATCGCGCGCGAGCTTGCTGCGGTGGTGTTCCCCGAGACGCAGGATGGTGTCGAGCATATCCGCCTCGATCGCGTCGTCGCCGACGAGTTCCGCGCTCAGGCGGCGGCCGATCGCGGGCGCGGTGTCTGCCGGGGCGTTTGGCGGGATTTCGGCGGAGTGTGCGCGGAGGTCGCCCTCGACTGCGGCGTTTGCGGACGCCTGCGGGTTCTCGCGGTTTGCCTGGGATGCGGTCATCATGGTCTGATTTCGGCCCGTCGGCATGGAAAAACGGCGGTTGAGGGCAATCAGTATAGCCACCTTGAGCGACGGGCGTTGTTGATTGGCGTTTGTCGTGATAGCGTGAAGGCGCTGCGCGGATTTCACGCCCGTCGTCCGGTCACACACCGCCCGCCGGCGCCCGGGGCGCGGCGGCGTTGGTGGTGATAATTCCCCCTTATCACCACTAAGACCGCGCAACCGAGCCGCCGACCCCGCCCCCGAGGACACGTTATGGAGATTGCCACCCTGCCGGCGCGCTTCGACGCCTGGTTGTGCGCCCCGGACATCGGCCATCCCTATGCGCCGAGAACGCGTTCGCTTTATGCGCGGGTCGCGGGACGGTTTCTCGCGTTTATGACGCAGCATGACCTGCAACACCCGCGCGAGGTCAACGCCGCCTGGGTGCGCCACTATCTTCGCGACTTGATCGATTCCGGGTTGAAACCGGCGTCGTTGCGGCTGTATGTCGGCGCGACCGAGCTGTTCTTTGACTTTCTGCAGTATGAGGGGTTGGCCGACGACAATCCGGTCGCGAGCGCGAAGCTCGGCCTGAATGGGAAAAAAGTCCGAGGAGGGCGGGTGCAATCCCGTTTGCCGCCCGTCCTCTATCAACAGGAGCGCGAGGCGCTGATCGACGGGATCTTTGCCCGCCAGCACCGCAATCGCGACCGCGATCTCGCGATGGTGGGTTTGCTGCTCGATTCGGGATTGCGCACCGAAGAACTCGGCACCCTGACCCTGACCCTGACCCTGACCCTGGCGCACGGGCGCACCCTCCTGGCGACCGGGCAGGTGCGCGTGATCGGCAAGGGCAATCAGGAACGCCTGGTGCGCCCGCTCGACACCTACCGTCCGGCACTGCGCGCCTATGTGCAGGCGCGCGCGAGCGCCCCGGCGAGCGACTGGCTGTTTCCCGCGCGCACCGGCGGCGCGATGCACCAGGCGCTGTTGCATAAGCTCGTGCAGCGCTATCTGCGTCAGGCCGGGATCGACAAACCGCAGATGGGCGGGCATCTGCTGCGCCACACCGCCGCCAGCCGGATGCTCGCCAGCGGGCTGAACCTCCGGGTCGTGCAGGCGTATCTGGGGCACGCTTCGCTCACCACCACCGCCGCCTATATCCATCTGCTTGAGGAGGGCGACGGCGACGCGCACCTCCCCCCGTGAGCCTGGCTCAGGGGGGAGCGGTGTCGCGACCAGCCAACCTCCGGCGCCCGACCGGCCAACATCGCCGATGTCGGCCCCGATTCGCGGCCCCTCTCCGGGGTCTCGAAACCGGTTCGTTGCGGTCGAAAAACCGGTTGTCGCCATCAAGGTCCGAATTGCCTAGACTGGAACACGTCAGTCGGCCCAATCCGTCGACGGGAGGGTCGATGCCGATTGGCGACGCGCCGGTCAGCCCCAAGGCGCCGGGCGTCGACTTGCCGGTCGATGCCTGGGGCCGAGCCGGGTGCACGAAGATCAGCCCTTGGGCGCCTGACGCCTGGGCAAATCCTCTGCGCCCGCCGGGATGTTGGCAGGCCGTTGGCAAAGCGCGTGGGGCAGATTGGCCAGTCATGTGGATTGAAGACCCGGAGAGGGGCCGCGAATCGGGGCCGCAATCCGGGATGTTTGCAGATCGTGACAGCGATGGCCGAGCGTTCAAGCGGATCCGGCCTTGAGGACATCATGAGACAAGCACACCGAAAAACCGCGCTGGTGACCGGCGCCAACTCGGGTCTGGGCAAGGCGGTCGCTTTGGCCCTGGCCGCCGAAGGCGCGCGGGTCGGCATGGTGGCGCGCGACCGTGCGCGCGGCGCGGCGGCGCTGGCCGAGATCCAGACCGCGACCGGCAATGTGGATCTGCATCTGTTCGTCGCCGATCTGGCGGATCAGACATCGCTCCGTGCCCTGGCCGAGTCGGTGCTGGCGCGTTTCGACCGGTTGCATCTGCTGGTAAACAATGCCGGCACCGCCTATCCCGCGCGCCGTCTGAGCCCGGATGGCCTCGAATGCGCGCTGGCGGTCAATCATCTGGCGCCCTTTCGGTTGACCCAGCTGCTGCTCGACCGGCTCCAATCGAGTGCCCCCGCGCGCATCGTCAATGTCGGCACCCGCATCGAGGCGGCGATGAATGTCGAGGATCTTAATTGGGAGCGCCGACCGTATCGCTCGATGCAGGGCTATGCGCCATCCAAGCTCGGCAATTTGCATTTCACCTTCGAGCTGGCGCGCCGGCTGCGGGGCAGCGGGGTGACGGTGAATGCGGTGTTTCCGGGCGTCTTCCGCTCCAATCTCGGCGGCACCGATGGCGCGCAGGGGGTGTTCTGGAAATCGGTGGCGGCGCTTTTTGGCTGGGCCATTCCGGCGCCCGAACAGGCGGCGCGGCGGGTGCTTTATCTCGCCAATGCTCCCGAGCTGGAGGGGGTCAGCGGGCAGTATTTCGGCCATCGCAAGACCCTCCGGGCGCCGGCTCAGGCGCGCGATCCAGAAACCAACCGGCGTCTGTGGCAGATCAGCGAGCGCCTGACCGGGGTCGATGTGCCATCGCCTCGACCGCCTGAAGACGCGCGTTGTTTCGCTGCCCCGCCGGTCTGATCCGGCCCACAGAGGCCACTCCATGACGCCTTGAGCGCAAAGCGCCGATCATCCGCGAGCCGTTTCGACGCGTTTCGTTCGTTGTGGGGTACCCGCAGGTCCTTCCAGGGTTGGGCGCCGACGCGTGCCGCGCGATCGGAACCCTGCTTGCGCCGCCGCACGGCGGCAGCGCTCTTGAGCTGCACCTCCGGCGTGTCGCGGTCGACACGGGCCTTGGTCGCCGCCATGAAGACGGTCGCGTTCGTCTTGGTCACGACCTCGGGGATGCCTTGCGGTTGCCCGAGGCGAACGCCTGGCTGCGGCGCTTCCTGATCCACGACAAGCGCATGCCCGTCAGGCCGCGCGCCTCTCCAGCCGGCCCGTCGATGTCCTGTGCGAGCGAATGGATCGGCGGCGCCGCGAGCGGGTCGTGCGGCCCGGCGACACGCTTCTTCAAGAGCTGGTCCGCGGGGCGCAGCGCGAGCGCCTGGCCGGAGCGATCGAAGGGCTGATGCGCGCCGAGGAGGCCAGATCCATCGACCGCCTGCTCGCCGACGACGATGGCCCGCACCCGATCACCGAGGGAGAGCGTGATTCGTTGATCAGCCTGACACGAAACGCGCGTCCCTTCAGCCTGCCGACGGACAGCTTCTTCAACGCCGCCTCCACGCTCTCTCGGCTGACCGCCACATAGGCCCACTGGTCGGCGATCTGGATCTTTCCCACTTGGTCACCGCGAAGACCACCCGGACCCGTCAACGCGCCCAGGATATCTCCCGGGCGAACCTTTTGCTTCTTGCCACCATCGATCTGAAGGGTGGCCATCGGCGGCACCATCGGGCGGTGTTCCAGCTGATCGAGTGACGGCAATAACTCGCTGTCCATGATGGGATCCACCGTGGTGTCCAATGCGGCGACGCGATGCGCCTCCCCTTCATCGTAGAGAGAAAAGGCCACGCCCTGGCTACCGGCACGCCCGGTACGACCCACGCGATGGAGATGCCCCTCCGCCTCCAGGGCCATCCGGTAGTTGATCACCGCATCGAGCGAGTCGATGTCCAAACCACGGGCCGCCACATCGGTGGCCACCAGCACCGAGACGCTCTGATTGGCGAACCGCGCCAGAACCTCGTCCCGCTCCCGTTGCTCCAGGTCACCGTGCAGCGCGAGGACGCTAAAACCCCTGTCCCGCAACCCCTGAGCCACGTGTCGCGTGTCGACCTTGGTATTGCAAAACACCAGGGTCGACACCGGTTGGTACTGCAACAGCAAGAGGCACAGCGCTCGCTGCCGCTGGTGATCGTCGGTCACGCGATAGAAGTGCTGGGCGATACTGCGATGGTCATGGGTGGACGCCACTTGGGCCATGACCGGTTCATGCATGATCCGCCGAGCGATGGCCTGGATCCGACGGGGGTAGGTGGCGCTAAACAGCAGTGTTTGGCGTCTCGTCGGTATCCGGTCGATGATCGCCTCCAGCGACTTTTCAAAGCCCATCTCCAGCATCCGATCCGCCTCGTCGAGCACCAGCATCGTCACCTCATCCAACCGCAGCGTACCGCGCTCCAGGTGATCCGCGATGCGGCCCGGCGTTCCCACCACGATATGAGCACCGTGTTCCAGCGAGCCGATCTGAGGGCCAACGGCGACCCCGCCACAGAGTGTCAGCACCTTGATGTTGTGCCTCCTGCGCCCCAGTGCGCGGATCTCCTGGGCCACCTGATCGGCGAGTTCACGGGTGGGACAGAGGACGAGTGACTGGACCCGAAAGCGTCCGACATCGAGCCGCTCCAGGAGACCGAGCCCAAACGCGGCGGTCTTCCCCGAACCGGTCTTGCCTTGTGCGATGACATCCCGCCCAGCCAGGATATCCGGACAACTCAGTGCCTGGATGGGGGTCATGGTGTGATAGCCGAGCGAGGACAGATTCTCCAGCAGATCCGGGCTGAGATTGAGTGAGGTGAAAGACGTCTTGGTCAAGAGGGGTGTCCCGCCGTGGCGCTGGAGTCGTCCGGTGGCGTGCGTCCATCGCGGTACTCCAACTGCAGGCCGCTGAGAAAGTTTCGCAGAATTTGATCTTTACAGGGGCGGTAGTGCTTATGATCCGGCTTGCGAAAGAACGCACTCAACTCATGCTTGCTGATGTGAACATCGCTGGCGGCCAAGAGACGCAGGATATCGTCCGCCTTTAGATCCAACGCGATCTTGAGCTTCCTTAAAGATGATGTTGTTGTTCAAGGATTGTTCCGGCTCGGGCGGCTCGCTGGCTTTCGTGCCCCGCCGCTCATTGATCAAGCCGTTGAGGAAGATCGCCAATTGGTGATCGCTACAGGCATCGAACTCCGGATCATCGTCTCGCTTCAACCAATGGCTGACTTGCGGGCGGGTCACCCGACTGTCCGCCGCGGCAAACACCGCCATCATCTTGAGATCATCGAAATCGAAGGTGTATCGAAGACGGCGCAGGACATCGTTGTTGGTCATACAAGGGCTCAATGGTTAAATAAAGCAAGGTCATCCCCCGGCGCTGCCGGGGAGACAGTCGCAGTTCGACATTTTCTTTGATCGTCATTGTTTAGCAGGTTCATGCGGAAGCGGGCACTGGTTCAGTTCAGTTGTGCAATATAAATTATATATATCAATAACTTGATAATATACCCGCACATTGGAAAATCTGACTTCCTTACAGGGAAACCCTGTATTGACTGCGCTTGGAGTGCGACTATTGGTTTCACCTCTTTGCGGCAGATCCCCTCAACTACCTGATTTCTTGGTTTTTCTTTCCAAATTGAA
>NZ_CAIPNF010000141.1 GCF_903866365.1 uncultured Thiocystis sp.
CCTGTCAAACCCTCGTCCGCGAGTCCGTGCCGGGCGAGTGGGTGGTAATCCCGCCAGGGAGCGCGCTGCGGTTGAACCAGCCGATCCAGATCCCGCCCGGACGCACCCGCGCCTTCTTCACCTCGGGCCGCTCGTCGGCCATCGACGCGAGTTGCATGATCGAGGTCAGGCGCCTCGACCCCGACAAGCGCCAGACCGTCCAGCCCGGGCGGTACGGGATCACGCGCGTTCAGGATTATGTGGCCCTGGTGTCCAGCGTGGATCGGCCTCCCGGCACGGACGGCCAGGTCCGGTTCCAGTTGGCAGGCCATGGCGACAGCGGGGGGGCGCCGATGGTCCGGTTCGGCTATCACTTCTGGCTCGATAACCGCCAGGATCCCAACCTGATGCGCCTGACCTGTCTTGGGCGACACGACGAGCCGGCTTCCACGCGCCCACCGACCCTGGTCGAAATCCAGGCGGTGTTAGGCGATCAGGCGACCCTGGAACTGGCCGGTGCGGCGGCGATGCCAGGATCCTGACCGACGGTCCAGTGGCGTTTTTATCGACCGGGCTGGTCTGAATGCGGCGCGTCGTTCCTTGACGGGGGATCTCTCCGGTGGCCTGATCCTGTTCCTGGCCGCGCTTGGCGCGGGCTCGCTGCTGCCGTTGCAATCGGAAGCCCTGCTGGTCGGGCTTCTGCTTGCGGACGCCCAACCGGTCTGGGTGCTGCTGACGGTGGCGAGTGTCGGCAATGTCCTGGGTTCGCTGGTGAACTGGCGGCTCGGGCGGTCCCTCGAACAGGTCCGTCACCAGACCTGGTTTCCGGTCAGCGTTCAGGCGCTGACAAAGGCCCAGGCGTTCTATCGGCGCGCCGGGTACTGGTCCTTGCTGCTGAGCTGGGTGCCGGTCATTGGCGATCCGCTGACCCTGATCGCCGGGTTGCTGCACGAGCCCTTTTGGCGCTTTCTGGTGCTGGTGACGCTGGCCAAGAGTGCGCGGTATCTGGTGCTGGGCGCGCTGACGCTGGGATGGAGGTGAGCCTGTCCCTGTCGCGTTGGAGCGGTTGCCGTCCACTAATGACGTGCTGGAGTGAAGCTCAAGGAGCATCCGATAGGCCGGGTGAATCGCTGCCGTCGGTCGCGAACGCCTCCCGAAAGGGCGCGAGAAAGCGCCGCTTGGGCGACCAGTCGGCGATGGCGAACACCACTTCGGCAAAGGCCCCGGCAAACGTTTCAGCCAGTGCCTCCCGGAAATCGCGCGCCGTGCGCTCGGGATCGTTCTCGAAGGCGCCGCATCCCCAGGCACCCAGCACGAGTGCTGGATAGTCGTAAGCATGGGCAATCGCCAGGACGCGCTGGATGCGCGCTTGCAGCAGATCGCCCGCGCGGGGCTGACCGACCGTCGGGGCATAGGGAGCCGCGCAGGTCAGCACGCTCAACCGCCAGGGCTGATCGAGCGGCGTGCCATCGTCGCGGCGAAAGACCGGCACCTCGGGCGAGAGAATCGCCCAGTCGCTGGCATCCGGCAGCGCACGCCGCCGGT
Organism: uncultured Thiocystis sp.; assembly: GCF_903866365.1. GTDB lineage: Bacteria > Pseudomonadota > Gammaproteobacteria > Chromatiales > Chromatiaceae > Chromatium. The sequence goes on from NZ_CAIPNF010000141.1 coordinate 1,525, forward strand.
GCGCCTCATACATCGGATCTCCGCGTAACGTCAGGTAGAGCGCGCTGGTACGGCATAACACCTCCTCCTGGGCGCGGGCACCGTTGAGAAAGCCGCCGCCCGGCTGAATCCCATTGGCGAAATTCAACGCCAGCATGCGAGCGCCGCCCTCGGTCAGTCGGCGTGCCGCCTCCAGTGTCGTTTCATTGGCGACCTGAAGGCGGGTCTCCGGAAACGCAGGGATCGTCGAGACGGGCAATTCGGCATCGGGCGGCAGACTCAGCGTGCGGGCACAGGCGTTCTCCACGGCGTCTTTCCAGCTCACCGGCTGTCCATCGGTGGTGCGGTAGACCCCGGATTCGGCCATTTCCACGGCCGACTGGCCGAGCTGCGCCGCCTGCTCGCGGGGAATCTGCAAGGCCCGGTGGCAGTGTGCCGCCCGTTCAGCGCCATCGAGGTAGGGAAGGATTTTCAGTGTGCCCATCGCGGTTATCCCTCTACAGCGGTTCGTCGTGGATTGCTCATTGACCACGCGCCTGTTCCGTCGGGTCGTTCACAACCCTCTGGGTCTGGCGCCTGGGTCAATGCAGCGTGTTTCCGATCAACTGAGCAATCTCTTGGGAGATGCGTTCGTTCATCGTCTCGGACAGGTCGAGCCGTTCGTACAATCCGTTCATGTGGCCGAAGAGCCGCAGGATTTCGTGGGTGACTTCAGCCAGATCCGCGAATCGCCAGCCCACCATGCCGCCCTGGGTTGGCACCGAGTGTCCGTGGCATAGGAGGCGGAGGACATGCAGGATCGTGTCCCCGACTTTCTCGCAGAAATGCAACCAGTAGGGCCATTCTGTCGTCAGGTTCAGAAAATAGGCCCGGATCTCCGGGATCTCGGCGGTTTCGCGTGGATCGTCGTCCCAGCCCTCGAAATAGAAGGTCAACTTGCCTTCCCATTGCAACGCCGCCTCATGGCTGGCCGAGAGAGGCAAGAGCCTGCCGAGCATGGGCCGAACATCGTTTTCCATGACCGATTCACGGGTGATGGCGATGATCAGGAGTTCATCCTTCGCCGGCGATAGACGGGCAAGCGGGTATTGAGGACGCATGCGGGTATTCGTTCCGTGACGAAATCAGCCATTAGAATCGAATGCGCAAACTCGACTGTCAATGAAGGTTCCACCGACGGATCGCCACGAAATCGGAGGGAGGTATGGGATCGCTGAGAGGCCGCTCGATCTGCGGTCCTTTTCCCTCTCCGTTGGTCGGGCACGCGAAGCGCGTATGATCAGCCGATGTCATCCACGACCTTCCCAACGCCCACCGAACGCCTCTCTGGCGCCATCGAGCGCGTCACCTTCCACAGCCCCGAGAGCGGTTTTTGCGTGCTGCGGGTCAAGGTCCGTGGCGAGCGCGACCTGATCACGGTTATTGGCTCGGCGGCCAGCATCGCGCCGGGCGAATATCTCGAAGCCGAGGGCGTCTGGATCAACGACCGTCAGCATGGACTCCAGTTCAAGTCGCTGGAGTTGCGCGTCATTCTCCCGCGCACCCTGGACGGCATCGAAAAATATCTGGGCTCGGGAATGGTCAAGGGCATCGGGCCGCACTTTGCGAAAAAGCTGGTGAACGCCTTTGGCGAGGCGGTCTTTGACATCATCGAGCAGCAACCGACCCGCCTGCTGGAACTCGCCGGCATCGGCCCCAAGCGACAGCAGCGCGTTACCTCGGCCTGGGCCGAGCAGAAGGTGATCCGGGCGATCATGGTCTTTCTGCAATCGCATGGGGTCGGCACCGCGCGCGCCGTGCGGATCTACAAGACCTATGGGGATGAAGCCGTGGAGAAGGTGCGCGAGAATCCTTACCGGCTGGCCCTGGACATCCACGGCATCGGCTTCAAAACGGCGGATACCATCGCGGAACGACTCGGCATCCCCCGTGATTCGCTGATGCGTGCGCAAGCGGGCGTGCGGCATGTGCTCCAGGAGATCGCGGGCGACGGGCATTGCGCCGCTTGGCAGGACGCCCTGGCGGAAAAAGCCGTGGCCCTGCTGGAGATCCCGCCCCCGATCATCGCCGAGGCCATCGCCGCCGAGCTGGCCGAGGAAAACCTGATCGCCGAGCCAATCGGCGAGCGCCCCGCGCTGTTTCTCGCGCCCCTGCAACGCGCCGAGCTGGGCATTGCCCGCCATCTCGAACGCCTGCGTGCCGGTCCCTTGCCATGGGGGAGCATCGACGCCGAGAAAGCCTTGCCCTGGGTCGAGACGCAAACCGGGCTCGCCCTCTCGGACTCCCAGCGCGCGGCCATCGCCGCCGTGGTCAGCGCCAAGGTGGCGGTCATCACCGGGGGGCCAGGGGTCGGGAAGACCACGGTGGTCAATAGCCTGCTGCGCATTCTGCGCGCCAAGGGCGTTGAGGTGTTGCTCTGCGCGCCGACCGGACGCGCCGCCAAGCGCCTGTCGGAGTCCACCGGCCAGGAAGCGAAGACGATTCACCGGCTGCTGGAGTTCGACCCGCAAACGATGGACTTCAAGCGCAACGCCGAGCAGCCGCTGGAGCTGGATCTGCTGGTGTGCGATGAGGTGTCGATGGTCGATGTGGCACTGATGAACAAACTGCTGCGGGCGGTGCCGACGCGGGCGGGCGTGCTGCTGGTGGGGGATGTCGACCAACTGCCCTCGGTCGGCCCCGGCATGGTCCTCGCCGACCTGATCGATTCGGGCCAGATCCCGACCGCGCGTCTCACCGAGATTTTCCGGCAGGCGGCGGCGTCGCGCATCGTGGTCAACGCCCATCGCATCAATGCCGGCAAGATGCCCGAAGCCCCCGACGCGGAGCGACCCGACAGCGATTTTTACCTGATCCGCGCCGACACCCCGGAGGCCATCCATGCGCGGCTGATTCGGGTGGTCACCGAACGCATTCCGCAGCGGTTCGGGCTGGATCCGGTGCGTGACATCCAGATCCTCACCCCGATGAATCGCGGCGGGCTGGGGGCGCGGGCGCTCAATGTCGCCCTGCAAGCGGTGCTCAATCCCAATGCCCAACCCCGCATCGAGCGGTTCGGTTCGACCTATGCGCCGGGCGATAAGGTGATCCAGCGCGTCAACGACTACGACAAGGAGGTGTTCAACGGCGATATCGGGCAGATTCAGACGATCGATGTCGAAGAGGGGCTGTTGACCGTCGACTTCGAGGGTCGCGCCGTGGTCTACGAGACCGGCGAACTCGACGAATTGGCGCTGGCCTATGCGATCAGCATCCATAAAGCCCAGGGGTCGGAATATCCCGCCGTGGTGATCCCGTTGGCGCTCCAGCATTACACCCTCTTGCAACGTAACCTGCTTTACACTGCCGTGACACGGGGTAAGCGCCTGGTGGTGCTGATCGCTCAGCCGCGGGCGTTGGCGATGGCGGTCAAGCAGACGGGTGGCGGACGGTTGACCAAGCTGCTGGAGCGGTTACAGGCCGCGCATGCGCTGGAAATCCGGGACTCCGATGGTGCATCCGACAATCGCTTAGAGACTGATAAATGAAGCGAACAGGCGCGCAAGAAGGCGGCTATTTGTACGAAGGGGGGTGGTCGGTTAGTGCCTCCACGCCCTATATGTTGTGGTCACCACTTATAGCCATGCGTCACTGCGGCTTCAGTGACGGGCTCGGTAACGACCGCCTGCTCCATGAGTCGGCGGAAGACGAGTCCACGGCTC
>NZ_CAIPNF010000142.1 GCF_903866365.1 uncultured Thiocystis sp.
CCTGTCAAACCCTCGTCCGCGAGTCCGTGCCGGGCGAGTGGGTGGTAATCCCGCCAGGGAGCGCGCTGCGGTTGAACCAGCCGATCCAGATCCCGCCCGGACGCACCCGCGCCTTCTTCACCTCGGGCCGCTCGTCGGCCACCGACGCGAGCTGCACGATCGAGGTCAGACGCCTCGACCCCGACAAGAGCCAGACCGTCCAGGCCGGGCACTACGGGATCACGCGCGTTCAGGATTATGTGGCCCTGGTGTCCAGCGTGGATCGGCCTCCCGGCGCGGACGGCCAGGTCCGGTTCCAGTTGGCAGGCCATGGCGACAGCGGGGGGGCGCCGATGGTCCGGTTCGGCTATCACTTCTGGCTCGATAACCGCCAGGATCCCAACCTGATGCGCCTGACCTGCCTTGGGCGACACGACGAGCCGGCTTCCACGCGCCCGCCGACCCTGGTCGAAATCCAGGCGGCGTTAGGCGATCAGGCGACCCTTGAACTGGCCGGCGCGGCGGCGATGCCGGGCTCCTGACCGCCCTCCAGTGGCGTCTTCGCCTGATGGCCTGGTTACGCGCGTGTGCTTTTCAAGAAACCGCTGGACAGCGTTTCAGGACGTCTTCGCGGGAACAGACTCTCCGGCAAGATCAGCTCCCAGCACGGGCAGCGCAACCCCTGCTGGTCTTCCTTGCCGTACCTGACCAGCACGGCCGCGACCCGAACCGCGACGATCTCGCCGTCCGGCGGGCGAAACTTGGCGGACATCCGGGTCACCGCGACACCCTGAAGGTCCGCCAGCTCCCAGCCCGGATGGCCATCGGGACGCGCGCGCAGCATCAACGGATGGCCGACCTCGAGCGCGGCCAGGGCGCGGTGAATCGGCGCGCACGGGGCGAAATAGCCCGGCCAGGACAGGACGATTTGCTCCGGATCGGCAAGCTGGAAGCGGTTTGCGAGCGTTGGCTCCAAGGCGGGTACTGCCGGCCGGGTTCGCAACGCCAGTCCGTCCGTCTCTCCCACGAAGGGATGCGGTCTTCCCATCGCTTCGCAGAGCGTCAGGGACTGCCGAGCGCGCGTCATGGCCACGTAGAACAGTCGACGCTCATCGTCGTCGCGGCGGCGCCAACCCCCGCTGTCGAGGATGAGCGCATGGTCGAATTCCAGGCCCTTGGCGCGGTGCGCCGTCATCAACATCAGCGGTCCATTGGGCCGCGCCTCCGCCAGTGCCTTGCCACCCGGGCCAAACTCGTAGAGCGCGTCGATAAGATCGGCCACGACCCGCTCGCCACCGGGCACCGCCCACTCAATCTCCGAGATCAGTTGCGCCAGCGCCGCCCGAAAGGGATGCTCGATCAGGGCGTCGATCGTGACGCCATAACGCCGGCGAAACCAACGCGATAACGTACCGGCGCGCAGCAGCACCCGCGTGCGCCCGGTTCGGCGCCCCGCGCCTCTCAGCAGACTCAGGAGGGTGTGTCCTTCGCGCGTGGTATGCAGATTCGGCTGCTGTGCGTCACGCAGCAACCGCACCGGAATGCGCCGCCGCCGGCACAGGGCCGCCAGGGGTTCGAGATCCTCCCAGCGCCGCGCCATGACGGCAAACCGCCCCCATTGCCCGCGCCGCGCCGGCTCCAATGCCGACAGGCGTTGGAGTTCGACCAGGGCCATCTGGACTTCCAAGCGGGGATCCTGCGGGACTTCGAGAATCTGCACCCGCCCACCCGTCACCGGATCGAGCGTGGCATGGTCGCCTCCCGCCGGCTGGTCACGGCGGGCATGGTTGACCCGAATGTCCTGCCCCGCCTTCATGCGGTCGCGCGCCCGGGCAATCACCCGGTTGGCGCACGCGACAATGTGCCCGCTTGAGCGGTAATTCTCGATCAGCGAAGAGCGCCGGGCTTGATAGTCGGCCTCGAACTGACGGATGTAGCGGACATTGGCGCCATCGAAGGCGTAGATGTTTTGATCGTCGTCGCCCACCGCAAGCAGCGAGAGTCGGTCTTCCTCGCTCTGGAGCGTGCGCCCGGCCACGGCGCTGATCAGGTCGTAATGATCGCCGTTGATGTCCTGGTATTCGTCGATGAGCAGGAAACGCAGACCCGCGAGCAGGCGATCGCGCGCCAAAGACGCACCGTTGCCATTCCCCGCGTCGGTTTGGCGCAGAGGGACGGCGGCCTGACGAATCCAGGATTTCGGCTAAAATTGAGTCGCTCGTTACCCTGAATAGAGTTTTCTGTGTGCAAGAAGCGCAAGTACCCGTCAACAGAGTTGTCGACGGACCAGCGTGAACTCGTTGCACGCCTTGTGGGTCCGCTGGAGGTGCGCGGGATCTCGCGCTCGGTCTTTCGTGACGTTCTCACCGACGCAGGGATCCCTGTGCCCAAGTCGTCGTTGGACCGCTGGGTGCGTGCCCAGGTGGCAACAGGCAGGGTTTTCACGGCGGAGAAGGCGAGCGGAGCGGCACCGCTTCTGGATACCGAACAGTGCGAGATTGCTGCCGGTTGGGTTCTGTTTCAAAACGACTCGAACCAGGTCGTCTCGCTGGCCTCGTTCGCGAAGTTTTGCGCATCCGCCTTTGGTGTTGAGTTGGCCCAGACGACGGCGCATGACTACCTGCATGCCCTCGGTTTCAACTCAAAAGTGTCCCAGACGAAGACCAGCGGTTTCACGGTGGACGTCGACGCTCTTGCGAAGATGATGCTTGATTGGAAGCGGGAGCGACAGCGCGCGGGAGACCTCAAAGGACTCCTGGCAAGCGTCGACTTCACGTTCACGGGCCACCGCACTGATCGGCGCGTGACTGACGCTCCTGAGGGTGGCGCTCAGCCGAAATCGAGCACCGCGATCACGCGGTTTACGAACTGCATTGTCACCGTGGTTTGGTCCGACGGTGTCAATCGTACCCCTCCCGCCCTCTTTACGTTCAATAGGAAATTCCGGCTCGATCGTATCGGACGCAGGACGTGGATCGAAGAGCGGGATCAACTCGTCAACGCGCTCGGACGTTTCGGCATCGAGGCAACACGTATCCACTATAGTGGGGCCGAGAAGAGCGAAGCCCGCCTCTATGCCAGCGAGAGTGCCGAATTTTTGCGCCGTTTCTTTGCCCTCTACCAACCCCGGCCCAACGTTGTCGTCTTCAGCGATAACGGGAAGTCCTTCTTTCCGGGTGGCGTGAGTACGCTCGAATCGCTCGGATTCGCAAAGCACGTATCGTACCCTGCCCCCGTACATCAGCACCTCTCGCCCAATGACAACCGCCTGCATGGCACGGCGAAGGCGAGATGGCGCAACAGTGGGGTGGACTTCAAGGACGACGTGGAGTCATCGCTGTTGCTCCTGAGTCATCTCGACGCTGAGCTTGCGGCCCACGGAGCCATGTGGTTCAAGCGAAACATCTTGGACCTCACGGTCAAATCCGCGCGAGAGCTCCTTCGGGGCAGATCCGGGAAGAGGGCACAGGTCGACGATGATCGCCTCGATGCCTACCGCCGTTTCGCCGGCCTGGAGACGTCAGGGAGACCGCAAGAACTCGCCGCATCAGCTCCAAACA
>NZ_CAIPNF010000143.1 GCF_903866365.1 uncultured Thiocystis sp.
CGTAGCTCAGCCGGATAGAGCAACGGCCTTCTAAGCCGTGGGTCGCAGGTTCGAGTCCTGCCGGGCGCGCCAATTGATGAATGTCAGTTTTGCTATGGTGGACGTAGCTCAGTCGGTAGAGCGCAGGATTGTGATTCCTGTGGTCGTGGGTTCGATCCCCATCGTCCACCCCAATATAAAAGCGGTTCCGTCAGCCAAGGCTTAAATGTCACGGCTTCTCAACCCCACCCCGAACTATCGGGTCGTTAGCTCAGTTGGTAGAGCAGTGGACTCTTAATCCATCGGTCGTAGGTTCGAATCCTACACGACCCACCAAATAAATCAGCCAGTTGCGTCTCGCGACGAACTGGCTTTTTGTTGCCTCCTGAAAATTCTCCTGAAAACTATCTGGTTGCCGGAGCTTTCGATGGAAGTACGTCATACACTTTTAGCATTGCTATGGAGCGGTGGCCACTGGCCGCGAGCTTGTCGCCTTCAGCATCTGACACGCCCTTTCTTTTGAGATCGTGTACTGTAAAGCGCTCGTTCCCCAGCGTGGCCCATTCGACCATCATCCGCTGCCAGGCGGTTTGAATGGTGCTCTCCGTCATCCGCCCGCGCGAGGAACCAGGGATCACGTACAGGCTTTTGACGTTACCGTGCAGAGTGAGCGCGCAGTCAATGGCGATCCTGAGCCGGTAAGCGCGTCTTTGCTACCCTTGCGGCGCGCGGCAAACAGCCCGTCTTCCCGGATGTCCTCGCGGCGCAGATCGCAGACTTCAGAGATCCGCAAGCGACACAGATAAGCCAACTCAGCAACCGGGATCAGGTACGGGTGGCGCGGTCCCGCATGAGCGAGGAAGGCGGCATACTCGCCGTCGTTGACATAGCGCTGGCGGGCGGATTCCTTTAATGACTTAACCCCGCGCGCCGGGTTCGATGCCATCAAGTCGCGCTCAAAGGCCCACGCGAACAGGCGGCGCAGATAGCGCAACTCATGGTTGGCGCGCGAGCGGCTGCGCTCGGCGCGTTTTTCGACGTAGGAACGCACCGCTCCGGGCGTCCAGTCCGAGAGGCGGGTTGTGCCAACAAGGACGCCCGCTTTCGTTTCGGCCTTGACGATTGATTCGGCGCAGATGCGGTAGTCGCGGCGGGTGCTGTCGGCCAGATCCTCCCATGCTGGCGAGGATTCAAAGCTGGCGATGAGCATCTGCACGGTATCGGCTGGCGGTGCGCGCGTGATGGCTTCGTAGGCGTCCCAGATTTCCCGGAGCGTGGCGGATGCTCCGGCTAGCCTGTGCGCATTCTGCTTTTGGGTTGTCGTATCGTACTTTTTCCATAGCCAGCGCCCGCGCCCTGTCGCGTCCCAATAGACATACGGCGGCAACGCATCCGGCTTAATCCCGTTTGGAAGCGAAACGGATCGTTGTCGCGGCCTGGGTGACATCAGAACTCCAGTCGTTTAGCGAGTGCAGCTTGCGCGCCCTTCAGTCCGAGCGCGGCGTTCACGGCGTCGAGTGTAGTCCAGATGCCGGTTCGCCCGCGAAAAAAAGAGACTCCGTTTTCTCTGCACCATCGCTCAATATCTCCTTGTCGCTGATACCCGGTCAGGCGCTCAAGGTCGCTTGGCGAAAACGCTGATGGATGCGTTTGGCTTGGTGTTTTAGTCATGGGCGCAGTGTCTCCGGATGCATCCGTAAAACGCGGCGGCTTCAAGCAGATCCAGCGTCTTCATCCATGGACCTTCCTTTTTTGACAACACCGAAACGGCATGATCGACCGTTGCTCTTGGGTGGCAGCAACGGTTTCCAGCAGGGCCTGCACCGTGCGCGTCCCAAGCAACGCACCGCGCTTGCGCATCAAGGCATCCGGTCGATACCCCCACGCTCTGAGTAGGCCATCCGCATCGCCCGATGCCCCCAAGCGCGCCAAGACGCGCCGTAAAAATTCGCGATGGGTTAAAAAGCGTTCGGAACGCGACATCGCCGCCGTCATGGCGAGTCGGATCTCGGCGGTCTTCTCGACAGGAAGATCGCGCGAAGTCGGTTCGTTGATTGGCATCGTTGACATCCTTTAATGCACCGACG
>NZ_CAIPNF010000144.1 GCF_903866365.1 uncultured Thiocystis sp.
AATTCGGCGTGCACAGGGACATCTGCGTCAATTTTGAAGCAAGAACGGCGCCACAATAATGATAGAGACTCAGGCGGGCGCAATCATCTTTTCGGCCGCTGGCTGGAGGTTGGCAGCCAAGTTCACTTCCGCTCAAGATAAGGAAAATCTTGGCGGTTTGTCTTTGGCACCAAACGGATGGCCGGAACGCTGATCAAGTCCCTCAGACGCTGTCGCGCCGGGTCCGCGCGGCGACTGCCCGCACCAAGGGCCCGAGCGTCAGCCCTTGCACCAGGACGGAGAAGACCACGACGCTATAGGTGACGGTCAAGAGGATGTCGGCGACCGGCCCTTTCGGTAACGACAGCACCAGCGCCACCGAGATGCCGCCGCGTAACCCGCCCCAGGTCAGGATCGGCACGACACCAGGCTCGAAGCCGCGGGATCGGCGCATCAGATGAATCGGCACGCCGACGCTCACGAGGCGGACGACGAGCACCAGCGGGATCGCCAGCAGACCCGCCAGAACCAGTTCGCCGGTCACCTCGATCACCAGCACCTCCAGCCCGATCAGGACGAAGAGGACGGCGTTCAATACCTCGTCCACCAGTTCCCAGAAGTCGTCCAGCCGATGCCGGGTCGCCTCGGTCACGGCGGTGGCGCGCCCATGGTTGCCGATGATGAGGCCCGCGATCACGATGGCGATGGGGGCCGAGACATGCGCGTGCGCGGCGATCGCGTAACCGCTCATGGCCAACGCCAGGGTCACCATGATCTCGACCTGATAGTTTTCCGTGTGCCGGATCATCTGCAGCGCCATCCAGCCGAGCGCAACCCCGAACAGGAGCCCACCGAGGATCTCCTTGACGAACAGGAACAGGGTCTCGCCAAGACCCTGGGTCGACTCGCCGCTGGCCAGCGTGAGCAGCGCCATGAACAACACCACCCCGACCCCATCGTTGAACAACGATTCTCCGGTGATCTTCATCTCCAATGCCTTGGGCGCTCCGGCGCTCTTGAGAATACCGAGCACGGCGACGGGATCGGTGGGCGAGATCAGGGCGCCGAAAACCAGGCAGTACAAGAAGGGCACCGAGATCCCGAGGGCCAGGAACAGCAGATAACTGCCGATGCCGATCAGCAGGGTGGCGCCAACGACACTGACGGAGGCCAGCGTGATGACGGCCCATTTCTGTCGGGCGAGCTCGCTCAGGTCCACATGCAGCGCGCCGGCGAACAGCAGGAAACCGAGCATTCCATTGAGAAAGGCATCGGTCAGGTCGATGCTTTCCATCATGTGCGCGACCTGCCCCTCCAACCCCGGCGCGAAGGGCAGCGGCAACTGGAGCAGCAGCGAAAACACCAGGGCGACGAGCATCAGGCCGATCGCATTCGGGAGCTTCAGGAAGCGGTCGTTCAGCCAACTGAAAATTGCGGATAGCCCGATCAGCAGGGCCAGAATGTCGAATAGGCGCATGTTGTGGAATCCTTGAGGTTGGTGATTTCGGTCTCCGACGACGAACAGGGCGTTCGCCAACCTTTCGGGCAGCACGATATACCGACCAGAGACCAGAGACCAGAGACCAGAGACCAGAGACCAGAGACCAAAGACCGAAGTGCGGCATGAAACCGCGAACGGCAAGACCGCGCGCCGTTTCCGAGTGGGCACGGACCTTGACGATTGTCGAGAGGCTCAAGATCCGTGTCAGAATGATAGGCGCCATCGTCGCCCTGGCGGCGGTCATCGTGCTGGTACCCTCTTCGGGCCTTTATTCGTTCACTGAGACAATTTGCGCATGACCAACCCTTTATCTCGACACCGCTCGGCTACCTTACTGGCCGCCATGCTTGGGATCGTCCCGGCGCTCGGCGCGCCCGCCTTCGCGCGGACCCCGCCGCCGGGCATCGGCGACTGCGCGGCCATCACGTCCGACCGGGAGCGGCTTGCTTGTTATGACCGCGTCAGCGCGAACGTCGCGGCCCCCGCGCCAGACCCGGAACCGGAACGCGCCGCGATGACGGCCCCGGCAGCTTCTGCGTCCGCCTCCGCTTCGTCCGACACGGAAGCGTCCGACCCGACCTCGCTGATCGATGCCGCCTGGGGCTTCGCCCCCGACTCCGAGCGCTATACCATCGCCTTCCATCGGCCCAATTATCTCCAATTCGCGCGCTATTCCAGCCGGCCGAACAATGCGCCCTTCCAGACCCTGTTCGCGACGACTCAGGATCCCGACGTGGAGCTGAACTCGACCGAGGCACGGTTTCAGATCAGCTTCAAGGCGCGCCTCTGGGCGACCGACAACCGGCGCTTCGGGATCTGGGCGGCCTACACGCAGCAGAGTCAATGGCAGGTCTACAACGACGAGGTCTCGCGCCCCTTCCGCGAAAATAATTACATGCCCGAGCTGATGGCGAGCTTCCGGCCCGATGTCGAATTCGGCGGCTTCCATTGGCGGTTGTTCAATTTTGGCTACACCCACCAGTCCAACGGTCGCGCCGACCCGATCTCGCGGAGCTGGGATCGTCTGATCGCGGAATTCGGGATCGAGCGGGGCAATTTCGCGTTGCTGATCCGGCCCTGGTATCGCTTCGCGGAAGACGAGGGGGAAGACGATAACCCGGATATCCTCGACTATTACGGCTATGGGGACATCACCGCCATCTACAAATGGCACGGACACAGCTTCTCGCTCATGGGTCGCGGCAACCTTGAAACCGACAAGGGCGCCGCCCAATTTTCCTGGACCACGCCCCCGCTGCTCGGCCCACTGCGCGGCTATGTCCAGGCCTTTACCGGTTACGGCGACAGCCTGATCGATTACGACTGGAAGCAGAACGCGATCGGCATCGGGGTCACCCTGAACGACCAGCTTTAATCCACCAACACCGCATGCCCCCTCGACGTTCTGTTCGACTTGCCGGACAGCGTCATCGGCAACCTTACTCTGACAGCCCCTATCGATTTCCTTGGATCGCCGGATCGCGTCCAGGAGATTGGTTTGGGTTGACCGGGTTCACGGCCCCGTCACAGTCCTGTGGGACGATCCTGACGCGACGCTTCGGGCGTCGTGTCCGATCCCAGCCCAACCCTTGACTTCCATCAGGAGCACTCCGTATGCACACGCACCGTATTGGCGTCGCCGCGTTCGCCGTGGCCCTTGCCCTACTGCTCAGTCTGCCAGCCCAGGCCCAGCAGGTCCGGATCACCGGCGGCGGGGCGAGTTTCCCGTTCCCGCTCTACTCGGCCTGGTTTCGTCACTTCAACCGGGAAACCGCCGGCGTGCGGATCAACTATCAGTCCGTCGGCAGCGGCACCGGCGTGCGCAACTTCATCAACCGCACCTTCGATTTCGGCGCCAGCGACGCCGCCATGACCGACGAGGAGATCGCCCAGGTGCGCGGCGGGGCACTGGTCCTGCCGATGACGGCCGGCGAGATCGTGCTGGCCTATAACCTGCCCGGTGTCGACAACCTGCGTCTGCCGCGCGCCGTCTACCCGCTGATCTTCTCCGGCGAGATCACCAACTGGAGCGATCCGCGGATCGTCGCCGCCAATCCGGGCGCGACCATCCCCGACCGGACGATCCGGGTGGTCCGTCGCTCCGATTCCTCCGGCACCACCTTCGTCTTCACCCAACATCTGAGTGCCATCAACGAGTCGTTCCGCACCCGGGTCGGGACCGGCACCTCGGTGTCCTGGCCGAACCAGCCGAATATCATCGGCGCCCCCCGCAACGATGGCGTCACCGCCACGGTCAACCAGACCGAGGGGTCGATCGGCTACATCGAGTATTTCTTTGCCACCTCGACCGGCGCCCAGGTGGCGCTGTTGGAAAATGCCGCCGGGCAGTTCGTCGCGCCGAGCGACGAGTCCGGTCAGGCGGCCCTGGCCGGCGCGGACCTCACGGGCAAGGATCTGCGCATCTGGGTGACTGACCCCGCCGACCCGGCCGCCTATCCGATCGTCACCTTCACCTGGATGCTGTTCTTCCGCGAGCACGGCAACGCGCGGATCGGTGCGGCCCTGCGCGACTTCGTTACCTGGGCGCTGGCGGATGGTCAGGACATGGCCGCCGACCTCGGCTACATCCCGCTGCCGAAGTCCGTCGTCGAACGCGTCCGGGCCGAGATCCCCAACATCCGCTAGCCGGACGCGTCACTGTCTGTCACGGCGCATAAGGAAGGGTTCAAAAACAACTGAAACAATGGGGGGCGGGCCTCTGGCCCGCCAGGCGGGCGGGACGCCCGCCCCCCATATTTAAGCGCGCCGCTTATTTTTTACTCGTGACTTAAACCACGCCCAGAGCGGTATGCGATGTTTCCGGATTGAATCGGCTTCGGCAGACTCAACAGATTGTCGGAGCTGGCGCGGTTTAGGCCGTCAACACTCCCTTGTGATCTTCCCCGAAACACCCGACGAGGTCCGACCAACCGGCGCACAGATCGCCTGGATCGAGTTTGACCGCGATCAGGACGACATCCCAGAGTCTCAGTGACCCGGCGAATGCAGCCCCTTGCCCCACGTCCGCCACACGAATAGTCTAGTCAGACATCTCGTCATCCATCTGTAGGAGCGACCCATGCCGATCTGGCCCGTTCAGGTTGCCAAAGCCCGTTTCAGCGAGCTGCTGGACGTTTGCGTGAGCGAAGGCCCGCAAGTGGTGACCCGACGCGGCACCGAGACGGCGGTGCTGGTGCCGATTGATGAGTGGCGGCGGCTTCAGTCCTCGGCCCGCCCCTCCCTCAAGCAATTGCTCCTGACCGACTCGGCCCGCACCGACCATCTCGTGCCCGAGCGCGGCAAGGCCCGGCGCCGCCAAGCCATCGCCTTGCCGTAACGCCCATTCCTACAACCTGTTGCCCATGGATGATCCGGCGTTCCGTTGCTGGGCAAAGCTCATGCATCGGAAGTCAGATACCCTCTATGAAGACGCGATGATCGCAGCGATCGCCAACGTGAACGGCCTCACGGTCGTGACTCGCAACCTGGCTGATTTCGCCTCGTTCGGCGTTGATCTTCTCAATCCCTTCGAGTTTGGCACGAAGGCCTGAGTTGGCGCGTGAACTGACCCGTCAACAGGAGAAACTTCGGCTCTTGCCGGCGCAGCCGCCGCCCCGACCTGGAGCGGCTCGACGATGACTTCTGAGCGCCCGGATGACCAGCGGGGGGCCTACGTCTGGATCTGGCTGCCGGGCGCGGTGACGCCCGTGGTCGTGGGCCGGCTCCAGCGCGAGACGCATGGCGGCTATGCCTTCACCGATGGTCGCTGCTACCTGGACCGGGCCGAGGCCATCAGCCTCTTTCCGACGTCACCTGTCTGGCCGCCGCGCCCGCCTTTGGCCTGACCCACGCGGCCAGGGACGGCGTCTGATCGATCGTCAGCGCGCGACGTTGGAAAATGCCTGGACGAGGTCTGTGAAGACGCCGGATTCCGTCGCGCCGAGCGGGACGCGCGCTGGCAGCGGTCGTTTCTCAATCCCGATTGTCTGGTGGGCGATCCGGCGGGGTAGCCACATCCGCGTCGCTCGCAAGGGAGTCAACCACTTCGCAAGAAATGGCTGGGTTCGATGGGTTTCACGGCCAATCGGCGTTTGTACCAATCATCAAGCGTCGTGCCAGGGCCGTTCTACCCGACCTACCTTGCTATTGTCCATCTGATGAGAAAGACAAAAAGCAAAATCACTGTCCGCCGCGCACGAGACGAACGTATTCCGCATAGTCCTTATAGCTGTAGCTGACGTAGCCATAGCCGAAACTCACGTCCCACGCGTAGTACGAACCGCTGGCATACGGCGACGAAGACCAGAACCAGGACGATGGCGTATTCGGGAAAAACCGGCTGTTGATGGCCGGGGCAACGCAGCGTTGCTCGACCAGCGAGGTCAGCTCCTTTTTGTTGGGCAGACGCCACGGCGAGCTGCCGGCGAAGACGTGATCGGCCGCGTGCTGAAGGGCCTGCGACCAGGCGAAACCGCTTGCGCTGCCCGTGGCGCAGTCGCCGCCGCTTAAGCCCTCGGCGCATTGTTTCCAGATCAGGTTCGTCGCGAGATCGGTCACGCTGCCGTTGCCGTTGTCCCGGAAGCGGCTATCGGGCGCCGTGGCCAAGATGTCGTCGCGGCAGGTCTGGGCCTGCGCGCCGACGCAGACCATCAACAATGCAATCGCGGGCAGCAAAGACGTGCGGTTCATGGTCATCCTCGGGATCAGGGGGTTGAGCTTGGTGCGCCAACCGCGCCGCCGGGGCCAGCGGGGCCAAGGAGCAGGGGCGCGTTTGGGCCGACGAAGAGATAACGCAGCACTCGTCGCTTCATGCCGCCCGGCAGCCAACCCTCCTCGGCGATGAAGCAGTAGGGCTGCCCCGCCCGGCGCAGCGATTGACCGAGACCCTTCAGATGCGACAGGGGCCAAGAGCGACCCTCGCCCAAGCCGTGACGGGTCTCGGCGCGCATCTGCGACCAGCGTTCGAGCCAGGGCGCGACCGCCAGCGCCTGCCGCAGGTCCGCCTCGAAGGCGGCAACCCGGTTGCCGAGCTGGACCAACACCAGAGCGGGCTCGAAGGCTTGGCGAAAATAGGCGACCTGACTGCGTAGCGAGGTCACGGACGGCGGCTGCCAGCGCGGCCCGAGTGCTCCCGCGACCCAGTCGAACAGCACCCCGAGCCAAGGTCGCACGGCGAACAGCCGCCGCACCAATCGATGCGCATCGGCATGGGCGAAATGCCCCAGATAGCTCGCCAGCACCGCACGCAAGCGGTCGCGCGCCGCCGCTTGCAGGCGCAGGCTGGTCGCCGTGACGGCCACGCGCTCGAAGGGGGCAAGCCGCTCGCGCAGGTTACCGACCACGCGGCGACGCACCAGCCGATACCGCGGCCGCACGATATAGCCGAGAAAATCCGACCCATCGGTGACCGGACGCAGTCGCCGGTCCGGCTTCAGCTCGAGCATGAGCCGCTCGGCCAAAAAGGCTTCGATCCGCCGCTCCCAATCATGCAACTGTGCCGGGCTTTCATGCACCAGCACGAAATCATCCACGTATCTCAGATAGTGACGGCACTTCAGCCCATGTTTGACGAACTGATCCAGCTCGTTGAGATAGACGTTGGCGTAGAACTGGCTGGTCAGGTTGCCGATCGGCAGGCCCTTGCCCGGCGGCGCCTCGGTGAGCCGTTTGTACGGCGGCACACGATCGAGCTCCTGCGGTGTGCAGCGATAGAGTGTCTCGTGCTTGAAATCCTGCTTTAGCAGCAGGTGCGTCAGCCAACTCAGATCCCGAGCCTCGGCGGCATCGATGAGGGCTCCGTCGACCGCCTTCTTGAGCCGCCGGTTGACCAAGCGAAACAGGAGCGCCTGGTCGATACGGTTGAAGAAGTTGCGCACGTCGAGCTGCAAGAACCAGGCGGGCCGCTTGCCGTTGTCGCTGACCGAGCGCATGAAGGCACCGAGCCGCTCGACCGCCGCATGGGTGCCCTTGCCCTTGCGGTTGGAGTAAAGATCGTCAATGAACACTGGCTCGAACAGCGCCTCGAGCCGTGGCACCAGCACATGGTGCACCACGCGGTCGGAGAAGTCGGCGGCATGGATCTCGCGTGCCTTGGGCTGGCGCGCGACGAAGCAGAGCGAGCGGGAGGGGGCGTAGTCGCGACGCTGCAGGGCCTCTGCGGTGTCCACCAGGTGATCCAACAGCCGCCGCTCGTAGCGCTGGGCGTTGGCCGTGCCGCGCTTGCGTCGCCGGCAGGCACGGTAACCGTCGTAGACGGCTCGAAAGGAAAAGACACCGCCCGTGTCACGCTCCGCCGCGCACGAGACGAACGTATTTCGCATTGTTCTTATTGTTGTTGTTGACGTTGCCATTGTTGAAATTCACGTTCCACGCGTTGTTCGAATTGCTGGCATTCGGCGACGAAGACCAGAACCATCGAACCGTTAGCCGACGCACTTCCGCTGGCCGAGCGCATCCGTTCGGTAGCGCCCGGTCAGACAAGGCATGCCATGCCCCGCCAAAGCGGGTGCCGAGCTCCGCCATCGCGGCAAAGACTCGACCCCCGTTGGGTCATGGCGGCGCCGGCGCACAGTGACCTCGGCACACCCGCGCCCGCTCCGCTGCCCCCAAAAACGGGGCTTCAGGACCGGGAGCAGTGCTGGCCGTCGGCCGCCGCAAGCCGCTTACGCCACCCCCCGCTCTGCTTGCCCACGGCCACCGCCAGCTCGGCGATGACCTGGAATTGACCGAATCCCTGAAACGCCTGCAGCTCCTTACCGAGTTGGATCTGGAGTTTGAGGTCGTCCACCGCGTCCACCACCCGCGCCACGCGTGCGAGCTGATCCTCGCCCTTATCCGCCGCACGCAGGATCAGCCGACAGACCGTCATCGCCTGCCGGCGCAGATCCGAGCCGAGCGTGTATTTGTGATAACGCGGAAACTGCCGCACCGCCTGCTCGATGGCCAAGAGCAGACGGTTGGCGTCGCGCCAGATGGGCAGATGGTTCAGATGGTTCATGATGGCGCATCGCTCAGCTCGGATCGGGCTCGGATTGATCACAGGTCCACCAAAAACAAAATCACTGTCCGCCGCGCACGAGACGAACGTATCCCGCACCGTACTTATTGTGGCTGCCGACGCTGCCATCGTTGAAATGCACGTACCACGCGACGTACGAATAGCTGGCATACGGCGACGAAGACCAGAACCAGGAGTGCGATGGCGTATTCGGGAAAAACCGGCTGTCGATGGCCGGGTAAAGGCGATCATTGCTCGTGATCGACTCCAGTTCGAACCGATCCGGCAGCCGCCAGTCGCCGGCCCCGCACAGCCCCTGCGCATTGACCGCCTGCACGTATGCCTGGGTGTCACACTGGCTGCCGCTACAGGTCCCTCCGTTCGCCGTGCCGGCACTCCCGCCGTTGATCGCCGCGTCCGGGTTGTACCAAGTGTAGGTCCAGCCCTGGTCGCGCAGCCCGCCGTCGTCGGTCTTGATCTCCCAGGTGAGTCCGGTGACGTTGTCGCGCACACAGCTCCAGCTCGTCGCACTTGCCGGCAGGGCGTTGCCGTTCCCATCCAGCTTGGTGAAGCTGAAGCCGGCATGGCCATCGCTGTCGTCGTCGTGGGTGACGTCACGCCCATACTCCGCATCCTGCCCCGGATAACCCGAGACTGGGCAGCCGAGATCGCCGCTAGAGGCATCCGCGCAAGCGGTGATGCCGGTGTCGTTGAGGCCACCACAGGACCCGGTGCAGGCCTGGGTGCTCGGCGGGCGCGCCGCGTCGTCGCAATACAAGTCGAGCACCAGGTTCCCACCATATTCGGTCTCGCACCACACATCGCGATTTTGGGTGGCGGTGGCGCCGCAATCGGCTTCGCAGGCACTGTAAGGCCCGACGACCCACAGGTACGTGACCGTACCATCATCAGGACGGGTGGGATCATGCCCCGCGTTGAATTCCTCCAGGTTGGTCAATTCGTCGCCGTCCGGATTCCCGTTGGGATCGCTCACGCCAAAGCGCTCCTCCCAATGATCGAGCATGCCATTGTAGTTGGCGTCCGCAAGGTTGAGCGTGATCTCGGGCTGTACCACCTGCCGGGCCCAGCCGCCCAGGCTGCTGTAGCCACCCAGACGGACCTGATAGGTTCCCGGTCGGTCGAAGTCGATCCAAAACCGGTCGTTGTTGACCCCGACCTGATTCAGGATCTCGTAGCCGACGTCGTTGACCGCGATCACCTTGGGCTGGGTCCACTGGCTGAAGGTGATGAAGGCGTCCGGCCCAACGCCGAAGAGCCCCTGGAATGGATTGGCGACATTCTCATGGCGACCCTCGATCAACAAGGCCCGGCTGTTGCTGGGATGCGTGCCAGCGATCTGCTCGGCGCTGAGCGTCGGGAGCCCGAGGATGCGCGTTTCGTCGATGATCGAGAGCGGGAAGAACGTCTCGTAGTCATCGGCCTTGGCATTTTTCGGCCAACGGGCCAGGATGTGATCCCAAACGCTCAGGTCGGCGTAGAGCCAAAGGTTCACTCCGCCGGTCAGCAGGCCCTTGGTCAGCCAGTAGTCGGCATCCAGGGTGCCGCCATCGGGATCGTAGTCTTGATGGATCTGGCCGTGGATGCCGGCCGTGGCCTCCAGATAGGGCTGCACCACCATGGCTCCGGTGGCCACCTCGTAAAAGGTCACGCGCAGCTCGGGCAGGAGGGAGATCTTAAGATTGGCCTCGGCGTCCGCGTCGCCGTGCAAGGATAGCTGGTAGACGGGCTGGATGTGGCGGATCTGCTCGTACTGACCGTTTTCGTACTTGAAGCCGAACGCCAGCTCGTCGAACTCCATGTTCAGGGTCTCGGTGGCGCTGATGACGCCGGTGGTGCGACCTTCGATGCGCAGGTTGGCGGCCAGGCGACCCTTCATCACCACGGGCACGGAACCGGCCATATAGACCTTGATGAATTCACGCTCAAACAGCGTCTTCGTTTGATCGAGGGTGGCCGCCCCCTGGGCGACGATCCTCAGCTCCTGGGTGAAGCGCGCGTCGGCGCGGGCCTCGAGCCGTGCCGATTGAAGCCTCGCTCCGTCCACCCGAACATCGGCCTCCACAGTCGGCGCGAAGCTGAATTGGACGTTGTTGGTCACGCTGAACCCGCCGCTGAAGGTCAGTGTTTTCTCCTCGTTGTCCGGAAAATTCGGCGAGCTGGTGACATAGAGATCGAATTCGAAGGGGACGACTTCTTCCCAACCCAGGGAGTTGCCGTAGTTCCTGTACCAAGTGTCCTGGCACACATTTCCCGCTTCGTCGACATAGGCGCGCACCCGCACCCTGTAGGGCTGGTCGGAGACATGATCCTCCGTCGCAGTGATGTTCAGGGGCATGGTTGCGCTCTTGTAGCGCCAAGTCATGTCCCCGCTGTAGCTGGGCACCGTTTCCGCGTCCCCACGGCTGATGGAGCCCAATGTCACCAGGCCAGAACTGGGTTTTCCCGAAGGCGACGAAATCGCGAGGTCAGTGACATCACAGATGGTCAGTCGATTGCCGAACCAGTCTTCGTCGTCGTGGAGCTTCAGGGCTAACGTCATGGTGCCGCTGTTGCCGGGCACGATGGCGACCGCCTGAGCACCGCTGACCGTGACGTACGAGCCCTTCTCGGTCTTGCTGGCCGCTTCGGAGTAGAGCGATTGATCGCTCGCGGCCTGGCGCTGCAGACCGGCTTGCAGGGCTGGCGGGCCGGTGGAGACCAGTGGGGCGGGCTGACCGATGAGGGTGAGCCCGCTCTCTGGCCAATGCACACTGGCGGCGCCAGAGGCATGCGCACGATAGGCCGGACTGCCGGGGCGATTGAAAGCCCGCTTGGCCGCGGAAGAGCTCTCCGGGATCGGCGCCAACTGAATGCTCCCGCTGATTTGGAGGCGGTCGAACATCTCCGCGATGGACGCCGGGGCCGTGCTCACCCGCAGGGTGCCGTCGGGGTTGGTGGCGACCGCGGTGACCCGGCGGATCAGTGCGTTCTGGCCGTCGGCGAGGATGGTGCCGATGTCCGGAGGCGTCATGCCGGCGCGCAGGGTCAGCGTGGTGTCCGTGCTGCCCAGCACGTCACCGGAGGCCAAGTTGGTCACCGTCTGGGCGGCATTCGGGATCGGCTCTACCTCGGGCATGAGGATGCGCGTCTGATCGCTCCCTGTCTGATGCCCTTGCGGGTCGTAGGCCAGCATCTTCACGTAATACAGCGCGCCTGGGACAAGCCCGCCAATCTCAGCGCTCTGGACGCCTGCTTGCTGGTGCGCCAACGTGGCGCCGCTCGGCACGAAGTCTTTGGTTTGCGACAGATGGACCTCGTAGGTGATCTGGTCGCCGGGGGTGATACCGTCATCGACGGGCAGCCAACTGACGACAAGGGTCCGGGTATCGACGGCAGAGGCCTCGACCAGGGTCAGGTTGGTGGACCACGTCTGCACCACCGCAAGAAATGCCAGGAGTTGCGGGATGCGGGCGATGGCCGTCGCGGCATCGCCGTCGTCCGCGCCCACCCCGAGGAGGACCTCGCGCCCGGCCTCGCGAAGCGACGCCTGATCTTCCGCCGAAAGCGCGCTGTAGACGATCTCATGCGCGACCTGGTAGTCGGCGAAGGCCAGCGCGACACTGACCCGGTTGCCAAAGCGCGCCATGTCCGCGACGGCGTCCGGGTTGGTCCAGCCGCCATTGATCAAGGCGATGATCATCTGATTGCGCAGGATGCGCCCCGCCTGTCGCTCGCCGAGCCAGTAGGCGTAACCCTCGGCATCGGCCGCGCGGCCGAAGAGGTTCTGATACAGCGCCTCGATCAGGGGGCCGTCGCCCATGGCTTCGGGGTATTGCGCCTGGACCAGCGGCTGATCGAAAAAGCTCTGGGCGACCGTGGTCGGGGTCCACTCGGGGAGGCTCTGGATGTTGTTGACCCAATAGGCAAGGCCCTCGGCGTCCGGGGCATGGCCCATGGTCGCCAGGTAAATCTCGGCGACTTGCCAGCGGGTATCGCGATCCCAGGCCCGCGCCAACCCGCTCTGCGCGAGGGCGCAGCAGAGCAGAAAAAGCATCAAGGCCGGTAACCAACGCGGAACCGGACGGTTGGACGAACGGAGGATGAACCCTGACATCTGTAGTGTCCTTGGCCTGACTGATCCATGACGGCTGGAACGCCGCCCCGATACCCGCGAGTGATGCGCGGCAAGCATACCACCCGAGCGCCAACAATAGAGCCATTTCCTAGCCCACGATAGCACAGGATTTAGACTCGGCAACCAACCGCGACGGACCCCGGAACCGTGCCGTCAAGGTTGCCGGGGAAGGAGCGTATGACGATCCGGATACCCAGTCGAGCGAGATCTTCAACGGAAAGAGCCTGAACATCGTGACAGACGCGATGCGGATCGAAGGGTTCTAACCGTCGCAAAAAAGAGTAGCAGGATCATCATGCCTATGACAAGATCCTTGGCGCGGTAAGTAACTGTTAATATTATATTTCAAGATCTACTGTCATCCTGAAGAGCCGACGTGGTTTAGATTCGATCTTGATAACCAAATAATCCAATCGCACCGGCGACAGAATTTGTCCGTTGCCGGCGAGACCGGACCAATGTAAATACTCCGCATGCCATCAGGGATGCGTTTTCGGCGAGACCCAATCGATGCACGAGCCTTCCGATGACTAGACCCAAGGGCGCGCACTCACTGATCCGCGTGGTTGTGGCGCGATGGAGCGTCTTTTTCGGTTTCTGGCTGTTGCTGGTCGGACCCGGCCTGAGCGAGACGGCCGCCACGGGCTTGACCGCCGATCTGGCGGTCGGTCTACTGGCTGCCGCCGTCGCCACGGGAGTCAGCCTGCGCCTCCTGCCGCCAGCTCCGGGACGGCTTCACCTCGCGGCACTCGCGCGGCTCGCCCTGCATTTCTTCTGGCAGTCCATCGTCGCCGGGTTTGACGTGGCCCGCCGAGCCTTCGACCCGCGCCTGCCCCTGAAGCCCGGCGATCTG
>NZ_CAIPNF010000145.1 GCF_903866365.1 uncultured Thiocystis sp.
CGACAGGGTGAGCGCGTATAATTTTTTCTGAAATCAATAAAATCAAACAGTTAAGATGCGAGCTTCACAATACATATGAACTGTAACTTATTGATTTATAGGGGTACGCGCTCGCCCTGCATCTTGCGACAGGAGGCACTAACCGACTACCCCCCTTCTTGTATAATATGAAAAATTACAGTGTAACAGGGGATGAGCTAGAAACACTCTTGTCATTAAAGTTTCAGCGATTTGAAAAATCGCAAATACTATCTATTGAGAGTATAGCCACTGGCCGTTGCGTCCAAGCCAGCCAGTTCCAGCACCAGCCCCGGCCAGTCTTGAAACAGGCGGTAAAACAGGCTGTCGGTCGGCATGCTCGGGTACCGGCCGCTCAGGCCGCGATCCCCGAATGCCGCAATAGCGCATCGGTATTTGGCTCGCGTCCGCGAAAGTTGACATAGAGCACCATGGCATCCTCCGAACCGCCCTTTTCCAGGATGTTCTCGCGGAAGGAACGCCCGGTCTCGGGATCGAACACGCCCTTTTCCTCGAACAGCGAGAAGGCGTCCGCCGACAGCACCTCGGCCCATTTATAGCTGTAATAGCCGGCCGCGTAACCGCCCGCGAAGATGTGCGAAAAGCCGTGTGCGAAGCGGTTGAAGGCGGGCGGACGGATGACGGCGACCTGCTCGCGCACCTGCTCGACGATCTCGGCAATGCGTCCGCCCTGGGCGGGGTCGTATTCCAGATGAACGCGGAAGTCAAACAGCGCGAACTCCAACTGACGCACCATCTGCATGGCCGACTGGAAATTTTTCGCGGCGATCATGCGCCCGTAGAGATCCTCCGGGAGCGGCTCGCCGGTCTCCCAATGGGCGGCGAACAGGTCGAGCGACGCGCGCTCCCAGCACCAGTTTTCCAGGAACTGACTCGGCAGTTCCACCGCGTCCCAGGGAACCCCATTGATCCCGGCGACGCCCGGATAATCGACCTTGGTCAGCAGATGATGCAGCCCGTGGCCGAACTCATGGAAGAGCGTCGTGACCTCTTGATGAGTCAGCAGCGAAGGCTGATCCCCGACCGGCGGCGTAAAGTTGCAGACCAGATAGGCCACGGGAATCTGATCGCAACGGGTGCTGTGCAGGCGGTTGGTGCAGACATCCATCCAGGCGCCGCCGCGTTTGTTCTGACGCGCAAAGGGGTCGAGATAGAACTGACCGCGCAGCGCGCCGGATGCGCCGTCGCGAATCTCGAAGAAACGCACGTCGGAGTGATAGGTCTCGAAGCCCTCGACCTCCTGGAGGTTCACCCCGAACAGGCGCTCGATGACACCGAATAACCCGGTCAACACCCGCGAGATCGGGAAGTAGGGACGTAACTCTTCCTGACTGATCTGGTAGCGGTGGACGCGCAGTTTCTCCGCGTAATACCCGACATCCCAGGGTTCCAGGCCCGCGACGCCATGCTCCGCGCGAGCGAATGACTCCAGTTCGGCCAGTTCACGACGCGCCTGATCCACCGAGCGTTCGGCCAGATCGTTGAGGAAGGCGAGCACGTCCTCGGGCGAGCGCGCCATCTTGGTCGCCAGCGAGCGTTCGGCGTAATTGGCGAAACCAAGGAGTTGCGCGACCTCGTGACGTAGCGCCAGGATGCGCTCCAGATTCTCGCTATTGTCCCACTGACCGGCGTGCGGTCCCTGATCCGAGGCGCGGGTGCTGAACGCCTGATACATCTCGAAGCGGAAATCGCGATCGTCCGCGTAGGTCATGACCGGGATGTAATACGGCATGTCGAGCGAGAACAGCCAGCCATCCTTATTCTGCTGCTGGGCGTTCTGGCGGGCGAGCCCCCGCGCCGAGTCGGGCAGGCCCGACAGCAGCGCCGGATCCTCGATCAGTTTGCTCCAGGCGTTGGTGGCATCGAGCACGTTCTCGGAAAACTTGCTGGTGAGCTGCGACATCTCCTGACTGATGGCCTTGTAGCGCGCCTTTTTGTCCGTGGGCAGATCGACGCCCGAGAGATGGAAGTCGCGCAAGGCATTGTCCAGTAGCTTGCGTTGGGCCGGGTCCAGATGTTCCTGCGCCGCAACCGCCTGATAGGCTTTGAACAGATCCTCGTTCTGGCCGACCTCGGTGCCATAGTCGCTGAGTTTGGGCAGGCAGGCGTTATAGGCCGCGCGCAGTTCGTCGCTGTTGAGCACGCCGTTGAGATGACCGACCGGCGACCAGGTGCGGTTCAGGAGGTCGTCCGCTTCATCCAACGGTTCGACGAAATTCTCCCAGGTCGGCACCGCGACCTCACGGGTCAAACGCGCGATCTGCTCCCGGCAGGCGGCCAGCCGCGCATCGACGGCGGGTTCGACATGCTCGGGGCGAATGTGCGAAAAGGCCGGGAGGCCGGGTTGATCGATCAGTGGATTTGACATGGGCTCATCATCGGTGGTCAGTGGATTGGGTTGAAGTGCGGCTCGCCGCCAATCAAAAGAGTGCGGGATCATCGGTCGATCTTCAACCGGGGATCGTGCGCGGTCAGTCGGCCTGGAAACCGGAAAGTTCTCGCGATGCGGTGTGGCCGGTCAGCGAGCGGATCATGTCTTTCTTGATGCGTGGCTTGAACCCGCGCGGCACGCAGAAATGAAAGCCCCAGAGTTCGTGGCGATAGCGTTCGGCGATGGGTTGCCAGTCGGCGCCTTCCAGAGGGCTGAATTGCCCCCCCGAGCCATAGGCGAAAACCTTGTATTGCCCATTGGGCGTGCAGCGGATTCCTTCATAGGAGAGATTGCGTCCCCCGTTCCGACTTTCGGCGACCAGGGTGTAACGCACCACCTGATCGGCGCCCACGCCAAGGTGCCTGCCGTCGATGAAATAACGGAAGGCGGACGACGGACCGTCAGGCTCGAATTCGATCAGGTCCGCATCCTGGGGCCAGGGCGGCAACGGCGTCGTCGCTTCCCGCCAGGCCTTGCCTGGCTCCAGATAGGCCGGCCCGGGCGGCTCCGGGTCAAGGGCAAAGTTGTTCTCGCCCGCCGAGGTCGGGGTGGCCAGAATCAGTAGCAGACAGATCGGTGCAACGGTCGGGTGTTTCATGGCGATCAGCGCGGACAGAGATTCGGTTGGTCGATCCTACTGTGATTGCCGCGACATTTCATGCCAGAAATCCTTTACGGCAGGCGAGTGCTTCATCGGATGACGCTCTCTCAGGCCCGCACCACCTGAATGCCGCGTCCCGCCGGACTGAGCATCTCGTGACTGCTGGTGCGCGCCTCGATCGACGGCTGTCCGGCGCGGCGGTCGAAGATCACCAGCCAGCCACGGTCCAGGCCAAGCCCGGCCAGATAGTCGTCGAGGTGCGTCAGCCCCTCGGTCAGCGGATCGGGGCGCCCGTCGCGCCACACCTTCAACTCCAGTCCCAGCGTGACGGCGCCGTAGTGCAAACAGAGATCCATGCGTCCCCGACCAATGGCGTATTCGCGCTCCAGCCGCCCGCCGCCGTTGACCACCCGATGCAGAAAGGCCATCAGCACCAGATGCGGAGCGATTTCGTGGTAGGGCGCGCTGGCGAGCAGCGGCTCGCCGTGCTGGCGCCAGAAGGCGAGAAAGGCGTCGAGCAGTCGGTCGGGGTTCAGGCTGCCGTCGGGGTTGAGCCAGGTCGGGGCGATCTGGGGCAGCGAATCCCGCGGACCGCTGGCCAGGGCACGCGGCAAGACCTCCCGATAGATCGGATTGGCGATCACGAGTCCGCCCGCGCCGTCGCGACGCAGCAGACCCAGATCGACCAGATACTCCCGATCTTCCTCGAACGCCTCGCCCAGGGCGGTCCCCGCCAGCATCGGCTCGACGATCCGGCGCACGCGCGGCTCGCGCAGCTTGTGGGCAAGTTGAGGTGCGGCGTGACGGCAGTTGACGCCGCACCGCCTGGTAGCCGGGATGAAGTCGGTCGAGCACAGGATGGACGAGGAACGCCAACCGGATCAGGCTCGCGAACAGGGTGGCCAGATGCTGTTGGCCATGACCATCGTTGTGTTCGAAAGGATATCCCTTGGTCTTGAGCGGATTGTTGTTTTCGTTCTCGATTTTCCAGCGACGGCGCCCGCTCGCCACCAGGGCGATGACGTTGTCGGCGTTGATCGGCTCGGAACTCGCCCACGCGTTGCGGTCGAGCACCTGGCCCTCGGCATCGGTGGCGGTGAGTTCGCACCCGCCGACCAGCCAGGCGTCTTCCCCGTCGCGCCGCGGTAAGTCATTGAGCCACCGATACGTCTCGGTCAGGCGCTGGGTGCCCGTCCAGCGGGTCTTCACCAAGGTGCACACCTCGCCGCCGCGCGCGAAGTCCGCCACCCATTCGTACAGAAGCGGATGTGACGGCGGCAGGCAGACGAATAAGAACGCACCGCCCTGCGCGAGCACCTGCTGGCAAAACGGCTGATGGCAAGACTGATCGTCACCCAACAGGGTCGTGCGCCACGGCGCGATCCGTGCCCCCACGGCCGGAGCCAGCGGGTGGCGGCCGTGAGTTCGCCATCTTGCTTCGCGTGCCCGTCCTGGGGACAGAACTGGGTCTGGCCGTTGCTGAGCGTGCGCGTGGAACACGGCGCACAGTGGACCGCGCGCGAGCCGTGGTATTCGGTGCCATCCAGGGCGATCAAGCGGCGTCCATCGGCTTGGCGATGGGTGTCCAAGGTACGCTGCTGGTGCAAGGCGTCGACCGCGTCGAGGAACGCCGGGGCCAGACACTCGGGGGAGATCGGATCGAGCAGGTTGCCGATCTGCTGGGTGCTCGGAATCGGATGCCCGCCAAACAGCGAACGGGCCTGGTTGCGTCCGCGCTCTTTACTGCATGCGCCGCTGATCGTCCAAGAACGAAGGACGCTGCATGAAGAACGCCGAAAAGGCACTCGGAGCGGCGTCACCGATCGCATAGCGCTGGTGGTTGCCGCCCTTGCGATGGTCTGGCAGATCGAACAACGCCTCGCGAAGGCCGGCCACCAGGCCCGTCACCGAAAAGAGGCTGGGCGTGGGAGCCACGGGGGTAACGGGCTTCAGGACCATCGGAGTCTCCAGTCGACTCGCAAAGAATCCTTCCGAGCATCATGGTCTTAAATTTAGAACTGCTGCAGGTTTTCAGGGAGGTAGGACTGGCCTTTTTGGCCATCACAGTGAGGTTCACTCTTCGCAACTCGTGGTGTGATACTCGGTGGTCTTGGCGCCCTCTGGGCGGTTAACGCGATCCTGGCCGCGCGCTCGGTGTCGGCCTGGCGATTAGCCCTTGGCGAGCGCCCCGAGCGTCGCATCGTAGGGCTGACCGGTGCGTATCACGGCGTAGGCCATGCGCGCAATCTTGTTGGCCATCGCCATACGACGGCGACGTTGGTCGGACGGCGGTTTTTGAGCGCACTGGCCCAGCGGCTGGTGGCGTCCTCCTTGCGCTCGACCCAGCGCAGGACGGCGCGTGCCCCATGGATGATCAGTTGGCGCAGATAGACGTCACCGCGCTTGCTGATCCCGAGCAGGCGCTCGCGCCCGCCGGTGGAATGCTCGCGGGACCAGCCCAAGCCAGGCCGCCAGGGCGCGCCCGTTGCGAAACAGGCCGACGTCCTCGCCGACGGCGGCCATCAGGGCGGTGGCGATCAGGGCACCGATGCCAGGAATCGTCATCAGCCGTTGGGCGGTCTCGTCGCTTTGGGCGATGACCTGAATTTGGGTGTCGAAATGCGCGGCCTGCGCATCGAGGTGGCGCAGTTCCTCGAGCAGGCGAGTCAACTCGCGCGAAAGCGCTCGCTCAAGCCATTCTCGGCGTCTTCGAGGATCTCGGGCAGGCACCGCATCAGCGCCGCGCGCCCCTGGGGGATCTCGATGCCGTACTCCAGCAGCAGACCGCGCACCTGGTTGACCTGGGCGGTGCGCCGTTCGACCGCGAGGCTGCGCATCCGATGGATCGCCTGGATGTCCTGCTGCTCGACCGTCTTGACGGCCACAAAGCGCCTATTGGGCCGCTGCACTGCCTCGCAGATCGCCTCGGCATCGACCGCGTCGTTTTTGTTGGACTTCACGAAGGGTTTGACGAACGGCGGGGCGATCAGCCGCACCTCATGACCAAAGTCGCGAAACACCCGCGCCCAATGGTGCGCGCTGCCGTACGCCTCCATCGCCACCAGGCAGGGCGGCTGATTCACCATGAAGGCGCTCAACTTCCGCGCGTCACCTTCTTGCTGAGCACTTGTCGGCCCTGCGCGTCCACGCCGTACACATGCACACTGTTCTTGGCCAAGTCGATGCCGATCGTGACAACAGGCTCTTTGCTACACTTTGCCATTGGTCTGCTCCGCTACCTCGGTTGACGATGCTTCAAAGTACATTGCTCATTGTGCCCGCTCAGGGCTCGTTGGAGGAGCGGGGCGGACCATCCCACAGGGCGAGCGCGCTTAAAAATCCCGTTTTTCGGGTAGTTGACGGATGATCGCGAGAAACGACTGTCGGAGTTTCTCATGTCAGCCAGCCTTCTTGAGCATTTTGCGTCCCTTGGAAGATCCCCGGATCGAGCGTCACAAGTGTCATGCTCTCGCCGATCTTGTGCTGTTGACGATTTGCGCGGTCGTCAGCGGGGCGAACGGCTGGGAGGCGATCGAGGATTTCGGACGCGACAAGCTGGATGGGTTGCGTCAGTTTGCGCCGTTTGACAATGGCGTGCCTTCCCATGACGGCATGGCGAACGTGATCGCACGTCTCTCCCCAAAGGGATTTCAGGCGTGTTTGTTGCGTTGGACCCAGTCGATCGCCGAGATCACGGACGGGGAGGTGATCGCCGTCGACGGGAAGACGGCACGCGGTTCGCGCGACCGCCGGCGGGGGCGTTCGCCGTTGCACAGGGTCAGCGCTTGGGCCTGTGCCAACCGCCTCGTGTTGGGCCAGGAGGCGACGAGCGAGAAGTCCAATGAAATCACGGCCATCCCCAAGTTGTTGGAACGGCTGGAGTTGAAGGGATGTTTAGTGACCATTGACGCCATGGGCTGCCAAACCGCGATCGCCGCCCAGATCGTTGCTCAAGGCGCTGACGACGTGCTGGGACTGAAGGGCAACCAAAGTGCCCTGCAGGAAGCGGTTGAGGATGATTGGACGGTCGCACAACAGGCTGATTTTGCTCACGTCCAGGCTGACTTCATCGAAGAGTTGGACAAAGATCATGGTCGGATGGAAGTGCGCCACGACTGGATCACCGAGGATCTGCGGACACTGCCCAACATCGACCGTTGGGCCGGCCTGCGCCGCATCGGGATGGTCGAACGCACCTGTGTCAGCGGCGGCAAGGAAAGTATCGAGCGCCGGTACTTCATCAACTCCATTGCACCCGATGCCGCCCGTTTCGCCCACGCCGTGCGCGAGCACTGGGGCGTGGAAAACCGCCTGCCCTGGCGCCTGGACGTGATCTTCGGTGACGATGCGAGCCGCATCCGCAAGGGCCAGGCCCCCGCCATCCTGACCTCGGTGCGCCACCTGAGCATGAACCTGTTCGAACAGGAGGGGTCGGCGATCCGCTTGGCCAAGAAGCGCCGCAAGGCCGCGTGGAACGACGACGATCGCGCCAAGGTGGTGTTCGGCTGAGGATTTAAACGCGCTCGCCCTAGTCGGTACGTGATGTGGCTCGCTTGATCGTGTTATGCCATGATCTTGATTCCGTTCGAGAACCAAGAACGAAACGCTCTTTGACAAGTTCAGGTCTGCGGTTGTCAGCACGAGTTGCTGACGTAAAACTTGAAACGCACTGAAGAGTTTTGCGCTCGTGAACGCCCGTTCACGAGCTTTGGGAGATACCCCCTCGCCTCACCGCCATTAAGTTAAGGATTTTCCGTTCGCCCTGAGCTTGTCGAAGGGTGGACGGAAAATCCTAAGCCTCTGAGCGTAAAGCCGTTCATGGTTCGACCAGCTCACCACGAACGGCTTAACTTAATGGCAGTGACCCCCTCGCCTGGAAACAGGCGTGCATGTGTTTCCAATCCTCATCGTCCTGTTTAAGCAAGAGTAAACAGATGAACTCCTCACCCCCGTAGCGGCAGATAATATTGGACGCGCGCAACGCTTGGCTCAGCGCGACGGCAATCCGCTTCAAGGCATCGTCGCCGGCCAGATGGCCAAAGCGCTTTCGGGCAAACATCATCCCTGCGTCGAACGCTGGAACTGAACGCCAAACTCTGGCCTGGCGACCGAAGCGCCGAGTGCAATCCGGCGATCCCAGGGGAAACCGGCTCCCATCAATACTCGAAGTTCCAGTCGAGTCCGACCCAGCCATTCGCGAGCGTCACCCGTCTGGCGGGTTCGGCCAGGGGCGCGATCGTTCCCAGTGCGACGAGGATCTCGGTCCGCGCGGCGAACCAGCGCGCCAGTTCGTCCTCCCCGTCCAGCGCGATCCGGCGCTCGGCGCGGGCGGCGAGTTCGAGCAGATCCTGGCGCGCGGCGGCGTCGGGCTGGGCGGCCAGCAGTTCGTCGACAGGCCGGGGCAGCAGCCAGAAGAGCCCGGCATCGGTCTGATCCAGCGCCTGTCGCGCCACCTGTCGCGTCGCCGGATCCGCCAGCGTGGCGGCGAGCACCAGCGCGCGATCCGGATAGCGGGCGACCAGCCGCTCCAGAGCCAACCGGGTCAGGGTCCGCAGCCGTCTCCCGCTGGCCGACCCCACACCCGGCGCGGGGAGACCGACGATCAGCAGACGCACCACCCCCAGCCCGGAACGCGCCAGCAGGTTCGGCACGCCGCGCACGGCGAAACGGTCGAGATCCTTCATGGGCTCGGACAGTTCGTCATAGGGGATGAGCTGCGGATGCTGTTTGCGGGCGTTGTCGCGCACCGGGGCATGACTCCAGCCATCCAGAAACCGATCGGCGGCCCAACGCCGGTGTTCGATCCGGGCCAGCCGTTCCACCTCCAGCGGCGCGAAGGCGAAGGCGTCCACCATCTCCTCGGCCACCGCGCGGCAATCCGTGACGGCCAGCTTGGCCCAGAGATGGTCCGCCTGATAGCGGTTGGCCTGTCGATAGGACGTGGCCAGTCGCGGCCAGGGTTGTCCGGCCGGCTCGTCGCCCGGATCGCGTCCCTGCGCGGCGATGTTGTCGCAATACTGTTCATGGATGCTCCGGGCCGCCTCGTCGCCAAGGCCATCGAGCAACACCTGAGGTCGGCAGGCTTCGCGGAGCGACGAGAAGGGGATGATCTGTCCGTCCCAGTCCGCGATGTCGCCCCTAGCCTCGTCGTCGCCGATCTCCAGCAGGATCGGCGGCGAGGCGCGTTGCTCGCGGGCGATGGTCTTGGCAAGCGCGCGCGCCACCCGCAGACCCTCGGTGCCGGGAGCGTCCAGGCAGACCAGGGCGAGGGTGACGGCTGGCGCGTCCGTGAGTGACGGTGACGCGAGCGGCGCAAACCGAATCTCCGCCACCTGACCGGCTTGGGGATACGCCGCCTGGAAACGCGCACCCGCGCGCTCCGTGTCATCGCAGAGAACGCTGACGCGTGGGCGTGCATCGGCGTAGTGGATCAGCCGCAGCGCCTGGACCAGAAAGGCGCTGGCGGAGGGCGTGAAACCCGCGATCAGCAGATGCGGCTCCTGACCGAACGGCGGATCCATGCCGGAATGCAGCGGCCAGCGGGTGAGCAGCGCGCGCATGGCGCGATTGTCGATGGCGAAGGTTTCCAGACGCAGCCGTCCGTCACCGTTCAGTTCAGGCAGCGGGGGCGGCGGGTCAGCCGGGTGCATCAGGATCAGCCGGATGGGTTCGGCGCCGAACCCTCGCCGGGCTTGACCCAGCCGGGCGGCAAACGCGGCGATCAAGCCCGCCGGGTCGGGTGGATCGGCCAGGATCAAGGTACGGATGCGGGTTGGCTTCAGGGTCGTCAGTTGGTCGGGCGAGACCAGGCGCACCCGTCGCCCATCCGCACGCAATCCCGCGACGACGCGCGAGGCAAGCGACTCGGAGCCGCAGACATGGATGGGCGATGGACCAAAAAACATGGAGGCACTCAGGTCATTTCCAGGGCCGCATCGTCATCACGCCTTCCCGACCCCCGTCGACGCGAACCTCTGGGCCAGGATGTCGACCACGGGGGCGACGGCATCCGCCATCTCCACCACCCGCATCAAGGCGCGCTCGCGCACGCCCAGCGGAATCTCCGCCATCTCCCGGCCGTGACGCCACCACTCGGTCAGCAGCTCGGCCGTGCCGCCGGTGCCGGCCAGGACGATCAGGCACCGACCCGACTGCAAGGCTAGCGCCACGTCGAGCCGGGTGACGCGCCCGCCGGCGGCGACCAGGGTCAGCGCAGGGCAATCGCCGGCAAGCTGGGTCGCGACAGCGCCGATCCAGGCCGATTCGTCGCCCCAGCGATCGCCCGGCGTCAGGAGAAAATGCGAGTGGTTCGGATCAAGCCGCGCACCCTCGCCGGACGCCCGCCCCCCGAGCCGAGCGATGTCCCCCCACTGTCCCTCCCCGCTCAGAACGCGGATTGCGGCACGCGACGGCCGCGTTTCCAGCGCCACCGTGCCGCGGGCCGCGACCCCGAGCAGCGGAAAGCGCGCGCCGGTCCGATGGCGCGCCTGACCCATCAAGGCCATGACTCCAAAGGCGGTGCCGCCATCGACGACCGTGACGCCCAGCGCATCCAGCCGTGGCGCCAGTCGCTCGAACAGGCTGAGCAAGTCATCCGCCACCGCCGGATCGAGATTCGCGGCCCCGCCGATCAGCACCAGCACCGGCCGTGATCCGGACAGCCCCAGCGCGTCGAGCGCGCCGGCAAGGGCGGTCGCGGCTCCGGAGGGCGCCTGCCCGGTGCCTTCCGGCGTCATCTCGCCGAGATCCAGCGACCCGCTCCCGTGGGCGTGGATCGGTAAGCACGACCGCAGGGACGCGAAGACATCACTCGGACTCATGCAGGATCGTGCCCTGCTCGTCGAGCAGCGTGACGCGCATCGGGATGCCCTGGCGGATGCTCGCCGACACCACGCAGAAATCCTCGAACAAGGTCTTGCAGCGGGCGAAACGGGGCGACTGCGTGACGACATCGGCCAGGATCAGCCGGACCTCAAGACCGCCGATGCGCTGACGTTTCTTCTCGTTGCGGATCATGATGCAGTCAACCTCGGTACGCAGACAGTGCTCTGGCGGCTCTTCCTTGAAGACGCAATAGAGCAGGCTCGCGCTCAGACAGTTGGCGGCGGCGGCGGCCAGCAGGCGCGAGGCGTTCGGCCCCTGCTGCTCGCCGAGCGGCGGGGGTTCGTCCATCAGCAGATCGGGCGCGCGCTTCCAGTCGAACGCGACATTGATCTGAAAACCTTCGCGTTGCTCAAGATGGATGGTGAAACGGCCTTCTTCGGACATGCTCTTTCCTCGATCTCGGTGGTTATCGCGTCTGAACCTGTGGATGATGACGACCGTCGGTGACGGGTCTTGGGATCCCTGAGACAACGCACGCCGGCGGCCCGCAAAGACTGCGGATCCGCAGCGAGGGCACGCCAATCGCCGCCGACGATGATCGGCCGGTCGCGCAGCCGGCCGCGATAGACATAGATCCAGGCGCGACCATAGGGCGTTGCGATCCGGTGTCGATCATAGAGGATCGGATAGTCCTCCAGCCGGTCGAGTTGGCGCAAACCGGCGCCATCCAGGGCATAGACCTCGCCGAGGATCGCGGTCGCCCCGCCACGGGCCGCGCCCGGATAGGCGCCGATGCGATACAGTGTAAAGCAGGGCGCGGTGCGATGCGGCCCCAGCCACTCCGCGCCGTTCAGCAAGCGATGGTTAACTTCCCCGCGCAACAGGGTGCCATAAACAAATACACGATGACGCATGGCGGCGGTCTCAGGATGCGAGCGGGGCGACCGGCAACTGGGTTTGCGTGTCCATGAAAGTGTTCCCGCGGGGATATCGGTTGAAAGACGCAAACTATACCATTCAGGTCAATCGCCTCTAAACCGCATCGACGCCGACGGCCCTGGGCGAATCCCATCTGGCCGATCCCGCGCGACGACACGCAGCGCGATGGACGCGACTTAACAGCCTTGGACAACACGATGACAGAAGACAACCTGTGGCGCCTCCTCCGACCGCTGGCATTCCGGCTGGATCCGGAGCTGGCGCACAATCTGACCCTGGGCCTGCTGTCGCGCTGGTCGACGCTGTTCGCGGGCAAACTGGATGACAGCGACATTGCCCGCGCCCCGGCCCTGGCCGTCGAGGCGCTGGGACTGCGCTTTCCCAACCCGATCGGGCTGGCCGCCGGATTGGACAAGAACGCCCAAGCGGTGCCGGCCTGGCAGGCGCTGGGCTTCGGTTTCGTCGAGGTGGGCACGGTCACGGCCCTGCCCCAGCCCGGCAACCCTCGGCCACGGCTGTTTCGCTTGCCGCGGGATGGCGCGATCGTGAACCGGATGGGCTTCAATAACGAAGGCGCGGAGGCCATCGGGCGGCGGCTGGAACGTCTGCGCGCGCGCGATCTGCTTCAGGTGCCGCTCGGCGTGAATCTCGGCAAGTCCAAGGTGACGCCGCCGGAACAGGCCGCCGACGATTATCGCCGCAGTTTCGAGCGGCTCGGCGAATTGGCCGATTATGTGGTGGTGAACATTTCGAGCCCGAACACGCCGGGTCTGCGCGATCTGCAACGGGTCGAGGAGGTCGAGCGGATCGTCGCGGCGATCCAGGGGCCGAATCAGCGCCTGTCCCACCCGCGCCCGCTCTTGGTCAAGCTGGCGCCAGACCTGGCCGATACGGACGCCATCGACTGCGCCCGCGCCGCGCTCGGGGCGGGCTGCGCCGGACTGGTTCTGACCAATACCACCATCCGCTTCGCGGGTCTCGCGAGCGCGACCGAGGGACTCAGCGGCGGACTGTCCGGCCAGCCGCTGCTGGCGCGCAGTACCGAACTGCTGGGCCGGGTCCGCGCGGCGCTCGGCCCGGAGCCGGTGCTGATCGGTGTCGGCGGCGTCATGGATCCCGCCGGGGCGGCGGCGAAGCTGGCCGCCGGCGCCAATCTGATTCAGGTCTATACCGGGCTGATCTACCGTGGGCCGGGGTTCGCCCGGCAATTGCTGCGCACGTTGGGCGGCAGTCAATCGCGATGATGACGAGACGGCGCGGATCGCCGTTCGATTCAAATACCGGGTATTCCGATCGCGTGTCCGCTGTTGCGGGCATCCCGGTTTGCCAGTCCCGATCCCGGACGCGGTCCGATGCCATGGAAGCGCCATGCTATGCTGAATCCATCCCGCCATCCGCGAGGTGTCCGATGCGCTTCTTCAATACCGAAGGTCCGAACCGACCCCAGGATCACTACAGCCTGCCGCCGCTGTCGCGCTGGGATCTGGAGGAGATCCTGGCCCTGATCGATCAGAAGAAATACTTTCTGCTCCACGCCCCGCGCCAGACCGGCAAGACGACTTGCCTGCTGGCGCTGATGGCGCAGCTCAACCGGGAGGGGCGCTACCGGGCGGTCTATGCCAATCTGGAAGTGGCGCAGCCCTATCGAGAGCAGGTGGACAAGGCCATGCGGGCGGTGGTGGAGCAAATCTCGCGCGGCGCCCGCGATCAGCTCAATGACCAGGACGCGGCGGACTTGGGTCGGGAGATCGTCCAGACTTCGGGCGGCGGCACGGCCGTGAACGAGTTTCTCACCCGCTGGTGTGCCGGCTCGAACCAGCCGCTGGTCCTGCTGCTCGACGAAGTCGACGCCCTCATCGGCGACACCCTGATCTCGCTGCTGCGCCAACTGCGCGCCGGCTACCCGCAGCGCCCGGACGCCTTTCCGCAGACCGTCATCCTTTGCGGCGTGCGCGACCTGCGCGACTACCGCATCCACGCCAGCTCCGAGCACGAACCCATCACCGGCGGCAGCGCCTTCAACATCAAGGCCGAATCGCTGCGCCTCGGTGACTTCAACGCCGATGAGGTCCGGACGCTGCTGCTGGAGCACACCCAGGAGACCGGCCAGCCCTTCACCCCGGAGGCGCTCGATCAGGTGTGGACCCTGACCCAGGGTCAGCCCTGGCTGGTCAACGCACTCGCCTACCGCGCCTGCTTCAAGCGGCGCGAGGGCCGCGACCGCACCCAGCCGATCGCCCTGGAGCAGATCGACCGGGCCAAGGAAGACATGATCCTCGAGCGCGTTACCCATCTTGACCAACTGGCGCACAAGCTCCAGGAACCCCGGGTACGGCGGGTGATCGAGCCGATGCTCGCCGGGACGAACCTCAGTGAGGTGCCCGAGGACGACATCCAGTATCTGCTCGACCTGGGCCTCTGCCGTCAGATCTCCGGTCACGGCCTGATCATCGCCAATCCCATCTACCGCGAAGTGTTGCCGCGCGCGCTCGCCTTCACGCCGCAAGCCTCGCTCCCCGCGATCAGCCCCAGTTGGCTCGCCCCGGACGGATCGCTCGACCCCGAGCGCCTGCTCAAAGCTTTCCTCGCCTTCTGGCGCCAGCACGGCGAGCCCCTGCTCAAAAGCGCCCCCTACCACGAAATCGCCCCGCACCTGGTGCTGATGGCCTTCCTGCATCGCGTCACCAACGGCAGCGGCACCCTGGAGCGCGAATACGCCATTGGGTCCGGGCGCATGGATCTCTGTCTGCGTTATGGCGCGGTCACACTCGCCATGGAGCTGAAGGTCTGGCGCGACGGACGTCCCGATCCCCTGAGCGAGGGACTCGTGCAACTGGATGGCTATCTCGCCGGCCTGGGGCTGGACCGGGGCTGGCTCATCGTCTTCGACCGCCGATCAGGCCAGCCGCCAATCGAGGAACGCACCGCCAGCGCCATCCAGCACAGCCCGGCGGGGCGGAGTATCATTCTGGTGCGTGCCTGAGGGCATCGGGGTAACGAGGACGCGGCGCTGAACGCCGTCCATTGATGACCTCACGGTGACGAGGCGGTTTTTCGAGGCGATTTGAGTCCATCGCCTAGAACAAGGCTGCGGCGAGATCCGCAGCCGGCATGGGCCGGCTGAACAGATATCCCTGACCCTCGATGCAACCTTCTTGCAGCAGGAAGTCCACTTGCGCCTGGGTCTCGATGCCCTCGGCGAGCGTCTCCAGACCCAGGCTGCGGCCGAGCGCGAGGATCGCCCGCACGATGGCGTCGTCGTTGGCATCCTGCGTGAGCTTCTCGACAAAGGAACGGTCGATTTTCAGACGGTGCAGCGGCAGACGCTTCAGATAGGCGAGCGATGAATAGCCCGTGCCGAAGTCGTCAACCGCCAGAGTGACGCCCAACCCACGCAAGGCCGACAAGGTTTTGATGGCCACCTCGGCGTTGCGCATGATCATGGACTCGGTAACCTCCAGTTCGAGGCGCTCTGGCGCGACCCCGGTCCGTTGCAGGATCTCCCGAATCTCGCCCACCAGATCGGCGCGCTCCAGTTCCCGCACCGAGAGATTCACGGCCAATCGCGGCACATGGAAGCCGGCTCGCTCCCAAACGATCAGCTGCCGGCAGCTTTCTTCAAGCACCCAGGCGCCCAGCCGATCGATGAGTCCGATGTCCTCGGCGACCGGAATGAACTGGTTGGGCGGAATCAGGCCCAGCGTGGGATGTTGCCAGCGACACAGCGCCTCGACCCCGCGCAGTTGCCCATCGGCGAGCGCCAGTTGCGGGTGATAATGCAGAATGAATTCATCGCGCAGCAGCGCGCCGTGCAGATCGTGCTCCAGACGCAAACGCTCGGCGGCGCCCTCGGTCATGACGGACTCGAAGAAACTGAACCCGTTGCGCCCGCCATTCTTGGCCTGATACATGGCGATATCGGCATGGCGCACCAGGATATCGATCTCCTCCCCGTCCCGAGGATAGATGCTGATCCCCATGCTGGCGGTGATAAACAGTTCATGCCCTTCCACGTTAAACGGCTGACTGAAGGCCGTCATCAGCCGTTCCGCGAAATTGGCGGCGAAACGCGCGGCCGGGATGTCTTCCAGGATGATGACGAACTCATCGCCGCCCAGACGGGCGATCGTGTCGGCCGCCCGCACCTGTTTCGACAGGGTCTCGGCCACCTGTTTCAGCAGTCCGTCGCCGATCGAATGGCCGAGGGTGTCGTTGACGATCTTGAAACGATCCAGATCCAGAAACAGCAGTCCAACCAAACGCTGATGTCGCGCGGCGCGCTGCAGACACTGTTCCAGACGCGCCTGAAACAGACTGCGATTGGGCAGGCCGGTCAGCGGATCGTGATGGGCCAAATACTCCAGCTTCTCTTCGGATCGCTTGAGGTGGCTGATATCGCGGAACACGCCGACGTAATGGGTCAGTTCGCCATTGCCGTCCACCACGGCGCTGATGGTCATGAGTTCCGGGTAGATCTGGCCATTTTTGTGACGATTCCAGAGTTCGCCACGCCACTGACCGGAGCGGTTCAGTTCGGCCCACATCGCCTGATAGAACTCGGCATCGTGACGCCCCGAGTTGAGGATGCGCGGCGTCGCGCCCAGCACCTCCTCCTCGGCGTAGCCGGTGATCTCGGCAAAGGCCCGATTGACGGCCAGGATGCGCTCCTCGGGATCCGTGATGACCACGCCCTCGGCGGTATTCTCGAACACCCGCGCCGCCTGACGCAGCGATTTATCGGCGTCCATGCGGGCGGTGATGTCCTGGATCGTCCCCAGGAGCTTGGTGGCCACGCCGTGGTCCATCAACGGCTCGCAGGAGACCTGCACCCAGAGCGGCCGTTCGCTGACCGTGACGAGCCTGGCCTGGATATCGAATGGCTCGCCCAGCGAGACCGCCAGGTCCATGACCTTCTGCAGCTTGACGCGATCGCTGGGATGGAAAAACGTCATCCCGCTTTCGAAGGAGGGCTCCGCGCCCGGATCGACCTCGAAGATCTCATAGGTAACGCTGGTCCAGCGCATGGCGTTCGTCACGGGATCCAGTTCCCAGCCGCCGACTTTGGCCATGCGGCCGGTGGCGTTGAGGAAATCCTCGCTGCGTCGCAGCGCCTCCTCGAAGCGTTTGCGTTGGGTGATGTCGCGATTGACGCCGCGCCGCCCCAGAAAGCGTCCGTCGTCCGTGACGACCGGGTTGCAGATGTGCTCGATCCAGCGCTCTTGACCGTCGCGAGCGAAAATCCGGAATTCCACGCTGCCCACATGCTCGACCGTGCTCGACGCCAGCTCCCGACAATGGCTGACCCAGAGCGCCCGATCCGCCGGATGGATCAGGTGTTCCAGGAGATCGGGATCGTCGACAAAGGCCTCGGCGGGATAACCGGTGAGCTTGAGGCAGGCCGGCGAGACATAACGATACTGACCGTCAGGACCGAGCCAGTACTCCCAATCCGGACTGTATTGGGCCAGCACCCGATAGCGCTCGCGGCTCTCGCGCAGGCGCGCCTCATCGTCATGCCGGTCGAGAAAAACGGCGACGTGGGTCGCCACGGCATCGAGCAGCGACCGCTCCTCGGGCAGAAAGATCTCATGCTCCTCGCCATCGTCATCGTCATGGGGTTGCGCGCGATAGACGACCGTGAGCTCCCCCTGTCGGCCGTCGACCAGGGAAATCCGCGCGGTCAAGAACCAGTCGGTCACCGCGAACCCGGCGGTCTCGACGCTGACGTGGGGCAGACACAACCGAGCCTCGGCCAGGTCCGCGAACCGCCAGGCGGCGGGCAGGCGCTCGACCACTTGCCGGATGACCTGCTCCACGGGGGCCTCGGCCCGGCTGGTCGCGGCCAGCACGTCATGGAGACAGGCGAGTTCCTTGAGCCGCTCCTTCAACTCGGCTTCGCTGCGAAACAGACGCTCGCCGGTCTCGAACAGATCCCGGCGTTGCTGAACCGCCTCGGTGCGGTCGATCACCGCGCAGACGAACTGCGGCGCCTCGTCATCGGTCTTGGGCAAGGGGGCGAAATGGAGATCGCCGATGAACTCGCCCGCGTCGCCGCCGCGAAACCGGACCTCCGGGATGACCACGGTCTGATTCCCCGAGAGCTTGGACCAGGCGCCGATGACCGCGCCCCGGTCCGCCTCGGCGATCAGCCGCGCGAAAAAATGCTGATGAAAATGGATGTCTCGCAGATTGAACAGACGTTGCGCCGCCAGGTTGCTTTCCTTGACCAGACCCGTGCGATCGATCACCAGCTCGGCGACGGGCAGGCCGTTGAAAAACGCCGTGAAGCGTTCGAGCGACTCCTCGCTGTGACGCTGGCTGTGCAGCAGTTCCTCGTTCTGAATTTCAAGTTCGGCCTGATAAATCCGCAGGTTTTCCACCAGGGCGGCAACCTTGATGTCACTCCCCGCCAGCACCTCGTCGGCGAGGTCGAAGCGACCCTGCTGCAGCGCGGTCAGCGCGCGCTCGCGCAGTTCCTCGGGGGAGATGTCGATCAGGTCATGGATGCTGCCCTGCCCCGCTCGCACCCCGGTCTTCTGTCTAATCATGGTTGCCCGTCGACCACTTGCTGATATTGATGTGACTCACGATGACGCCCCCGCCGGGATGATCGATTGGCGCGACGTGCATGATGTACCAACGCTGCTCGTCCGGCGAGTGACAGGGGTATTCGAGGGAGAATGCCGTGGTCTTGCCTTCGAGCACCTGCCGGATGCCGTTCATCGCGTCGCCGGCGGTCGGCTCGTCGAGGATTTGACCTATGTCGCACACGTCCAGATAGTTGGTCCCAAGTCCCGAATATTGCAGCATCGGATTGCCGTTATCCTCCGCGAAGGTTCGCCAGGCGCGGTTGACCATGGTGATAACCCCCTTGGAATCGAGCACGGCCACATGCTCGGGCAGCGAATCCAGCACCGCCTGGAGGCGTTCCACATCGCGCAGCGTGGTAATGTCCACGAAGGTGGCGACTGCCCCGCGCGCCTCGCCGGCGCGCACCGCGTAAGGATGCACGCGCGCCAGATAGTGACGTCCGTTGGCGGCGTCGATCTCGTGCTGGAGCATCTCGCCGCTGGCGATGGTGCGATGCAGTTCGGGAAGAAACTCCGGATACTGGAGCAGATTGGTGAAATCGTCGATGGGGCGACCGAGATCGCCTTCGCGGATTTTAAAGAGGGCAGTGGCCTCGGGCGTGAAGCGGGTCAGACGCAGTTGCGAATCCACGAACACGGTCGCGATCGAGGCGGCCTTGGCCATGCCGTCGAGATCGGCGTTGAGCCGGTTGAGAATCTCGATCTTTTCCTGATTTTCGGCGTTGACGGTATAGAGTTCCTCGTTGACCGATTGCAGCTCCTCGTTAGAGCTTTGCAGCTCCTCGTTGGAGGCCATGAGTTCCTCGTTGGTCGCCTGCAGTTCCTCGTTGGCGGTTTCCAGTTCCTCGATGGTCGCCTGGAGGCTCTCGCGGGTCGCCGCCAGTTCGCGCTCCAGGGTCTCCAGACGCTGGGCGGTCTCGCGGTCGAGACTGAGCGTCTCCATCTCGGTCAGAGAGGGCGTGGCGGAACGCCGGCCGCCTGCGGCATCGATCTCGACGGCGACATTGGGCGCGGTTTCCGTCTCGAAGGACAGCAGCAGGTTCAGCTCGCCGTGCGGCGGGTCAATGGGTCTCGCGACCAGGTGCAGACGCTCGGTGCGGCCCGCATCGAGCGAGAGCCCGAGCAGGTCGGAGCGCAGCGGCGCGCGATCGCGCGCGGCCTTATAGAGCAGTGCCTTGGCGATGGCCACCAGCGAGCTGGGCAGCAGCTTCGCCAGATCCAGGGTGGCCGCGCCTTCGCCGATGCGCAGGTAATGCGTCACATCGCCAAACACATGCAGCAGATCGTGACGCTGATTCAGGAGCAGGCTGGTCGGCGCGTAGCTGCGCAGCAGCAGATTCTGCGCGGCATCGATGGCGGCGGCGTCGCTGGACACGCCATGGGTGCGAATCCCCGGACGCGGCCGGGCGCCCGACACCGAGCTGCGCGACAGCGAGGCGATGGCGGTATCCAGGGGCAGCGCGACATGGCGCAGGATGCGATAGAGCTTGTGCTTGGAGCTGACGGCGGTGAAGTCGGTCTGGAGATTGGCGAGCGTCTCGCTGGGTCCGAGAAAGAGGAACCCCCCCGGCGCCATGGCGTACTGGAGCCGGCGCAGCGCGCGCTCCTGGGCCTCGGAGCGGAAATAGATCAGCAGATTGCGGCAGGACACCAGATCCATCCGGGTGAATGGCGGGTCTTCGAGTAGATTGTGCCGGGCAAAGATGATGCTCTGACGGATCTCGGTCTTGACCACGAAATGGTTGCCGCGCCGCAGAAAGAATTTTTCCAGCCGCTCGGGCGAGATTTCCGCCGTGATCGCCTCGGAGAAGACGCCGGCACCGCCCGTCTCGACGTTCTGGGGCTCCACGTCGGTCGCGAACAGCTTGAAATTCGGCCAGCGGCGCGCCCGATCGAAGGCCTCGGCAAAGAGGATCGCCAGCGAATAGGCCTCCTCGCCAGTCGCGACCCCCGCCGCCCAGACGCGAATCGGCTGATTGTCGGCGCGTTCGGCCACGATGGTCTTGACGGCGGTCTCGGCCAGAATCTCGAACGCCTCGGGATCGCGGAAGAAGCTCGTGACCGGGATCAGCAGCTCGCGGCGCAGGGTCGCCAACTCGCCCCGATCCGTGCCCAGCAATCGCACATAGTTCAGCAGATCCGGCGTCTGACGCACCTGCATGCGCCGCTCCATCCGGCGCATCACGGTGGCCGGCTTGTATTCGCGGAAATTGATCCCGCCGGAATGCTGCAACAGGTGCATGACCTCTTCGTGGGCGCCGTCCTGATCGATCTCGGCGGCCAGCACCGGCACCCGGATCTTGACGTGAGGCAGTTGGTGGATGTGTTCGAGCAGACGCGGTCCGAGTTCTTCCGGCGGGAGGATCGCGTCCACCAGACCGGTGGCGATGACGCTGCGCGGCATGCCGTCGAATTTGGAGGACTCGGGATCCTGGGCGAGCAGGAAGCCGCCGGCATCGTTGATGGCCACCGAGCCGCGGGTACCGTCGGAGCCGGTCCCCGAGAGGATCACGCCGATCGCGCGGTTGCCGAACTCCTTGGCCAGCGAACTGAAGA
This sequence comes from uncultured Thiocystis sp., assembly GCF_903866365.1. Taxonomy (GTDB): domain Bacteria; phylum Pseudomonadota; class Gammaproteobacteria; order Chromatiales; family Chromatiaceae; genus Chromatium. The sequence goes on from NZ_CAIPNF010000145.1 coordinate 20,981, forward strand.
AATGATCGACCGGCAGGGTCAGTCCGCGCGGATTCTTGGGGCTCAGGCGCAACGCATCGCCCGAGGCGCTCATCATGCTGGCCGGCGGGATCAGATGCACCCGGTCCGCCTCGATCTTCATGTCATGCTCGACGGTCACCACCGGCATGGCGGTATGGCGCGACAGCAGATTCGCCATCATGCTCTTGTGATCGGGCGAGAGATGCTGGATCACGACATAAGCGGCACCGCTGTTGGCCGGCAAACCTTGAAAGAAACGCTCCAGCGCGTCCAGTCCGCCCGCCGAGGCTCCGATCGCCACGACATAGCCTTTGAATCGGTTTGGGGAGGCGCTCGCTCCCGTGCTCTCGGCGGCATCCGGGACATTGGACATGGTCGTGATCTTTTCGCCTGCTTCGTCATGAGTCATGAATGACTGCCTTATGTCGGTTCCGCGCTGGTTTTTCCCGTCGTCACGGCGTTGTGCTGCCGCCAGTTTACCCGTACCACCTCGATCCTGCTGATCGATCTGAAGCAAATTCAACCGCGTCCAGCCTGGATCGACGCTGTGTCGAGCGATTCCCGCCGCGCGGGTCACGAACGGCGAGCGGTTGGGGCGGCGGTGGCGTTCGGCGATTTCCGGGAAAGTCCCTACCCGACCGAAAGCTCCGGAATTGGACAGGATGAACAGGATTATTCAAGATTGACAGTCCTTCTTGCGAGTGCGTCAAAGAGGCTCGACCGAGCGGGGGAGCGACCGATCCAGGGTCACGACCGCTTGTCGCACCCCGCGTCCATACAGACTGCTGACCTTAAAGCTCAGCTCGTTCCAGTAGATGCGATCGCCCACCAGGGGCGGCCGGCCGAGTTCGCTCAGGATCAAACCCGACACGCTGTCGACCTCCGGGTGTTCCAACTCCCGCCCGATGAGGGTGCCCAGCGTATCCAAACGAACCGTTCCCTGCACCTGATAGCTGTCAAGCCCGACGGGCAGCACATCCGGAACATCGTCCGCCCCCTCCTCGATATCCCCGACCGCCTCGGCGCAGATATCCTCCACGGTCAGGATGCCCGCCGTGCCGCCGTGCTCGTCCATCACCACGATCATTTGACTGTGCATCCGATCCATCGCGGCGAGCACATCGTCCAGGGTGGCGGTTTCCGGCAGATAGGCGGTTTCCCGAACCATGGCCGGGGCGAGACCCGAACCCTCGCGCAGCGGTCCGAGCAGATCCTTGATATGAACCGTGCCAATGATGTGATCGAGATCGCCCGCGTAGACCGGATAGCGGGTGTGGCGATGCAGGTTCAGGATCTCGCGCAGCAGGGCGTCGTTCGCGTTGGCCGGGAGTCCATGCGTGCGGACGCGCGGCACCATCGCCTGCGCGGCCGAAATCTCGCTGAAATCGGCGAGTTCCCGGAAGATCCGACCGCTCTCCTCGCTGATCAGGCCGCTCTGCTGACTCTCGCGCGCGACCGATTCCAGTTCGGCCGGGGCAAGATACTGGGCGGCGTCGCGACCGCGCTCGAAGCCCACCAGGCGCAGCAGCAGGTTACCCATCAGATTGAGTCCCCGCACCAGCGGATAGAGCAGCAGCCCGATCCACAGCATGGGCGGCGTCACCCAGAGGGCGACCCGCAGCGCGTGGTTCAGCGCCAGCGCCTTCGGGATCATCTCGCCAAAAACGATATGCAGATAGGTGATGGCCGTGATCGCGAGGACGGAAGACAGACCGTGCGCCGTGATTTGCGCGCCGGGACCGGCGAAACCCGCCAGGATCAGCCCCTGTTCGATGAAGACGGCGAGCGTGTGTTCGCCATACATGCCCAAACCGAGGCTCGCGAAGGTGATGCCGATCTGCGCGGTCGCGACATAGCGATCGAGGCGGGTCGGGTCGTCGAGGACGGTGACGATGCGTTGCGCGCGTGGGTCGCCAGACACCGCCCGCGCCGCCATTGCCGCGCGCGGGGTGCCGATGATGGCGAATTCGGCCGCGACGAACAGCCCGTTGAGCGCGACCAGAACCAGGATGACCAGCAGGACAATCGTGAACTCAGTCATGCGCGTCTCCTGGCGTCCGCGCGGGTCGCGCCAGCACCGAGCGAATGGCCGCGCCGTCCATGCACTCGATCTCGAAGTCGATGCCGGCGGCGGTGCATCGATCGCCGACCTCCGGGATCGCTTCAAGCTGCTCCAGCAGCCAGCCGGCCAGGGTCTCCGCCTCGCCGGCCTCCCAGGCGGGGGTGCCGAGGCTGTACGCCCACTCGATCGACTCGTCAATCGGCAACCGACCTGGCAGCCGCCAGCGGCCATCGGGCAGCGACTCCGGCGCCAGATCGAACGCGGACTTGAACTCGTCGGAGAGTTCGCCAAGCAGTTCGCGGATGATGTCTTCGAGACTGATGAGCCCCTCGATATCCCCGAACTCGCTGACCGCCAGCGCGATGCGCGCGCGCCGGTCACGCAACTGCCCGAGCGCGCGGTCGATCGTCAACCCGCTCGGCAGCGCCAGCAGCGGGCGCACCAGCGCGGGCAGCGTCGCCGGGTCGTGCCCGCGAGCAATCGTCACCGCCAGATCCTTGACGTGCAGAAAACCGCGCATGTTGTCGAAGTCGCCCTGATACACCAGGAGCCGGGTGTAGGGCGAGGCGTCGATCTCCGCCAGCAAGTTCGCCAGCGGCGCGTTCAGGTCCAGGCTGGCAATCTGACGCCGCGGCACCATCAACTGGCGCACCGTATGACGACAGAGTCGGAGCGCCTCACGCAGACGGGTGCTGTCCTTGGCTTCCAGGAGCCCGCCGTCGCGGCTCTCGCGGATCAGGAGATCGATTTCATCGGGTGCATGCACATGTCGGTGGCTGGTCTCGGGGTTGACGCCGAACCGCCGCAGCACCAGATTGCCGCTCCCGTTGAGCAGGCTGATGAAGGGGGCATAGAGGACCAGCGACCAGCGCATCGGCAGATAGGTAAAGAGCGCCGTGCCGACCGGATACTGCAGCGCCACCGTCTTGGGGATCAATTCGCCGAAGATCACCTGGGTCGACGACAGCACCACCAGCACGACGGTGGCCGAGAGCGCGTAGGCACCGAGCGGTTCGAGTCCCCCGTGCGAGACCAGGAGCGCGCCGAGGGCCAGGCCGATGGTCGCCTGCCCGAAGGCGCCGAGCACCAGGCTGGAGAGCGTGATGCCGATCTGACAGGCGGCGATATACCGGTCCAGGCGACCGGCATCGCGCAGAATCGGCAACAGGGCCGCGGCTAGGCGGTGACCCTGCGCGGCGAATTGTTCGACGCGGGTCGCCCGCGCGCCGACGATGGCGAATTCGGCGGCCACGTAGAGCGCGTTGATGAGAATAAGGACGACGACAATCAACAAGGTCAACATGCTCATCCGAGTGATTTCGACTCGCGAAGGGCACTGCGAGCCACGAACAGGATTGTGGCAAGGTTGACCACGAAAACGTATTTGTGAGAAGGGGTGTCCGGATTCTCGCCAGAATCGCCCTCTGGCTCCACCCTTGCAGGCGGGGTGTCTGTGCTATTGCTATTCATGGTGAGGATTATGCCAGTTCGAGACCGTGTTTGCCGTGGGCCAGGAGAGCCATTGAGGCATCCCCGCACCGCTGAATCGAGTACGGGGATTGCCGTGTCAAGTATCGGCATGCTTGGCCAGAGCCAATCCATCCATGATCTGCATCGCGCCCACTCCGAGTAGTCCACTAATGACCATGGCCAGATAGATAACGGCGATGGGCTCCTCCAACAGGACGAAGCCAAGTAGCCCAAGCCCGGCGCTCAACTCAATCAGGCCATAGCTCCAGCGCGCCGCGCGTGGACAGGTCTGCGCGCGCGCCTTGGGCGTGCGCACGAACTCGCTCCGATAGCCAACCAGTGCCTCCAGCCCGCCGCGCGCATTCGAGAGCAGGAGCCCGCTGGTCAGGGCCAGCGCGCCAAGCACCTCCAGCGCTGTCTCCCGCGCCCCGCCGCGGGTTCCGGCCAGGATGAGGAAGCTGATCGGCGCGGCGAAGCCTAGGATCGAGGTAACCATTGCCACGCCGCTCAGGGTTTCGCCCGCCACCGCAGCCCCGGCGATGAAGGGCAGGCCCAGGAGGAGACAGGCCGTGCCGAGCAGGAACGCCAGGGGTTGAGCGATCTGGAGACTGATCATCAGCTTTTGCCAGAGCGGCAGCGCCGGACTCGCCCAGATCGGGGGCATCAGTTTGACGAAACATTGCACGAAGCCCTTGGTCCAGCGGAATTGCTGGACCCGCCAAGCGCGCGCGGACACGGGCAGAACGCCCGGCACGGCGAGATCCTTGAGATAGCCGGAGCGCCAGCCACGCAGACGGGCGCGCAGGCTCAGATCCAGATCCTCGGTCAGGGTGTCGCCTTCCCAGCCGCCGGCATCCTCGATCGCCGCGCGCCGCCAGACGCCGCAGGTGCCATTGAAGGGGATCGGCAGCCCCAAACGCCAGCGCGCCTCCTGCTCGACCCCGAAATGCGAGTCCAGCAGGCGCGCCTGTATGCGCGTGAGCAGGCTCTCGTCGCGATTGAGATGCGCCCAGCGCGCCTGGACATAGGCCAGGCCGGGCTCGGCGATCAATGCGCCGACCGTCTTGCGCAGAAAATCCGGGGGCGGGATAAAATCGGCGTCGAAGATGGCCACGTAGGGCGCAGCGGACTGTTCCAGCCCGGCCGCCAGCGCGCCGGCCTTGAAGGCGGTGCGCTGGACCCGATGGCGCAACTCGATCTCGACGCCGTCCCGGCGCAGGGCGGCCACGGCCTGCCGGCTCAGGGCGAGCGAGCCGTCGACGCTGTCGTCGAGAACCTGGACCTGGAGCCGATCGCGGGGCCAGTCCAGGGCGATGACGGCGGCCAGGATCCGTTCGACCAGTTCGCCCTCATTGAAGAGCGGAAGCTGTACCAGCACTCTGGGCAGAGCGGCCTCCTTGGGCGTTGCGATGGCGAGTCGACGCTTGGGCGTCAGGATTCTCGCCAGGGTCAACAAGGCCAGATTGAATGAAAAGATCGCCAGAATGACGAGACAGAGTGTGAGTAAAAGCTCGACCGTGAGTTCAGTCGCGAGCATGGGTTGCATATCCCTGAGGTTGAAACCTAAATCCGGCGGATTGAACGGCAAAGGCACAACGGATGTAAAGAATTTCAGGCGCTTGTCCCGGCTGCCCGTCTCGCTCACGGGACGCATGCCAATGGCGCGGCAACCTCTTGTTTTTAGCCCTTGACGGTTCGACTGCACTTTTTAGGTTAAAGGGTTGATGGGGGAACGGCGATCGGTTGGGGACGAGTCGGTTTCATCGTCGTCGAAGGACAGGATAGGACCGCCTGAAAGCGACAGCAAGCCCTTCGACGGACTCAGGACGCACCACGAACGGATGCAATCTGGATAGGAGCTTTTCTGAAAATCGCTTAAGCTCTTGCGATTCAAGCGATGACCCGCTGACTGCCGATATCTGCCCGCGCCATCGAGATGGCTGCTGCCATGCTGAACCGTCTGCAACAAATCGCGAGATATCTCCTGCCCGTTCGCCGGATCCTGATCGGTCTTGCCGCGTTCGCTTCGCTCGTCGCCGGTATCGGGCTCTTCGCCTTTGCGGACAAGGACGGCGACGCGCTGCTGATGCCGGGTCTGATCCTGCTGCTCTGGGCCGTCACGGGACTGATATTCGTCGATCTCTTCGCCCACGTTCCGCATCCGCCGGAGCCGACCTGGGAGCCCATGCGCAGACGGCTGCGGACGCTGTGGCGCGGGCTGCATTGGCTGCTGGCGGCGGGGTTCGTAATCTTGAGCCTGCTGGCCGTGGATGTCAGTCTGCATATCGCCGATGCCTGGCTTGAAGATCGCTCGCCATAAGCGCGTGTCGCGATCGCGTCAGCGCAAGGCCGGAACCGCGCGGATCGTTTGCGGCATCAACCGCTTGACTGCATTGATCCCAGAAGATCGACCACGGAGAGCGTGGCGACGGCCATGGCGAGGATGGCGAAACCGCCTCGATGGCCAGGGGTTGCGCCTTAGCGATGGCGGTCTTGGGCGGTTTGAGTTCGCCGGCATGGCAAACGCCTGCCGCGGAGCAACAGAAGAGAATGAGAAGCCCCGCGACGGGGCCTCTCAAGCGCCGGCTCAGGTGGCCGACGGTGCGGTCTGAACCAACCTCATGCCGCGCTGGAGATACGCTCGTACTTGGCGCGCAGTTCTTCCTCGGTCTCTTCGTGAGCCGGATCCTTGATGATGCAGTCGACCGGGCAAACCTCGACGCACTGCGAGGTCTCGTAGTGACCGACGCACTCGGTGCACAGGTTGGGGTCGATCACATAGGTCTCGTCGCCCTGGGAGATGGCGCCATTCGGACACTCGGGTTCGCACACGTCACAATTGATACATTCATCGGTAATGATCAGCGCCATGGGAAAATTCCTCTTGTTTGCTCTGTGGGTTGTATGGGACTTGCGGATATTATCCAAACCGCTGCTGTAATGCAGCCTGAACCGCTGGCGTGACGAAGGTCGAAACATCGCCCCCCAGTCGCGCGATCTCGCGCACCAACGATGAGGAGATGTAGGAATATTGCTCGGCCGGCGTCAGGAACAGGGTTTCGATATCCGGGGCCATGCGGCGATTCATGCCCGCCAACTGGAACTCATACTCGAAATCCGAGACGGCGCGCAACCCGCGCATGATGACGCTGACTCCAAGTTCTCGCGTGAAGTTCACCAGCAGCCCCTGAAAGGGCACGATTTCCACGTTGTGCCGATCCTCCGTGACACTGGCCCGGACCAGCGCCACGCGCTCCTCGGTGGAAAACAGCAGTGCCTTGCCGGTATCGGCGGCGACCGCGACCACCACGCGATCGAAGAGCCGGGCCGCGCGATGGATCAGATCCACATGACCATTGGTGATGGGATCAAAGGTTCCGGGATAGACCACGCTGCGCAATCGTTGGATCCTCTGGGGGAGATTCAGTCAGTCGACGGATGGAACCGACTTGGGACAGGGTTTTATCGCGGTCGATCGATCCATTCAGCGATCAGCGACCGGCGCGCACGATAGCACAACCTTCGTGCAAACGCCGATGGCGTCGCGATCAACGACGGGATTCCGCGCTCCCAGGGCGACGCCGACGAGTCCATAGCGGACCTGACCGGCGGTCTTATCGCGGAGCAGTTCCCACCCCTGCGGCAACTCCGGAAACCCCGTCCGACGGGCCGCTTCCAGATAGATCCGCGCGCCCGGCGCAAGCCAGCCATGGCCCGCCAGACGCGCGATGGCCGGCGCGAGCAGGTCATCGTCATAGGGCGGATCCAGAAACACGACATCGAAGGGCCGACCCGAACCGGCTAGCCACTGGAGCGTGTCGGCTTGCAGGATCTCGATGCCGGGGGCGTCCAGGGTCCGCGCATTGGCCCGCAACCGCTGCGCGACGGGCGCCGCGCGCTCGATCAGAACCACCTCGCCGGCGCCCCGCGAGGCGGCCTCGAAACCGAGCGCGCCGCTGCCGGCGAAGGCGTCGAGACAGCGGGCGCCGGCGATGATGGGCGCCAGCCAGTTGAATAGGGTCTCGCGCACCCGGTCCGGCGTGGGACGCAAACCGGGTTGATCGGGGAAGGGCAGACGGCGGCCGCGAAAACGGCCGCCGACGATGCGCAGTTGGTTACTCGCCCGCGTCACTGATCGCGGAAGCCTGAGCGGAGTTGTCGCCGACCGTGACGATGGCGAGCCGGTCGGGATGGACGCGCCGCGCGAAGGCGTCGCGGATCTGCGCGGCGCCGATGGCCTCGATGCGCGACGTGAAGCGGTCCAGATAATCCAGCGGCAAGCCGTAGAAGCCGATCACGGCGAGATACTGAACGATATCGCCATTACTGGCGATACGCAGCGGAAATCCGCCAGTGATGTTCTTCTTGGCGGCGGTCAGCTCCTGCTCGGTCGGACCCTGGTCGATGAAGCGTTGCAGCGTCTCCAGCAACACCTCGCGGGCCTGCTCCGACTGCGCGTTCTTGGTCTGAAGCCCCATCAGGAATGGACCGGGCTGGGCCAGCGGCAGGAAATAACTGTAGGTGCTGTAGGACAGGCCGCGCTTCTCGCGGATCTCGTTCATCAGAATGGAGACCAGACCGCTGCCGCCGAGGATATGGTTGCCGACATAGAGCGGGAAATAATCGGGATCGCCCCGACGCATCCCCGGCTGGCCGGCCAGTACCGTGGTCTGGCTGGAGGTAAAGGGGATCGCTTCCAGGGTGCCGTCGGTCAGCTCCGCGACCGCGGGCAACTGGGGCGGGCGTTCGCCAGCCGCCAGCCCAGCGGTGACGCGCGCGGCCAGCGCCTCGGCGCCGGCGCGGTCGAGCGCGCCGACGATGGCGACCACGGCGTTCGCGCCGCGATAGAAGCGGGCGTGAAAGTCCGTCAGATCCTCGCGGGTCATGGCCGTAATGGTCGCGGCGGTTCCGGCGGGATCGGCGGCATAGGGATGGTCGCCGAAGATTGCCCGATAGAGCGCCTTTTGGCCCACAGTCTTGGGCGATTCCTGATCCTGCCGGAGCGCGACCAGCCGGTTCTCGCGGATACGCTCCAGATCCGACGGGGCGAAGGTCGGCGCGGCCAGCACGGTCGCGAGTGTCTCGACCGCCGTGCTCAGGGCCGGTTCGCGGGTCAGCGAGCGCATGACCACCGAGGTCATGTCGCGATCCGCGCCGGCGTCGAGTTTGGCGCCGATATTCTCCATCCGCTCGGCCAGGACATCGGCATTCCAGTCGCCCGCGCCCTGCGTGAGCATGGTCGCCGTCAGGGAGGCCAGGCCGGAGCGCTCGCCGTCGCGCGCGCTCCCGGCGTCGAAAACCACCCGCACATCGACCATGGGCAGATCCGGGGCGGCGACGAACAGCACCCGCGCGCCGCTGGGCGCCTGCCAGGTCTGAATTTCCGGCGTCGCGCGAGCGGCGCCGGGGGCGAGGCCGACGGTCAGCAAGAGGATTGCGAGGCAGGCTCCCCTCACTCCAACCCCTCTCCCCGCTGGGAAGAGGGGCTTTGCGAGTCGCGGCTGGCGTTGCCCGTGAATGATCGGTAAGGCGCGTTCAGCGAACATGAGTGAGTCCTCCCAGACCCTGCGGGGCGCGTGCCGGCTGGTCGTCGGCGAGCGGTTGCGGATCGAGCACCGCCACGGTGAGTCGATCGGGATTGAGATATTTGCGGGCGACCGCCTGGATCTGCGCGGGCGTGACCGCGGCCAGATTGTCCACATAGGCATCGGCAAGCCGCCAGTCGAGCCCCAGCGCTTCGAGCTGCCCGAGCTGCATGCCCTGGTAGAAGAGCGCATCCTGTTCATAGACCTTGCCGGCAATCACCTGGGTGCGGACCCGCTCCAGTTCGCTCGCGTCGACCGGCTCGGTCTGGAGACGCGCGATCTGGTCGCGCAGCGCCTGTTCGAGATCCACGATGCCATGCCCCTTGGCCGGTACCCCATCGAACAGGAACAGCCCCGGCAGACGCTCGAAGGCGCTGTAACTGGCGCCCGTGGAGGCGGCAATCTGGCTGCCCCGCACCAGTTCGCGGGCGAGACGGGCGCTGTCGCCGCCGTCCAGGATCGAGGCGAGAATCTCCAGCGCATAGGGCTCCCAGGGTTCGTCCGCATCCGCGACGGCGGGCGCTTTGTAGCCCATCAGCAGATAGGGCTCCTTGGCCGGCGCCTTGACCAGCAGCCGCTTTTCGCCCAGTTGTTCGGGCTCCGCCAGGGTTTTGGGCGGGGTCACGGTCTCGGCCTTGAGCGGACCGAAATGCTTTTCGGCCAGCGCAAAGACCTGCTCCGGATCCACGTCGCCCGCCACCACCAGGGTCGCATTGTTCGGGGCATACCAGAGACGGTACCAATCGCGCAGATCCTCCACCCGCAACTGTTCCAGATCGCCCGGCCAGCCGATCACCGGGTTGCGGTAGGGCGAGGCGTCATAGGCGACGGCGGTGAAGCGTTCGTAGGTCAGCGACTGCGGATCGTCGTCGGTGCGCATCCGGCGTTCTTCCTTGACCACTTCGAGTTCCTTGGCGAATTCCTGCTCGCCCAGGGTCAGATGGCGCATGCGATCCGATTCGAGCGCGAAGGCGATTTCCAGCCGGTCGCTTGCCAGATTCTCATAGTAGGCGGTGTAGTCGCGGCCGGTGAAGGCATTTTCCTCGCCGCCATTCTCGGCGACGATGCGCGAGAATTCGTTCGGGGCGAAACGCTCGGTGCCCTGGAACATCATGTGTTCGAGGACATGCGAGATCCCGGTGATCCCGCCATGCTCGTAGCTCGAACCGATGCGATACCAGATCTGCGAGGTCAGGATGGGCGCGCGATGGTCCGGTTTGACCAGGATCCTGAGTCCGTTATCGAGGCGTCGCTCCTGCACCTCCGGCGCGGCGCGCGTCGCCAGTGGCAACAGAAAAAACAGCACGGCGAGCAATCGTCGTTTCATGAGTCGTTGCATGAACAGGGGTTCCTAAATCGGTTATCGGGTCAGACAGGCAATCTATGGGCAAGGATCCGCCGATGATAGTTCCGGAGAGAAAACGATTTCCGGGCAAGCGCCCGCTGGGAGCGCCGGCTTGCAGCCGGCCCTGGGGCAGTCGACAGGTTGTCGACTGGAGGGAATTTGTGACCGCAACTGTACTCGCCCACCAACCACGCGGCTGACGACATCATCCGCCGGCATGTTCAGGATAGAAATCGAATAGTGTAGTACTGTACACTGCTTTTGCATCCAGATGCTCCTGACACCAAGGGACGCTCTGGAATTCGAATTTCACGAACCCTTGCCACTTGAAACCTGACTGGAGAATCAATCCGTGCCTTTGATGACTCGCTCTCTCGCTGAACTCATTGGAACCTTCTGGCTGGTACTCGGAGGTTGCGGAAGCGCCGTGCTCGCAGCCGCCTTCCCTCACGTTGGGATTGGCTTGCTGGGCGTCTCCTTCGCCTTCGGCCTGACCGTGTTGACGATGGCCTATGCGATCGGCCATATCTCTGGATGCCATCTCAATCCCGCTGTCTCCTTGGGCCTTGCGGTCGGGGGACGCTTCAGCTTCGCAGAGTTACCTGTGTACATCATCGCTCAGGTACTCGGTGCCATTGCCGCCGCGGCACTGATCTATTTTATTGCCAGCGACGTGGGATCCTACAACGACCAAATGACTGCGTTCACGCTCGGCGCGAACAGTCTTGCCGTCAACGGCTACGCCGAATTATCGCCGGGCGGCTATGGGATGGAAGCGGCGCTCGCGACCGAGGTCGTGTTGACCGCCATGTTCCTCTTCATCATCCTGGGAGCTACGGATAAACGCGGCCATGGGATTGCCGCCGGACTTGCCATCGGTCTGGCCTTGACGCTCATCCATCTGATCTCCATCCCTATCACCAACACCTCGGTGAATCCGGCGCGCAGTACCGGACCGGCGCTAATCCTGGCGTTCCTTGGCGAGGGCAAGGCGATGGGACAACTCTGGCTGTTCTGGCTCGCACCGCTTGCCGGCGCTGCGATTGCCGGTCTGGTCTATCGCCTGTTCGAGCAGAAGGAAGATTAAACCGCAGCCGGTGTGGCCTGATCGATTCAAGGGGCGAACCGCTCCTTGTATCGATTGGGAGAACCAACGCTTAATCGATATCGTTACAGAACCACCAGGTTGTCGCGATGGATCAACTCGGCATCGTCCAGATAACCCAGGATGGATTCAAAGCGTAGCGACGACTGCCCCTTGATACGATCCGCGTCCACGGCATCATAATTGACCAAGCCGCGCGCGATCTCCTTCCCGGTCTCGTCGAGACAGGACACGACCTCGCCGCGATCGAATTTTCCCCGTACCGCCTTGACCCCGACAGCAAGCAGGCTGGTTCCCTTTTCCCGCAGGGCCTTGACCGCGCCGGCATCCAGAATGAGCTGCCCGCGCGACTGTAAATGTCCAGCGAGCCACTGTTTGCGCGCGGCCTGCGGTCCCTGGAAAGGAATCAGCAGGGTGCCAACCAGGTCGCCACGGCCGATACGGGTCAGCACCTCCGTGCCGCGGCCAGGCGCGATGACCGTCGGCGTCCCTGAACGCGCCGCCAGTCGCGCCGCCCGGACCTTGGTCACCATGCCGCCGGTGCCAAGTCCGGTGACGCTTCCTCCGGCGACCTCGTCAAGCAGCGGATCGTCGACCCAGGTCTCGGCGATCAGGCGCGCATCGGGATGGAAACGGGGATCCTGATCGAAGAGCCCATCCTGATCGGTGAGCAGGATGAGCAGATCGGCCTCGATCAGGTTGGCCACGAGCGCGGCAAGCGTGTCATTGTCGCCAAAACGGAGTTCGTCGGTCGCCACCGTATCGTTTTCGTTAATGACCGGGACCGCGCCGAGTTTGAGCAGGGTACGCAAGGTGCTGCGTGCATTGAGATAACGCACACGATTGGCAAGATCGTCGCGCGTCAGAAGAACCTGGGCGGTATGGAGACCGCGGACCTGGAAACAATCCTCATAGGCCCGGATCAATCCCATCTGGCCGACGGCGGCCGCGGCCTGAAGCTCGTGCAACGCCTTCGGGCGTTGTCGCCAACCCATGCGGGCCATGCCTTCCGCCACGGCACCCGAGGAGACCAGCACGACCTCGCTGCCAGCCCGGCGGCGCGCCGCCATCTGGTCGACCCAGGGCACGAGCATGCCGCGCTCCAGACCATGACCATCCTGGGTCAGGAGCGCACTCCCGATCTTGACGACCCAGCGGCGGGTGCTGGAAATGGCTTCGCGGGTAATCATGGGGACAGGGACCGGGAATCAATCGAGAGGATGCCACTCGCCCTCATCGGGTGTGGCCGGCATGTCCCACTCAGAGACGCTGGGATCCGTGAAATCCTGATGCGCGATGGGCGTTGCATCGGGATCGACCTTCAGTTGTTCGAGGCGGCTCATCAGATCGTTCACGAGCTTGGCCGTTCCTTGGCCGGTCAGGGCGGAGATCCCATAGACAGGACTCCGCCAGCCGAGATCCGCCAGGAGTTGCGCCTGACGTGTCCGAAACTCTTCCTCGTCGAGCAGATCGGTCTTGTTTAAGACCAGCCAGCGTTCTTTAGCCGTGAGCTCGCCAGCGAAGGCGGCCAGCTCGGCCTCGATCTTGCGCACCTGTCCGGCGGGATCCTCCTGATCGCCCAGTGGCGCGATGTCCACCAGATGCAGCAGCAGACGGGTCCGCGCGAGATGCTTGAGGAATTGAATCCCCAGACCGGCACCCTCGGCCGCGCCCTCGATCACGCCGGGAATGTCGGCGACCACGAAACTGCGATTGCGCCCGACCCGCACCACGCCGAGGTTGGGATAGAGCGTCGTGAACGGGTAGTCGGCGACCTTGGGGCGCGCGCTGGAGATCTGACGGATCAGGGACGACTTGCCAGCGTTCGGAAATCCGAGCAGACCCACGTCGGCCAGCAGGATGAGTTCCAGATGGAGATCGCGGCGCTCGCCCGGCGTGCCCGGCTTGGACTGGCGCGGCGCGCGGTTGGTGCTGGATTTGTAACGCGCGTTGCCGATGCCATGGAAACCGCCCTGGGCGACCAGCATGCGCTGACCTGGCTCCCGCAGTTCGCCGATCAGCTCGCCGGTCTGCTGCTCGAAGACCCGTGTCCCGACCGGCACCGCAACGACGAGATCCTGCCCGCCACGCCCGGTCATGTCCTTGCTCATGCCGTTCTGACCCCGCTCCGCGCGCTGGATGCGCTGATAGCGAAAGTCCACCAGGGTGTTGATGTTGTTGTCGGCCAGTAGATAGACGCTCCCGCCATCGCCGCCATCGCCGCCATTGGGGCCGCCGAAGGGGATGTATTTCTCGCGACGAAAGCTCACGCAGCCGTTGCCGCCATCGCCGGCCTCGACCCGTATGAATGCCTCGTCGACGAACTTCATGAACTTGACCCGACTCGGTGGTGTCTACAACGCTTAAATGAAAAAAGCCCCGTCCCAGGGACGAGGCTCACCGCCTTTGCCTATGCCAGACGAACGCCGGACCAATGGTTAATCAGCCGTTCTCGACCGTGACGAATCTGCGGTTTTTTGGTCCCCGCACCACGAATTTGACGACCCCGTCGCTCAATGCAAACAGGGTGTGATCCCGGCCGCAGCCAACGTTGACGCCATTGTGAAATTGCGTGCCGCGCTGACGGATGATGATGCTGCCCGCCGTGACTTTTTGGCCGCCGAACACCTTTACGCCCAAGCGTTTCGATTCTGAATCGCGACCGTTGCGCGAACTGCCGCCTGCTTTTTTATGTGCCATCGGAGATTTCTCCTCAACCGGCGCTAATGCTGGTGATTTTGAGCGCCGTAAACCATTGACGATGCCCTTGACGCTTCAGATAGTGCTTGCGACGGCGAAATTTGACGATCTTGACTTTTTTCGCACGACCATGATTTTCGACCGTCGCGGTCACCTTGAAACCGTCGAGATAGGGCTTTCCGACCTTGACGTCATCGCCATCGGCTACCATCAGGACGCGATCGATGTCGATACTCGTACCTGCCTCGGCGACAAGCTTTTCAACCTTAACCGTATCACCTTCGGAAACCCGGTATTGTTTACCGCCGGTTTGAATGACCGCGTACATGTCTGAAAATCCCCAGGACTATTCGGAATTGTCGACGCCCGGCGCCGGAACAAAGAAGCGGAATCATACGCCAAAGAAAGACGGCGCGTCAATCGCCCATCTTAACGAATTCGACTCGACGGCTCAATCGACGGGCGTGGATTTGCAGGGTGAGCGCGTATAATTTTTTCTGAAATCAATAAAATCAAACAGTTAAGATGCGAGCTTCACAATACATATGAACTGTAACTTATTGATTTATAGGGGTACGCGCTCGCCCTGCGTGGATTTGCGATTCTCGGCGGGAAGCCAACGTTAGCAGTCGACCAGGACGACCGAATTGGCGTAACCTTCGCTGGGTGAACATGCAACCAACATCCACCGTGACCAGGCGGCTTGACAGCCACCCGCGCCACCCCTAGCATCCGCCGCCATCATCGACAGCCCCCAGACACGCATGGACCTCTCCACGATTCGACACCCTGTCGCCGAGGACTCGAAGGCCGTGGACGCCTTGATCCTGCGCCGACTTCAGTCAGATGTTGTGCTGATCAACCAGATCGGCCACTACATCGTCAACAGCGGCGGCAAGCGTCTGCGCCCTCTCTGCGTGCTGCTCGCCGCGCGCGCCTGCGGCTACGGCGGAGAACGTCACATCGACCTCGCCGCCGTGGTGGAATTCATCCATACCGCGACGCTGTTGCATGATGACGTCGTGGACAACTCGGAGCTACGACGCAATCGCGAGACCGCAAACGTCGTTTGGGGCAATGATGCCAGCGTGCTGGTGGGCGATTTCCTTTACTCACGCGCCTTCGAAATGATGGTCGACGTGGGCATCATGCGCGTCATGGATATCCTCTCCCGCGCGACCAATCGCATCGCCGAGGGAGAGGTGCTGCAACTGCTCAACACCCGGGATCCCGACACCGACGAATCGCGCTACATGGAGGTCATCACCCGCAAAACCGCGACCCTGTTCGAGGCGGGGATTCGACTCGGGGCCGTGCTTGCCGGTTCATCGAAAGCGATCGAGGAAGCCGCCGCCGAATACGGGCTCTGTCTTGGAATCGCATTCCAACTGATCGACGACTCGCTCGATTACAGCATCGACAATGCCGAGCTAGGGAAAAATGTTGGCGATGATCTGGACGAGGGCAAGCCCACGCTGCCGGTGATCCGGGCCATGGCGGTCGGCACTCCAGAGCAGCGCGCGCTGCTGCGTGACGCCATCGAAAATGGCGGACGCGAACAGATCGATGCCGTGGTCGAGGCAATTGCGTCGACCGATGCAATCGCCTACACTACTCAGCTTGCACAAACTTACGTGATGCGTGCGAGAAATGCGCTCAAAGCCCTGCCCGCTTCCCCGGCAACCGAGGCTCTCGCGATGATGGCCGATTTCGCGGTCAGTCGCACGCATTGATCGACGACCCGTTTTCGGGGTGTAGCTCAGCTTGGTAGAGCGCTGTCTTCGGGAGGCAGAAGTCGCAGGTTCGAATCCTGTCACCCCGACCAAAATTCCCGATTTGAATCAGCCGCTTAACTGCGGCTTTTTTATACCTGCCGTAACCTCCCTTGGGCCAGTGTGCAAATCAGTGTGCAAATGCGTGATTGATCCACTTCGCTCCGGTCGATCGAGAATCGCCACCGCATCGGCCAAATCCCCCGGGCGCAAGTGCGCATAGACGCGGGCGGTGATGGCGACATCGCCATGTCTGAGCAATCCAGACACTCGCTCGATGCCGACTCCAGCCTGAACCAACCAACTCCCGAACGTGCGCCTCAAGTCGTGCGGATGGATGTCTTCGAGTTCGGCATCCTTGGCGCAACCCAGAAATCCTTTATGATGCGAGCAATGCGGCTGCCATCCTTCCGGCAGAACACCCAAGGCGATGCCGGGCAATGTTCCGCCCGAAATCGCGCGCGTGCTAGGATTGCTTCCCGAGCCACCAGGTTCAGCGGTACGCGCCCCAGCTTGCCGTTCTTCTGCCCCGTCTTCGCGTTCTTCGGTTGGGCGGCCTCGAAGGTGATGAAGGCACCTTGGAGGTCGACCCGCCTCCACTCCAGCCACAGCATTTCACCCGGCCTCATCCCCGAGTGCAGTCCCAAGCGGATGAAATCAAGCAGCCAGGGCCAGCGCAGCATGCGCGCTGGATCGGCGGCCGCTTTCAGGAGTCGCGCGGCCTCCTACCGCGTCAGCCAGCGATTGCGCCCTGCGGGTTCACTCAGGCGGCGGGACTCCCAGGGATTGCGGATGTCCCATTCCAGTTCTCGCCGAGCCCAATTCATCGCGGCTGACATCAAGCCCACTTCCTTGTTGATGGTCCCTGGCGCGATTCCCCCCGCACGACGGCTGGCGATATAGCCGCGCACCTCGGCGGCACCAATGCCGTCTAACCTGCGCCCGGTGAATGCCGGGAATAATGCCTTGGCGCTCCATTGGTCCCGCTCCGGCGCACGCTTGGTCGGGGTCACTTGGTCGAGGTAGAGCAACAGCAGATCGTCGAACGTGCTGCCCTCTCCGGTGCGTTCGATCTGCTTCTCGGCCATCCAACCGGCGCGGATCGCAGCGGCCTTCAGACCTTCGGGATCGTCGGCGACGGGAACCCCAGTACTGCGGCGAGTCGAACCCCCGACCCCGTTGGGGTAGACGGCCCACCAATACGGCGAGCGTGGCCGTTCGTAGATCCCTTCTTTCGGTCTGGTCTTGGTCTTACGTCGTGGCATGTGCTGTCTCCAGGCACCACCACCCCAAGAGCAATAGTACTCCCGGACACTTGGCGGTCGACATAGGCAGTGAGGTCGGTGGCGCTCACGCGCAGGGATCGCCCGATGCGCACCGGGGCGAGTTCGCCCGCGTCGAGCAGGCGGCGCACGCTGCGCGCACTGATCGCGAGGGTTTCGGCGGCGCGCTCCAGGGTGAGCAACAGCGGCGCGGTCACTCGGGCGTCTCCAACAGAACGGCCATTTCCGCTTCGGTGATGCCGGCCTGCAACATCTTGGATCGAATCGCCTCCTTGGCCGCTATCAACGTGTCCTGCTGCGTGTCCGCCAGCGAGAGCGTTTCGAGACGGCATTGAGCGACCCAGAGACCAGCGATGTTGTAGGCGACGGAGGGTTTGACCTGGCAATCGGACCCATGTACCCCCTTTCCTCGGCCTAATCGCTCGGCGGTTGTCCTCGACGCGCACACAAAGAGCGGAGATGGAGATCCGCGCCCCTCGGTGAGGTCCGCGTTTGTCCAGGCGATCCAAACCGCTTTGGTGGCCTCAATGGCCGCGTCTGCATTCATTGGTGTCATGTTCGATCCGGTGCGTTTGTTCAGTTCGCTTTCGAGGGTCGTTCCGAGCCCGGCCATAAGCGTGTTCAACTGCCCGTGCTCGGCGGGATGGGTCGGATCGACCGTTGCGCTTGCGTCGTGGCAACGGTATCCAGCAGCGCCTGCACCGTGCGCGTCCCGAGCAACGCCCCGCGCGTGCGCATCAAGGCATCCGGTCGATACCCCCACGCTCTGAGTAGGCCATCCGCATCGCCCGATGCCCCCAAGCGCGCCAAGACGCGCCGTAAACATTCGCGATGGGTTAAAAAGCGTTCGGAACGCGACATCGCCGCCGTCATGGCGAGTCGGATCTCGGCGGTCTTCTCGACAGGAAGATCGCGCGAAGTCGGTTCGTTGATTGGCATCGTTGACATCCTTTAATGCACCGACG
>NZ_CAIPNF010000146.1 GCF_903866365.1 uncultured Thiocystis sp.
CGGGTGGCAATTCCTTCAGAAACGCTTCAAACGCAAGATCGACGGGCTGAGGGGCGTGGAGCATGGCAGCAAAAAGCTAACACATCGCACCTCTCCACTGATTTTCAAGGGCTTGTCGGCTATGTTGGCGCTTATGGGATCGCTCCCCAGGGGGGCGGTCCTTTTTTTGAGGTCCGCCAATGAAAGCTGTTCACAAAGATCGCCAGTCTCCCGCGCGTCTCCTCGCGCGCGAAATCGAAACCCTCGCGAACCGGGGGCGGCGCGACCGTCCCGACGAGTGGCTGCACTTCCTTTGCCAGGACGTGCTGGCCGGCTTCGGGCGGCGGCTCCAACAGCCCTGGGACGAGGAACGCCAGGAGGCGCTGTACGCGCTGTCGAGCCTCTACGGCAAGCTGGTCGCAGAGCACCCCTGGACCGATATTTTGGGTCCAACCGATATGGAACTCGGTTCGAGCGGCCAGCAACGCTGGTTAGGCCAATACTTTACGCCACAAACCGTGGCGTCCTGCATGGCCGAGATGCAGTTCGTCGGACTGGATGACCGGCTGAACGACGTTAGGCTCATTCGCGTGATGGAGCCCATCTGCGGGTCGGGCGTGATGCGGCTGGCGGCATGCGATGGCGTGCAACGCCACCATGGCGTCTGTGCCCTGCAACGGTTTGCCTTGACTGCGATCGACGTCGATCACCTGTGCGCAGCCATGACCGCGACGCAACTGCTGGCCAACGCGACCTTCCATGGCGCACTCGGCGAAGTGCACGTCTACCAGGGCGACGCGCTCACGCACGAAGACTGAAACGTCATCGTGTCGCTCGCGTGGTCACCAATCAACGAACGTGGGTTGCTGGATCACGACGATCCGCTGGAAGACCAGGCGATGCCGTCCGGCCCGATGCCGATCGGCGTCAACGCCATTCCCGCCGCGTCCGCAGTCCGGGTTGGCGAGCAACGGTCGCTGTTTTAAGACAGAGCATGATCGAAGCGATGGATGTCGGGGCCAATGTGCCCCGGAACCTGTCCCCTCCGCATCCCCGCTGGGTGTGTGTTGAGCGGACAGGTTTCCCTGCGATCTCACCTGGTTGAGATCGTTCATCGCCTGCGCGGGCGATTCATCAAGACCGCGCGCACCATCGGCAAGCCTCGTGCTTGCAGTCAACCCGCCAGCCTTCGCTGGTTCACCCCCTGGGGAGATCGCACCTTCCCCTTGGGAATCATGCGCCTCCTCGTTTCTTCGGAGACAGCGTATGAACGATCTCTATGTCATCCAGGTGACCGGCGGTTACTCAACCATCGGGCATCACGTCGCTGAACGCCGCCGTCGGCAGGTGCTTGACTGGTTGGGTCTGCCCTGTGCCGCCGTGCCGTTGGGCAGCGACGAACATCTTCAGGCTTACCACACGGCCATGCGCCTTGGGCGTGAGCATCATCAGGCCACCGGCCAACGGTGTTGGGCCGATCTGGTTCCCACCTTGGTTGGGCTGGAGCAGCACCGGGTCGCGGTGTACGACCCAGAGGGCCGCGAAACCAGGCGGTTCTGGGTCGCCAGGTCGAGCGGCTGGATGCCCTGCCACCTCTCGTTGCTGCGCATCACGTCGCGGGCGGGTTTTCCCGCTGATGTCGAGCCGGGCGAAACCGTCCGGGTCATTCGCCGCCGGCCCTCGCGGATTCGCGCGCGCTGACCCGCGCCTGCGCCAGATCGCTGGCATTTACCCCCAATGGGAGACGTACTCCTGCGGGGGCGTTTCCCGTGACGAATGGAAGATTATCGATGAATCAATATCTTGTGAGCAAAGACATGATCGTGCGCGTCAATGTCACCGTGACGGCGGCCTCCGAAGACGAGGCGCTCGCCTTCGCGAAACAACACAACCGCCAGCTCGATTGGGAGCGCGAAGCCGATTCCTGGTTCATCGAATTCAATCATCCCTGTTGGCTGGTTGAAAAACGCGACATCCCAGCACCGAGTTTCGACCATGCCGAACTGCTCGAAAACGTGGTCGTGAAGGCGCGGGAATCGCTCCTCCCGACCAGTCCCGTGAGCGATGGGATCGACGCCGATTGGCTGGAAAATCTCATCATCAATCAACCGGATGTGCTCGATGTGCTCGGGAGCGCAACGACGAAAAACGCTCTCGGCCTGATCGTCTGGGTCGAAGCAGACAAACGCCGCTTCAGCTTTCTGGCGTCGGACGCCTTGTTCCGCCTCGTGCTGTTGGCGCGGGCAGCCGGCTTGTCGACGCCGGAGACCGAGGAGGCGCAAGCCTTCTGTGCACGATACGGAAACAAGCTGGATGCGTGGTTGACGACGGTTCAGGTCGGCTAGTTCGTCGGCCAGTTTGACGCCTTCCCGATCGGGAAGGCCAACACCTCTCACCCTGGCGGGAAGCGTCTCCCCGCAAGGGGTACGTC
>NZ_CAIPNF010000147.1 GCF_903866365.1 uncultured Thiocystis sp.
CAACTCCACGCTCTGTATAAAAGCGGTGAACTACCGGCTCTCTAAAAGGAGCTTACACAAGGCTTGAGCCGTGTGCGGCGAAAGTCGCAAGCACGGTTCTTAGGGGGGGATGGTGCAGCAATGCACGGTCCCTACCCGACTCGCCCCGGAAGGGCGAGGTGCCACCTTCGGGCCACATGTACTGATAGGCGCCGTTGTCCGTGGTCCAGACCACGATGGTGTTTTTGTCGAGACCGGTCTCCTGGAGCTTCGCAAGAAGCTGGCCGACCTGGGCGTCGTGCTCCTTCAGGGCATTGCCGTAGATGTCCTCGTGTCCGCCGCGTGACTGGTCCCTGGACTCGGGCTTAAGATGAAGGAAGACGTGGTTGCGGGTCGTGTTGTGCCAGAGGAAGAAGGGCTTCCTGTCCACCGCGCGGCGGGCGAGATAGTCGAGCGATTTGGCGAGAATTTCTTCGTCGAAGGTCTCCATACGCTGCACGGTCAAGGGACCATCGTCCTTCACGGGGCCATTGGCGGTGCACTCGATCACGCCGCGCGGATCGAACTGCTTGCGAAACTCGGAATTGGTCGGGCGGTCCGGGTCTTCCAGATCCTCGTTCGCATTGAGGTGGTAGAGATTGCCGAAAAACTCGTCGAACCCGTGGTTGCAGGGCAGATGCTCATCGAGATCGCCCAGGTGGTTCTTACCGTACTGCGCCGTCGCGTAACCCCTGGTCTTGAGGACCTCGGCGATGGTGATGTCTTCTTTCTGCAATCCCGCCGGCGAGCCCGGCGTGCCGACGGTGGTCAGTCCGGTGCGCACCGGAAGCTGGCCGGTGATGAAGGCGGCCCGCCCGGCGGTGCAGCTCGGCTGGGCGTAGAAGGAGGTCAGGCGCAGCCCCTCGGCGCCGATGCGGTCGATATTCGGCGTCTGCACGCCCATGATGTCGCCGCCATAGGAAGACACGTTCATCCAGCCGATGTCATCGGCCATGATGACCAGAATGTTGGGTTGGTCGGCCGTCGCCCCCGTCGCGGCAAGGCTGGGAAGTGAGATGATCATCGCCGCGGTGGCGAGTAATCCAAGCAGGGGTCGCTTCATCGGGTCAGCTCCTTGAGGGCTCGTCAGAGAGGAAAAACTGATTTAGTCGGCTTTTGTCGCCTAGACTAGCCGCGCAGCGATTGCCTGGATATGCAGTTTTCGCAAAGTCGGTTGATCAACGATGCCCCTGGATGATCCGATGATATCACCCAAAATCCAGCCGACCGCCCCGCCGCTGATCGGCTCGCTGGAAGTGAACGATCCGGTCCTCTACGAGGAGATCGCCCGGCCGTGGGACTTTTGCGTCACGCCGCTGACGGCGGGGCCATTCGTCCATCGCAAGGCGTTCCTGCTCACGCCCGCATTCGCCCTGTTCCAGGACTCGTTCGAGTGCCCCTGCCGTGTTTTTGGGATGACGCCGCCAGGGCTGCTCGGATTCGCGGTCCCGATTTGCCTCGGTCGACGCAGCACCTTCTGGGGCGACAGCCTGCACGAGCAGGGCCTTCCCGCCTCGCCTCCCGGTGCGCTGGAAGCCAATATCGACGCCGGGCAGGTCCATCTGATCGTTCTCATCAGCCTGGAGTTCATCCATCGGACGCTCGCCCCCGAGGTGGCGTCGGCGCTCCTGTCCGCCGCCGCGACCCGAGTGCTGCCGGCCTCGGGCGCCAAGATCGACGGACTGAAACGCAGGCTCCTGTGCATGCTTCGCCAGGCCCATCGCCGGCCGATGATGCTGGAGCATCCCGCCGTCCTGCGCGCCCTGGAGGCCGATCTGCTCGCGCGTCTGCTGGAGACGGTCGAGCTGCCCGGTTTGTCCGCCGAGCGTCGCCCGTCGCCCATCAAGCGGCAACGGGGTCTCGATCGCGCACTGGAGTTTCTGCGCGACGCCGACCTGAGCGCCCTGACGGTTCCACGGCTCTGCGGCGAATCCGGCGTCAGTCAGCGCACCCTGGAGTACGCCTTTCTCGACACCTACGGCATGGCGCCATTGGCCTTCCTGCGGCGCTGGCGGTTCCATGCCGTGCGCCGCCAGCTCAGGCTCGCGCCAGCCGGCAGCCTGACCGTCACGCAGGCCGCTTACGCGCAGGGCTTCTATCAACTGGGGCGTTTTACCGCTGAATATCGGCAGCTTTTCGGCGAGGGACCGTTGGAGACGCTGCGCTGGACGCCGCGGTTGCGCCCGGACCGAGCCGGTTAGGGGTGTTCGACAGTGTCATGATGGTCGCTCCCGGCGCCACGATGAGTCGGACGCCCATGGCGAAAGCACGAGTAAGACGTTACAGTTTAACGCCGCGTCCGATCAGGCGCGGTTGGCGAATGCTGGCGCTGCGTTCACGCAACGCACAGCATGCTCGCGGCTTCACCGACCTCAACGCACTCGGCAAGCCGTCAACCGGAGCGGGACTACGCGATGAAAGCGAAGATTTACGAGGGGATCCACCGTCAGGAACAGGGCGCGATGACGCCGACCGCCAATATCATCCGGGATGCCTGGGTGTTCGGGATCATCCCGGAAGACGAAACCTGCGAAGGCTGGACCATTCAGGGCATCGAGTCGCTCTACGACAAGGTGAGCGATGCCTGGATGCCCTATGGTCACCTGGCCTCCAACCTGCCGCCCGAGCTGCGCGAGCGGCATGCGCGAATCTATGCGGCAGCGGTGGAACGGGCGCGCGCGGCCGGCTGGGATCCCGAGCTTGGCGATGACGATTGAACCGCGTCAACGGCGCGGATCGATCGAGAGGCGATGTGGCGCCGATCCCAACAAGACCGTGCGTTTTCCGGGATCGCCGCGTTGAGGTTGAGCGCCCGCTTGGGACAGGCGCTGCGTTGGAGCCGATGCCATGTCACGTTACTTCGTCCGCGAGACCTTCTTTCGGCCCGACACCGCATTCGCGCGCGAGACGAGCGCGCTCCCGGCCAGTCTCCATAACCGTCTGCGCCTGCTTCTAAGTCGCGCTGGCGGCGGGAGTCTGTTCGTGCCCATCCGCTCCATGCAATATCTGGCGGTGGTCGAGCAGGAGGAGACCATTTTCGTCGATGCCTTGGGTGGCTATGCGCATCAGGATGGCGAGGGCGGACGCCTGATTCGGCTGGCCTGGCGACCGGCGCTTGGGCGGGAATCGCTCACCGCGCCGGTTCCCTGCGAAATGATCTATTACTTCAGCGGGTCAAAAGAGGTCCAGAAGCGACTGATGACCGACATTGGGCCAGCGCTCCAGCGGATGTTGGATCAGCCGTCCGATGCGGGCAGCGCGGCCCGGGAGGGCCGCATTCTGCCGTTTCGGTCCACGCGATGATGGACAATCCGCAGGTTAACCGCCAAACAGATCCTTGACCGCCTGCACCGTGGTCTGGCGTCCCAACTCGCCGATGGCGGTGGTCAGGGGGATGGACTTCGGGCAGACCCGCACGCAGTTCTGCGCGTTCCCGCAGTCGCTGACGCCGCCATCGCCCATGATGGCATGCAACCGGTCGGCCTGGTCGTAGCGCCCGGTGGGGTGGGCGTTCATCAGGCGCACCTGTGCCAGCGCGGCGGGTCCGATGAAGTCCGAATGGGGGCCGAACTGAGGGCAGGCCGACAGGCAGCAGCCGCAGCTCATGCAGCGGCTGTAGAGATAATTGGCGGACCATTCGGACGGCGAGATGCGCGGCGCGCCCTCATGCGTATCCCAGGCGCCGTCGATCTCGATCCAGGCCCGGACCTTGCGCAATCCCTCGTCGATCCGCGAGCGGTCCACGAGCAGATCCCGCACCACCGGAAACTTGGGCAACGGTTCCAGCACGATGGGTTGGGTCAGGCTGTCGATCAGCGCCGAACAGGACGGACGCGGCACGCCGTTGATGAGCATGGCGCAGGAGCCGCAGACCTCTTCCATGCAGTTACGATCCCAAACAACCGGGGCGACCCGCTGGCCGTCCGTGGTGACCGGGTTGTTTTGTACCACCATCAGGGCCGAGATGACATTGTGATCCGGCGCATAGGGGATCGCGAATTCCTGCCAGTAAGGCGGGCTGCCGGGGGCGTCCTGACGGCGGATTTTGAATCGAATCGACGTTCTGTTCGCAGGCATTCCGCTCATCCTAAATCCGGCATTTGGAACCGCAAAGGCGCAAAGGACGCCAAGAAAAACAAGGATTGCAATGCGCGCGACAGTCACCGCCTTCGGTGGCTGTTCTGATTGCGGCAAAATACTGAAATACTTCGTGTTTTTCGTGTTCTTTGCGGTTTAATTACGACTCTTTTTAGGTTCATCGGTAATCTCGCGGCTCGGTGGGCGGATAGAAGCTCAGGTCGATCTCCCCGTAGTGGATCCGCGGACCCTCGGCGTTGAATTCGGCGATGGTGGTCTTGAGCCACTGGTCGTTGTTGGCCCGCCAGCGGGTGCGGTAGTCCTCGAACTCGGGATCGCCGGGGAATTTGCCCTCGGGCAGCGGGATCTTGAACGCGGGCTTGTGGTGCGCGCCACGGCATTCGTCGCGTTCCAGCGCGCTCTTGGCGACGACCATCGCGAGCTGGATCATATCCTGGAGCTGACGGGTGAAGATCAGGGTCTGATTCGCCCAGGCGCTGGAATCGCCGAGGGTGACCGAAGCGGCTCGCCGCTCCAGCTCGCGTAACTCGTCCAGCGCCGTCGCAAGCTCGGGATTCGCGCGCACCACGCCGACCTTGGCGGTCATGAGCGCGCCCAGCTCCTGGTGGAGCTGGTGGGGGTTTTCGGGACCATCCGAGCGCATCAGTGCGTGATTGATCCTCTGCTGACGGGCGATCTCGGACGCGACCCCGGTCGGATCCAGGGGCGCCCGATGATGGTCGAGTCCCTTGAGATAACTCACCACGGATTCGCCGGCAATCCGCCCCGCGAAACTGGCGGACAGGAGCGAATTGGCGCCGAGCCGGTTGGCACCGTGATAACCGTAATCGCACTCGCCGCAGGCGTAGAGTCCGGGGAGGTTGGTGGCCTGATTGCGCGGACTGTCCGGGCGCATCCCGCCGGAGTCGTCGCGCTCGAAATCGACCCAGAGTCCGCCCATCGGATAGTGCGCGGCCGGAAAGATCTCCATCGGCGCGGCGAGCGGATCGGTTCCGGCGAACTTGCGGTAGATGTCCAGGATGGCGCCGAGCCGGCCCGAGACGAAGGCGCGGTCCAGATGGGTCAGGTCCAGATAGACCCGATCGGTCCCCTGGATACCCAGCCCCATCTGCCGGGTGACGTGCCAGATCGCGCGCGAGGCCTCGTCGCGCGACACCGTGTTCCCATAGGCCGGGAAGAATTCTTCCAGGAAATAGAAACGCTCGGCCTCGGGGATCGCGTTCGGTGCGCGTGCGTCGCTGGGGTCGCGCGGCGCCCAGATGCGCCCGCCCTCGCCACGGGCGGCCTCGCTCATCAGACGGTTCTTATCGCGCCCGATCATGGCCGTCGGGTGAAACTGGAAGAATTCGGCGTTGGCGAACCAGGCACCCTGTTGATAACAGCGGCTGGCGGCGGCCCCGGTGCAATGGCTTGAGGTGGTCGTTTTGGGGGCGTAGAGCTGACCGAATCCGCCGGTGGCGATCACCACCACGTCCGCCGGGAAGGCGCGGATCTCCAGGCTTTTGAGATCCATCGCGAGGATGCCGCGACAGACACCGTCGGCGTCCTTGAGTAGCGACAGAAATTCCCACCATTCGAACTTGACGACCTGGCCCAGCGACTCCAGCCGGCGTACCTGCTGATCGACGCCATAGAGCAACTGCTGGCCGCTGCTGGCGCCGGCGAAACAGGTACGTTTGTTTTTCACACCACCGAAAAGGCGTTGATCGAGCAGCCCCTCGGGGGTGCGCGAGAAGGTCACGCCCATGCGCTCGAAGGTGTGGATCAACCCCGGCGCGGCCTCGCACATGCTCTTGACAGGCGGCTGGTTGGCCAGATATTCGCCGCCCTTGAGGGTGTCGACGATGTGCTGGTGGATGGAATCGCGCTGACCCTTGGTATCCAGTACCGCGTTGATGCCGCCCTGGGCGCAGACCGAATGGCTGCGCTTGACCTCGAACAGCGAGAACAACTGGACCGGAAAGCCGGCGTCGGCGATGCGCAGGGTCGCCCAGAGTCCGCCGAGTCCGCCGCCGATGACGATCGCCTTGGGTGTGGTGTTCATGGCAGAAACCCGATCATTCCATGGAGTCCGATGGCGGCGAGCAGCAGGCCGAAACCGGCGCAGACAAAGCCGAACCGCCGCTGGGCGTCGGCCGAGGTGGTCAGGCCCCAGACGATCCCCATGGTCGAGAGTCCGTTGGCCAGATGAAAGACCGAGAGCAGCAGCCCGGTCAGATAGAGCCCGAACATCCAGGGTTGCGACAGCAGATGCTGCATGTGTCCGAACAGATCCTCCCGGACCGAGACGCGCCAGATGCCCTCGATGCGCGTCATCCCGACATGGAGCAGCAGAAACACCAGGATGCCGATGCCGGAGGCCCGTTGTAGCCAGTAGAGCCAATTTCTGACGTAGCGATAACGGGTCAGCTCGGCACGCATCTGGGTGGTAATGACTAGGCCATAGCCCGCATGGAACAGCAGCGGCAGGGCGATAATGACGATCTCCAGAATCGGCAGATAATTCATCCCTTGCAGGAAAGCGACGACCTCGCCGTTGTAGTGCGCCGCGCCGAAGCGGGATTGGGAGTTCTCCCACAGATGAAAGATCAGAAAGGCGCCGACCGGCAGCAGGCCCAGCAGCGAATGCAGTCGTCGCAGCAGAAAGTGCGGATCGGCGGTGGAATGGCGCATGGCGGGATCGTCCGTGGCGGCGGGAGCCCAGCATAGACTGGTGGACCGGGCGGTTCAGTGACCGTGCGCAATCGCTTGGTGAAATTCCGTGCTGGCGAACGCTGATCGCGGTGCCAGCTCGGTGAGGAAATCCAGCGGCTGTGGCGCCTCGTCAAGGATGCGGACATCTACCTCAAAGGCGACGCAGTCTTGCCCGAGTTGCTCCTTGGGGCTGACCGAATCCTTCGCTTTCGACAACCACGAGCGTCCGCACCCATCCCTGGAGTACCTGACGCCGGAGGCGGACAACCGCTCGGGGGAAGGCGGGGGTGCGAAGATCGTGGATCGCATCAGCCCAGGTCCTGTTAGGCCGGGATTCACGGGTTACGTTCGGCGTTTTCTCCGGCCCGCGGCCAGAGGGCCGAGTGCAACTCGGCGATCCCAGAGATCTGTATCTCCAAGCCCGTCTCTTCCGAGTCGACGCGCGAATCGACCGAGCGGTTTACTCGTGGTCGAGATACAGCATCCGAATCGCCTCGGCAGAGCGCCGCTCCACGTCCTCCCGCTTGACCTTCAGCGTGGGCGTCAGCAAGCCGTTGTCGAGGGTCCAGGCGGTCAGCAGCAGATGCACGCCGCGGATCTGTTCATGCGCCGGACACTCGCGCAACAGCCCGGCGAGTCGTGCGATGACCGCCGCCTTGACGCGCTCGTCCCCTAACGATCCTTCATCGTCCGCCTCCAGCGACACGCTTGCCGCCAGCGCGCTCCAGGCCTGGCGCTCCAGAACCAGCAGCGCGGTGATAAAGGGCCTGCCTTCGCCCACCACCAGCGCCTGCTCGAACCAGGGATCTTCCAGGATGGTCCGTTCCAGATCGCCCGCCGGGACTTTCTCGCCGGTGGACAGCACCAGAATGTCCTTGAGACGCCCGCGGATGAAGAGATGACCGTCGCGCATCTCGGCGAGGTCGCCGGTATGCAGCCAGCCGTCCGGTTCGATGGCCGTCCGGGTCTCGTCCGGGCGCTTCCAGTAGCCCAGCATCACGCTCGGGCTGCGTGCCAGGAGTTCCCCGTTGTCGGCGATCCGGATCTCCATTCCAGGGATCGGCACGCCGGCCGAGCCGGGGACGTTATCCTCGACGAGATTGCCGGCGATCGTGGGCGCGGATTCGGTCAGTCCGTACCCTTCGAGCAGATTGAGCCCCAGCCCGACGAAGCAGCGCGCGACCTCCGCCCGCAGGGGCGCCGCGCCGCTGATGGCGATGCGCAGACGCCCGCCCAGCCGCGCCAGCACCTTGTCCGCCACCAGCGGCCGCAACAACCGCCAGCGCAGCCGGTCAAGACGTCCGGGCGGATCGCCGCGTCCCTGTTCGGCGAGGAAACGCGCCCAACCGAGATCCACCGCCTGACGGAACAGCCATTGCGCCAGCCGGCCTTCCTCGGCCAGCTTCGCCTGAATCCGCGCATAGGCCCGCTCGTAGATGCGCGGCACCGAGATCAGCACCGTCGGGCGGATGGTCAGCAGATCTTCGCGGAGATCCTGCAGCGAGCGGGCATAGGCCACGCAACTGCCGGCCATCATCGGAAAATAGTAGCCAACCGTGCGCTCGAAGGTATGCGACAGGGGCAGGAAGGAGAGAAAGGTATCTGCGCGATCGGTGAGCACCATCTTGAGCTGCGCCTCGGCATTCCACAGGATGCTGTCGTGCGACAGCATCACGCCCTTGGGCCTGCCGGTGGTGCCGGAGGTGTAGACGATGGTGGCCAGATCCTCGGGGGCGGCGCGGTGTTCGGGCGATTCTCCGGTCTCGCGGCGCAGAAAGTCCGCCACGCTGCCGAACGCCAGATCCTCGGCCGGCGGCGGCGCGTCGGAAGGTTCCAGACACAGCACCTGCGTCAGCGCGGGAAACCGCGCGCGCAGCGGCGCCAGTGCCTGCCACTGCGCCAGGGTCTCCACCAGCAGCACCCGGCTGTCCGAATCCTGGAGAATATAGGCCAGGTTCCCCGGATTGTCGTCCGGGTACAGCGGCACCACCACCAGACCCAGGGCGAGGGATGCCTGCTCATAACCGACCCAGTCCAGTCCATTGCGGAGCTGGACCGCCACCCGCTCGCCCGGTGCCAATCTCAGGGTGGCGAGCGACCGCCGCCACTGTCCGACCCGCTCGGACATCTCCTTCCAGGTGACATCGATCCATTGCGCTTGGGCGGCGTCGAACTGCCGATAGGCGACCAGCTCCGGGGTCCGCCGCACGCGGAGGCGGAAGAGTTCGGGCAGGGTTCCCGCTTCGGCGGCGGGGATGACATCCGAGCGACGATCAGTGCGTGTTTTCATGCGATGACGCTCCACCGGTTGCGGCAGTCTCGACCCGCAGCGCGATCCCCTGATCATCGAGCCCGACCTGGACCCGGCTTCCATCCGGACACTGGCCGGTGACGATCAGCATGGCCAGCGGGTTTTCCAGTTGACGCTCAACCTCGCGGCGCAGCGGGCGGGCGCCATAGATCGGATCGAAACCGTCCCGAGCGAGTTTATCGATCACCGCCGGCTCGACCGCGACCCCGATCCGGCGCACCGCCAGACGCTGGATCAGCGCGTCGACGAAGATCCCGGCGATGCGATGCACCTCCTCCGGCTCCAGATAATGAAAGACGATGACATCGTCGAGACGGTTCAGCAGCTCCGGCTTGAATCGGACATATCCAGCCGCACCACGCGACTCTCGTCGTCGAGCAGGAAGGCGGCCAGCGCCTTGGCCAGCTCGGTCTTGCCGACGCCGGTCGGTCCGAGAAAGAGGAAGGAACCGATCGGTCGGCGCGCCGCCGCGATCCCGGCGCGGTTGCGGCGGATGGCATTGGCGACCGCGCGCACGGCGTCGTCCTGACCGACGATCCGCCGGTGCAACTCGCTCTCCATGCGCGACAGTTTGTCCGACTCGGATTCCACCATCCGCGCCACCGGGATCCCGGTCCAGCGCGAGACGACCCGCGCGATGTCCTCGCCGCGCACGTCCGTTTCCTCCTGTTCGCGCTGTTCTTCCCAGGTGGCGCGCGCCGCCGACAGCCGTTCCTCCAGCGCCAGGATCTCCATCTGCAAGCGCGCCGCCTGCTCGAAATACTGCTGATTGAAGGCGTCGGTCTTCTCGCGCAGCAGGTTGCGATGCGCGCGCTCCAGATCGCGGATATCGGCCGGGATCGAGATGCGGTGCAGATGCTTGTGAGCGCCGGCCTCGTCGAGCAGATCGATGGCCTTGTCCGGCAACTGGCGCTCGGTCAGATAGCGCTCGGCGAGTTGGGCCGCCGCCTCCAGCGCCTCGGGCAGATAGTGGATTTGATGATGGGTCTCGTAGCGGGGCGCGATCCCCTGGAGGATGCGGATGGTGTCCGGGATCGAGGGCGCGCGCACCAGAATCGGATGAAAGCGCCGCTCCAGCGCCTTGTCGCTCTCGATAAAACGGCGATATTCCTCCGTGGTATCGGCGCCGATGACTTGCAGCGACCCCTGCGCCAGCGCCGTCTTCAGCATGCTCGGCGCATCCAGGGTGCCGGAACCCGCGCCCCCGCCCATGCCCATCACGGTATGCAACTCGTCGATGAAGAGGATCACGCGCCCCCGGGCCTCGATCACCGCGTCGCGTACCGACTTCAGGCGCTCTTCGAGTTCGCCGCGCATCTTGGCCCCGGCGATGATGTCGCCCATGTCCAGCGCCAGCAGACGCTTGTTCAGCAGGGTATCGGGCACCTCGGCGTCGGCGATGCGCTGCGCCAGACCCTCGACGATCACGGTTTTGCCCACCCCGGCCTCGCCGATCAGGGCGGGGTTGTTCTTTTTGCGCCGCGACAGCGTCTGGATCACCTGGGCGATCTCGTTCTCGCGCCCGATCACCGGGTCCAGCTCGCGCCGGCGCGCCAGCTCGGTGAGGTCGCGGGTGTAGCGCGCCAGCACGTCCGGCTCGCTCTCGGCCTCGGCGGTGGTGACGGTGCGCCCGCCGCGCAGCGTCTCCAGCGCCTTGCGCGCCTCGTCGAGTCCGATCCCGGCCTCGCTCAAGAGCGTCGCGGTCGGTCCGCAGTGCGTATCGAAGAGGGCCAGAAACAGGGTGCCGGTCGTGATGAGACTGTCGCCGAGCCGCTTCGCCTCGTCGCGGGCGATCCGCACCGCCTGCTCGATCTCCTGACTGATGAGGATCTGATTCCCGGCGGCGGGAACGGCCGCGCGATAATGTTCCCGCACCCGGCTGCGGATGCGCGCCACCGCCTGCGCCGGATTCGACAGCAGTTGCTCCAGGATGCGCATCGGTTCCGCCTCCTCCTGCGAGATCAGCGCCATCAGCAGGACATCCGTGGTCAGCAGGTTCTGGCGCAGCGCGACCAGCTCGTTCACCGCCGTCTCGAACGTCTGCATCACGCGCAGGGTGCTGAGTTGGTTGATGTTCTGGATCATGGCCGATGGTCGTCAGAGCGTTTGAGTCCGGTGATTGCGCGGCGCGCGTCCGAGTACCCTGTCTGCTATGACTATAGCCGTTCGCTGCGCGATTGGCGGCGGGATGGAATTGAGATCCTTGGGTCGTGCCCGGTGACCGCGGCAATATTCAGCCCCAGATTGATGGGCCGGATGGGGTTGGACCTGCCGATCCATGCGAT
Source organism: uncultured Thiocystis sp. (assembly GCF_903866365.1). GTDB lineage: Bacteria > Pseudomonadota > Gammaproteobacteria > Chromatiales > Chromatiaceae > Chromatium. The sequence continues at coordinate 11,407 of NZ_CAIPNF010000147.1, forward strand.
GGCGGACGCCGCCGGACGGAAGGCGTTTGGCGAGGGGGAATGGACGGTGCGCCAACCCGGCATCGGGAAGCGGCGCACCTGGCTCAAGTTCCCTCTGGCCGTCGCTGATCCGGCCGCAGCCGTGGCGTGAAATAGACATCGGCATCGTCCAGATCGACCGCCTTCCCGGCCAGGTCGACCAGCGGCTGTTCGTAGTCCTTCCAGCCCCGCAGACCCGTCTGCAGCGAGGCGACCCGTTCGTAGCCCAGCACGGTCAGCGAGTGGGCGGCGAGGATGCTGCGGTAGCCGGAACGGCACACCACGACGACCTCGCGCGCGCGCGCCCGGACCAGTTCGGGGATCGTCTCCTCATAGTCCCACTCGCAGGCGGATTCCAGGATGCCGCGCGGGATGTTCAGCGAACCGGGGAGATGCATGGCGGCAAACTCGTCCGGCTCGCGGACATCGAGGATGAGCAGGTCGGGGTTTTCTTGAATCCGCTCCTCCAGATCCCAGGGCATGATCTCCTTGATGTCGGTCAGGCAATTCTTGATCAGTTCGAGAAAATTTTTCATTTCTGCTCTTTGCGGTTCAATTGGGTGTGTTAGGGCTGGCGAGATGAGGCGGGCAGCGAGCGCGCCGCCGCGACACAGGCCTGGCCGAGCGAGAGTCCGCCATCGTTTGCGGGCACCTGTTGTTGGATCAGGACGCGCAGTCCAGCCGCGCCGAAGCCGTCCGCGACGGCTTCCAGGAGGCGGCGGTTTTGAAACACGCCGCCCGACAGGGCGACCGTGTCCAGCCCGTTGCGCGCGGCCAGTTCAAGTCCTAAATCGACGATGGCGGCGCTGAATCCGAGATGAAAACGGGCGGCGATCCGCTCGCTCGCAACGCCTTGCGCCAGGTCGTCGAACAGCGCATCCCAGAGCGGCGCGGCATCCAGCACGGTCGCCGATGGCGTGGCGAGGGTCGCGAAGGGATAGCCTGGACCCGCCGTCTCCAGCGCGCGCGAGGCCGCCGCTTCCAGTTCGATGGCCGCCTGTCCCTCGTAGGTCACACGCTCGCCGCCCATCCCGAGCGCCGCCGCCACCGCGTCGAACAACCGTCCGGCGGAACTGGACAGGGGCGCGTTGAGTCCGCGTTCCATCAGGGTCCGAAGCACGCCGAGCGGTTTTTCGGCCAGCCGCCGGACGAGGCTCAGATGGGGGTAACGGGTCTGCATTTCATCCCAGCCGCGGGCGCGCTCAAGCTGCGCGTACAGGCTGCGCCAGGGTTCCAGGATCGCCTGGGTTCCGCCCGGCAGCGGGACCGGCTTCAGATGTCCAAGCCGTCGGTAGTCGCGGTAATCGGCGGCCAGAAACTCGCCGCCCCAGAGCGTGCCGTCAGCGCCATAGCCGAGCCCGTCGAGCAGGATACCAAGCACCGGGCCGGCTTCCAGCGGCCAGCCGTTGTCGGCCAGCGCCGAGGCCAGATGGGCATGATGATGCTGTACGCCAACCAGGGGCAGGTCGGCACGGGCGGCCCAGTCGCGCCCGAGGAGGCTGGAGCGGTAGTCGGGATGCAGGTCCACGGCCAGCAGCCGGGGCTGGTGCTGGAAGAGTTCGAGATAGAGCGCGAGCGTGGCTTCATATTCGCGCGCGGTACGGGCGTCTTCCAGATCGCCCAGGTGCTGGGAGAGGATCGCCTGACCGTCGCGCGCCAGACAAATCGTATTTTTGAGTTCGCCGCCGAAGGCAAGGATCGGCGGCGCGTCCGCGAAGCCCGGCGGCAGCCGGATGGGGGCCGGGGCATAGCCGCGCGCGCGGCGCAGGAGGCGCGGCGCGCCGGCCATCACCCTTGCCACCGAATCGTCGACCCGATTCACGATCGCGCGATCGTGCAGCAGCGAGACGTCCGCCAGAGTGCTCAGGCGCTTGGCCGCGTCCAGGTTGTCGATGCACTGGGGCTCCTCGCTCAGGTTGCCGCTGGTCATGACCAGCGGACGCGCCCAGTCGGCCAGCAGCAGACGATGCAGCGGACTGTAGGGCAGCATGAAGCCGAGCGTGGTTTGACCCGGCGCGATCTCCGGAGCCAGAGCCGTTGCGGAGGATGGACAACGCGAAGCCTGCCCATCCTGACCGCTCCGAGGCGCTCGAATGTCCAGCAACAGAATCGGCGCCGCCGGGCTTTCCAGCAGCGCGGCCTCCGTGTCCGTGACCCGGCAGACGGCGCGGATCGTCTCCAGATCCCGCGCCATCAGCGCGAAGGGCTTGCCGAAGCGGCGCTTGCGCCGGCGCAGTTCGGCGACCGCCGTCGCGTTGGCGGCATCGCAGGCGAGATGAAAGCCGCCGATCCCCTTGATGGCGAGGATGCGCCCCTCGGCCAGCAGACGGCTGGCCGCGGCGATGGCATCATTCGCGCCGAATCCGGCCGGATCCAGCTCGCGTCCCTCGGCATCGGTCAGCCAGACCCGGGGGCCGCAATCGGGACAGGCATTGGGCTGCGCGTGAAAGCGGCGATCGGCCGGATTAGCGTATTCCCCGGCGCAGACCGGGCACATCGGAAAGACCGCCATGCTGGTCCAGGCCCGATCGTAGGGGATGCCCCGGACGATGCTGAGTCGCGGCCCGCAGTGGGTGCAGTTGGTGAAGGGATAGCGGTAGCGGCGATCCGTCGGGTCCAGGATCTCGGCGGCGCAGTCGGGACAGGTGGCGGCGTCGGCGACGATTCCGGTCTGTACCGCGGTGGCGGCGCTCGCCAGGATCGCAAACGCATCCGTCTCCAGCGCGGCGGCGAGCGGGGTGCGTTCGATGCTCTCGATCCGCGCCAGTGGCGGACACTCCGCCCTTAACCGCTCGCAGAACCGATCGATGATTTGACGGTCGTCCGCCTGGACACGGATCAGGACGCCCGCGCCATCGTTGAGGACATCCCCGACCAGACCGCAAGCGCGGGCGAGGCGCCAAACCGTGGGCCGGAAACCGACGCCCTGGACCAGACCACGCACACGAATTCGCTCTGCATTCATTGTCAACCGCACCCCACCGATCGCCGCGGGTCGCCAGCGAAGCAAGTCACTTGGCACATTGTTCGTCAGAATCGAGAATGATCCAGCCCCACATGCTTGTCGATGACGAATTCGTATCCGTGAACATGCCGAAGCAAGACTCAATGGCAAGCCGGCGCTACGTTATGTGCAGCGCGTTTCCGGCCAGTGCCGGGCCGGACCCGGCTTCGGTTGGCGTTGGTCGTGAATGACCGCATATTGGGCAGGCGGCAAGCGCGCCGCGCGAATCGGTATACGACCATCCTGAAGGGGAATGACGCATGGCCATTGAAACGACGACACTTGGCGGTGGATGCTTCTGGTGCCTGGAAGCGGCCTTTCAGAGACTCAAGGGGGTCGAATCCGTCGTCTCGGGATACGCGGGAGGTCTCACCGAGAATCCCACCTATCAAGAAGTATGCGGCGGTGCCACGGGGCATGCCGAGGTGGTTCGAGTCACCTTCGACAATCGCGAGATGGACTTCGGCACGCTCCTGGAGGTCTTTTTCGCCATCCATGATCCAACGACCCTCAACCGTCAGGGCGCGGATGCCGGAACCCAGTATCGCTCCGCGATTTTTTATCACTCCGATACCCAGCGAGCGGCCGCGGAGCGGATGATCGCCGACATGACGGCCGCTCAGGTGTGGCCGGACCCGATCGTCACCCAACTCCAGCCGGCGCCGGCGTTTTACCCTGCCGAGGCTTATCATCATGACTACTACCGTCGCAATCCCTCGCAGGGCTACTGCCAGGCCGTGATTTCGCCCAAGCTCGCGAAACTGCGGAAGCGGCATATGGATTTGTTGCGAGTCTAATGCACGCCTTTCCGGTCGCTGCGACCCGCGTCAGGTCTTGATCCCCACGCCCCGGCGCAGCAGGCTCAGACTCATGGCGATCAGGACGATGATGAGAACCAGGATCATGCCGAAGGCTAAACCGATCGGGATATCGCTGACCCCGAGCAGTCCGTAACGGAAGGCGTTGACCATGTAGAGCAGGGGATTGATCAGGGACAGGGTTTGCCAGACATCGGGCAGGAGTTCGATGGAATAGAAGACGCCGCCCAGATAGGTCAAGGGTGTCAGCACGAAGGTCGGCACGATCGAGATGTCATCGAAGCTGTTGGCGTAGATGGCATTGATGAAACCGCCGAGCGAGAAGAGGGTTGCCGTCATCAGGCAGATGAGCAGCATGATCCAGAGGCTGTGGATCTGAATGTCGGTAAAAATCATCGCGACCAGCATGACCGCGCCACCGACGACCAGCCCGCGCGCGACGCCACCCGCCACATAGCCGGACAGGATCACCCAGTTAGGCGCCGGCGAGATCAACAGTTCCTCGATGTAGCGGGAGAATTTGCTGCTATAGAAGGAGGAGACGACATTGGAATAGGAGTTGGTGATCACCCCCATCAACACCAGCCCAGGGACGATGAAATCCAGGTAGGCGAAACCTTCCATGGGTCCAATGCGCCCGCCAATCAGGCGCCCGAAGATGACGAAGTAGAGTGTGGTGGTGATCACCGACGGCAGGATGGTCTGCACCCAGATGCGCGTGAAACGCAGGATCTCCTTGGTGAAAATAGTCACGAAGGTGACCCAGTAGCGATGCCAGTGGTTGAAAAGATTCACGCCCCATCTCCCGTGTCGGCAACGCGCCGGTCGACCATCTCCAAAAATAGCCGTTCCAGGCGGTTCTGCTTGTTGCGCAGACTGATAACCTCGATACCATTCCGCGAGAGCGCGTCGAACAGACCATTGATGGTGTGGTCGCGATTCATTTCCACTTCCAGCGTGCAGTCGTCGAGATGCTGGAGCACGAAGCCACCGAGTTCGGGGAGTTCGGACACCCGCCCTTTGAGATTCAGGACAAAGGTCTCGGTATGCAGGGTGTTGAGCAGTGCCGCCACGCTGGTGCGTTCGGCAATCTCTCCCCGGTTGATGATGGCGATGTTGCGGCAGAGGCTTTCGGCTTCTTCCAGATAGTGCGTGGTGAGGATGATGGTGGTTCCCTCCGCATTCAGCTTGCGCAGGAAGGACCACATGGAGCGGCGGATTTCGATATCGACCCCGGCGGTCGGTTCATCCAGAATCAGCAGCCGGGGCTGGTGAACCAGGGCGCGCGCGATCATGAGCCGCCGCTTGAGTCCGCCGGAGAGTTTGCGCATCTCGGTGTCACGCCGATCCCAGAGGTCGAGCTGGCGGAGCGAACGCTCGGCGCGTACCTTGGCCTCGCGGCGCGGGATGCCGTAATAACCGGCCTGATTCAGCACGACCTCGAACACTGGCAGGAAGAGGTTGAAGTTGAACTCCTGGGGGACCAGGCCGATGCAGGATTTGACGCCCTCGGGATCGCGGTCGAGATCGTGACCGAAGACGTTCACGCTTCCCGCCGTCTTATTGACCAGCGAGGCGACGATCCCGATGAAGGTGGATTTACCGGCGCCGTTGGGGCCTAGCAGCGCGAAGAAGTCGCCTTGTTCCACGCTGAGGTCAATCCCCTTGAGTGCCTGAAAGCCGCCTTTGTAGGTTTTGGTGAGTTGCTGGACTGCGAGTGCGGGCATGGGTTTCCGGGTTTGCTATTTCAAAGGCTTAAACCGCGTCAGCTCCGACGCGTGTTGACTCGGGCGAGGTTCTGCCGTCGCACCGACGACGCAGGCCATGCCGGACGCGGTTTAACGCCGAACTCCAGCCATCAGTGTCCGCGCGTCGATCTGGCCCGAATAGCGATAAGGCAGCGTGATCAAGCCGCCGGCAAGCGTCGCCGTCCCGGCAATGGTCCAGTTCAGCGGACGATCCTGGAGTGCCAGCGCGGGTAACTGCTGGAGCAGACCGAGCAGGCTGCCGATGACCTCGACATCCACGGTCGTCTCGCCGAAGGCCGGGATCTGTCGCTCCAGGGCGCCGCCGCCCTCGGCCACTTCCTGGCCCTCCAGCGCGAGCCGATAGGTCATGGCCTTGATCGGCAGGGTACGGTCGTTCGGATTCTTGACCGCCAGGGTCGCGATGAACACCTGCCGCGTCAGCCCCAACTCCTTCGGTTGAAGGCCGATCAGTGCCACCTCGGGCGCCTTCCAGGACTCGGTAAGACTGGCGCAGCCGGGCAGCAGGCTGACGATCAGGACGAGGAGGGCGATCATGCCCACCCCGCCAACGCTTCGACGCACCGATGACTTGAACCAAGCCTCAGGTCGCGGACAGAAACACACGGGACGTGATGAGAGACGAATCATCGACATGGAATCACTCGATTTTGCCATTGTATTGTTCCCGGTCGCCTTGCTGGCTGGATTCGTCGATGCCATCGCCGGCGGGGGCGGACTGATCACGATTCCGACCTTGCTCTGGGTCGGACTGACGCCGCTCGAAACCCTGGCGACCAATAAGGCTCAAGCGGTCTTCGGTAGCGGGATGGCGACGGCCCAGTTCGTCCGCGGGGGATTCGTGGATCCGCGCGGGATCGCCTTGGCGGTCGTCTGCACCTTCATTGGCGCGGCGGCTGGGGCGGTGCTGGTGCAGCGGATCGACAGCGATATTCTGCAAGGTCTGATCCCGGTACTGCTGATCGCCTTCGCGCTCTATTTCTGGTGGTCGCCGCGCGTGTCCGACCTGGATTCGCACCAGCGGATCGGCGCGCCGGCCTTTGCGCTGACCATCGGCCTGGGGGTCGGCTTTTACGACGGCTTCTTCGGTCCGGGGACCGGCACCTTCTTCGCCATGAGTTATGTCGCGCTGCTCGGTTTCAACCTGCGTCGCGCCACCGCCCATACCAAGGCGCTCAACTTTACCAGCAATCTGGCGGCCCTGCTGTTCTTCCTGGCCGGCGGACACATCGTCTGGAGCATCGCCGCCCTGATGGCGGGCGGTCAGCTGATCGGCGCCTGGCTTGGCTCGCATCTGGTGCTCCGGCATGGGGCCGCACTGGTGCGGCCGGTGCTGGTGGCGGCGACCGTCGCGATCTCGGGCAAGCTTTTGTGGGATCGGTTGAGTGGCGGTTGAGCCGAACCGCGCTTTACCTCTCGGACTGGATTGACCGGAACAATGCGCCGAGAAGCATCGCCGCAATTCTTGCACGGATCAGATAACACGTCGGTATCGAAAAGGAATCACATTCTGAATCCTTCCAGCCAAGGTCGCGCGGGCAGGCAAAATCGGTGTCGTCACCGACATCCGGCGGCATGGCAATGTCCTAATGAGAGAGATTGAGCGTGCGGTTTGGGCTACCGCTTCAGTTCCAGCTTGCTTTCGTACTGCTCCCGGCTGAGCGGACAATCCACCAGATCGAAAAAATCGCTCTTGCTCAACCGACATTGTTTGGCCATCAAACTCAACAAACGATCAGGAAGCTCGCGCAGCTTCGGGGTATGGCTGGTCTTGGTGAACACCGCCGTCTTGTTCCCGCTCAGATTGCGGTAGATGAAATAGTGATGGTCGCCATCTCTCTTCTCGAAACCCTTGCGCAACAAGCCGCGCTCGACCTCATCCCTTCGCTTCGGCATTCGATTCCTCCAGTGCGGCATGCAAGCAGACTTTCAACGCCCGCGCTTCGGTGTCGAGATCGTCATCGGGCGCACAGCCATATTCGCGCCACAGCATGATGAGCTGCTCCTGGATCTCAGCAAGCAGGTGCTCGCGGTTCAAGGCAAAGACATTCAGGCCCAGCGTCGGATCTTCGATGCACAGATACTGCTGGCTGTCCTCGTCGAGCGTCGGTATATATTCCAGCGGTGTACGCAGGGCGAGCCCGCTGGTCTCCAGGTCAGCGATCGTGAGCGGCGAGAGATCGAGCGGCTCGATCCGGCTCACGTCCATGAGTCGGCTGGGGTTTCCCTCCTCATCCAGGACGAAGCGGCCCGTCACCTGAATCGGTTCCTTGCGTGCATCAAGAAGATCGTCCTCGATCTCGGGCAAATAGGTGCAGACGATCTCGCGTCGAGTCGGGGGATAGAGAATCGTCACCTGCCGGGTGGCAAAATCGATGCGTTGCAGCTCGCCGGTGACGGTCATGACCGCATCTTCGGTGCTGTCAGCGACCAGCAAGGTGTCGATGAACCGGGCGCTGCGCCATGTCAAGGGTCGGGCTTCCGGCGCGGCGCGGGTGTGGAGATACAGTCGCGTGCTGCCTTGGTCCTTGGGCAGAAAGCGTTGAAACTCCCGCAGTGCGCGCGCCTTGAAAGGCTCCGGAAGCTGCCGCGCCAAGGTACTGTGGTCCTGTGCCGCCAGCGCGGCCCAGATCGCCTGCAACTGGTCCAGAATCGGCAGTTTCCCAACAGGCAATTCGTCGACATCGCCCATCGCCAACGGCAGGGCATAACTGCCGGCCAGGGGCACGCCACAGCGCAAGGCAAACTGCTTGCGCATCGCGCGGCCGGGTTTGAACCGCTCGCCCAGCGGTTCCCCGGTCTCGATCCTCGCCAGCAGAAAGGCAAGCTGTTGCAAGCCGCTCAACATCGCCACCAGACTTTCGCTCCGGATGGTGTGCACGTCTGCCTCGCCACCCGCGATCCGGAGCAAGGCGTCGTATTCCGGCGGGATATCCGGCATGGATTCAGCGATGTCGGCGGCATTCATCGGTGTTTCATCCCAACCGACCAATCCGCTCCAGCGCCTGTTCCAAATTGGCACGACTGGTGGCGATGGAGATGCGCAGATAGCCGTTGAGTCCGAACGCGGACCCTGGGACGATCGCGACGCCGGCCTGCTCGATCAGATATTCGGCCAGTTCCAGATCGTTGTTGACGCCGGGCAGCCGCTCGATCAGACCCTGCACCCTGGGAAAGACGTAAAAGGTGCCGTCGGTTGGCAGACACTCGATGCCGGGGATCTGGTTGAGACGTTCGACCACGAAGTCGTGGCGCTCATGGAACGCCGTGCGCATGATACCGATGCAGTCCTGCGGCCCTTCCAGCGCCGCCTGGGCCGCGACCTGCGAGATCGAGGTTGGGTTGGAGGTGCTTTGCGACTGGACCTTCTTCATCGCCTTGATGATGTCGGTCGGGCCGCCCGCGTAGCCGATGCGCCAGCCGGTCATGGAATACGCCTTGGACACGCCATTGAGCACCAGGGTGCGCGGGGCCAGGTCGGGGCAGACGTTCAGGATGTTGACGAAGGGGGCCGAACTCCAGCGGATGTGTTCGTACATATCGTCGGTCGCGATCACGACCTTGGGATACTCGCGCAGCACCTCGCCGAGCGCCGCCAGCTCATCGCGGCGGTAGGCCATGCCGGTCGGGTTGGAGGGGCTATTGATGACGAACAGCCGGCTCTTGTCGTTGAGCGCGCCATTCAATTGGGCTGGAGTGATCTTGAAGGCTTGCTCGGCACCGGCATGGATCAGCACCGGCGCGCCGCTGGCGAGCAGCACCATGTCCGGGTAGGACACCCAATACGGCGCCGGGATTACGACCTCGTCGCCTGGATCGAGCAGCGCCTGGGCGAGATTGAAGAAGCTCTGCTTGCCGCCGCAGGAGACCAGAATCTGATCCTGGGCATACTCCAGACCGTTTTCGCGCTTGAATTTGTCGATCACGGCCTGCTTGAGTTCGGTCGTCCCGTCGACGGCGGTGTATTTGGTGAATCCCGCCTGGATGGCCGCGATGGCGGCGGCTTTGATGTGGTCGGGCGTGTCGAAATCGGGTTCGCCCGCGCCGAGTCCGATCACGTCCTTGCCCGCCGCGCGCAGCGCCTTGGCGCGGGCGGTGATGGCAAGCGTGGCGGACGGCTTGACGGCCTGGACGCGGGCAGCAAGTTTCATGGTCATCGGCGGTAATCTCTGAGGTTCGGTGGTGGCTGGATGCGCGGAGCGCGGCTTGCAATCATAGCGAAACAACCCAGCGTGAGGCACATGGGTTTAGAGTTCTGTATGCTGACACGGTTATCGATCATCAAGGATACGAATCATGGCAAGCACCACGCTGGAAGAAGTGCGGTCGTTATTTCGGGAAGTCGCGGAGCAATTTAAGGAAAGCGACCGCAAATTTCGGGAATCCACCCAGGAAAGCGACCGCAAATTTCGAGAATCCACCCAGGAAACCGACCGCAAATTCCAGGAAACTGACCGTAAATTCCAGGAATCCAATCAGGAGACTAACCGTAAATTCCAGGAGGTCAGCCGCGAATTTGAGGTATCGGCCAAGCGCTTCAAACAAACCGAACGCATGATCAAGGAGATCGGCTGCCAGATTGGCGGGATCGGCGACAAATTTGGGTATTTCACCGAAGGCATGGCACTGCCGTCCATGGAGCGCATTCTGGCCAAACGGTTTGGCATGACGGTCGTCATGCCGCGGGTCCGGATCCGCAAGGGCGGAGAAACCATCGAAATCGATGTCCTCTCCTACGCAAACGGCGACGTCAACCTGGCGGTTGTCGTGGAAGTGAAGAGTCGGGTCAAGAAGGACTCGATTCTCCAGTTTCGCAACATCATGGAGCGATTTCGGGAATTTTTCCCCGAGCACGGGAACAAAACCGTGCTGGGGATTCTGGCGGGTGTCGACTGGGATCGGGGCACCGAGGAAGAAGCGCGCGACGCCGGCTTCCTGACCGCGTCCATTCATGACGAGATTTTCAAACTGACCACGGCGTCCGATTTCGTCCCCAAACGCTGGGGGGAAGGATGAGAGAAATTCCCGCATGTCCGACATCCCTTTCCAGCTCGTCGCCAAGTTCGCCCCCGCCGGCGATCAGCCAGCCGCCATTCGCCAACTCGTGACCGGGTTGAACGATGGCGAGGCCGGCATGACCCTGCTCGGCGTCACCGGCTCGGGCAAGACCTTCACCATCGCCAACGTGATCGAGCGGATTCAGCGCCCGGCGCTGGTGCTGGCACCCAACAAGACCCTCGCGGCCCAGCTCTATAGCGAGATGCGCGACTTTTTTCCGCGCAACGCGGTGGAGTATTTCGTCTCCTATTACGACTACTACCAGCCGGAAGCGTACGTTCCCTCGACCGACACCTATATCGAGAAGGACGCCTCCATCAACGAACACATCGAGCAGATGCGCCTGTCCGCCACCAAGTCGCTGCTGGAACGCAAGGATGTCATCATCGTCGCGACCGTCTCGTCCATTTACGGTCTGGGCGACCCGGATGCCTATCTCAAGATGGTCCTCATCCTCAAGCGCGGCGACCGGATCGACCAGCGCGCCATCCTGCGCCGTCTGGCGGATTTGCAGTACAAACGCAATGAGGTCGAGCTGTCGCGCGGCACCTACCGGGTGCGCGGCGATGTGATCGATATCCATCCTGCCGAATCCGACGATGAGGCGATCCGCATCGAGCTGTTCGACGAGGAGATCGAGGCGCTGTCGCTGTTCGATCCCTTGACCGGCGAGGTCCGGCGCAAGGTTACGCGCTACACGGTCTTTCCCAAGACGCACTACGCAACGCCCCGCGAAACCATCCTGAACGCGGTCGAGCAGATCAAGCCCGAGCTGAAACAGCGGCTCGACTGGCTGCGCGACAACCAAAAGCTGGTCGAGGCCCAGCGGCTGGAGCAGCGCACGCTCTACGATCTGGAAATGATGCTGGAGGTCGGCTACTGCTCCGGTATCGAGAACTACAGCCGTTATCTCTCCGGTCGCGGCCCCGGCGAATCCCCGCCGACGCTCTACGATTATCTGCCCGCCGACGCCATCGTCGTGATCGACGAGAGCCATGTCACCATCCCGCAACTCGGCGGCATGTACCGGGGCGACCGCTCGCGCAAGGAGAATCTGGTCGAGTACGGCTTCCGTCTGCCCTCGGCGCTCGACAACCGGCCGCTCAAGTTCGAGGAATTTCAGGCCCGCCAGCCCCAGACCATCTATGTCTCGGCCACGCCGCGTCAGTACGAAATCGACCACTCGGGCGCGGTAGTCGAACAGGTGGTGCGGCCCACCGGACTCGTCGATCCTGAACTGGAAGTCCGCCCGGCGCTGAACCAGGTCGACGATCTGCTTTCCGAGATCGGGCCGCGCGTGGCCGTCGACGAACGGGTGCTGGTCACCACCCTGACCAAGCGCATGGCCGAGGATCTGACCGACTATCTCAACGATCACGGCGTCAAGGTCCGCTATCTGCATTCGGACATCGAGACCGTGGAGCGCGTCGAGATCATCCGCGACCTGCGCCTGGGCGAATTCGACGTGCTGGTCGGGATCAATCTGCTGCGCGAGGGGCTGGATATGCCAGAGGTCTCGCTGGTCGCTATCCTGGATGCCGACAAGGAGGGCTTTCTCCGTTCGGCCGACTCGCTGATCCAGACCATCGGTCGCGCCGCGCGTAATGCCAACGGCAAGGCGATCCTCTATGCCGATAAAATCACCGGTTCCATGCAGCGCGCCATCGAGGAAACCGACCGCCGACGTGCCAGACAGGTCACGTCCAATCTCGCCCATGGGGTCACGCCGCAGACCATCCGCAAGGCGGTCGCCGACATTCTGGAAAGCGCCACCCCCGGCGCGCCGATGAAGGCGCGTGCCTTTGCCAAGGTCGCCGAGCAGGTCGCCGAATACGCCAGACTCACCCCAGCGCAGATGGCCAAACGGCTCAAGTCGCTGGAAAAAGAGATGTATCGGCACGCGAAGAATCTGGAATTCGAGCAGGCCGCCGCGATCCGGGACCAGATCCGCGCGTTGCAGCAGAGTGGGATCGCGGTCTGAACGCCGGCAGGATGTCGGCGATCGGCGCGCGATGCGCCGCTTGTCACACCGCTTTGCGGTGTGACGCCTGTATCAGGCGCTCCGCGCCCCGGCTCCCAACCCATTCATCGAAAATACTCAAGCAGCGGTGCATTGATTTCGTCGAGATCGAAGGCGTCGGGATCGAAGTCGCCGCCGATCCAGTCCTTGTAATCCTCGTGTTCCGGGTGTTGCGGATCGCGCAATGCCTCAAGAAAGCCGTAATAACCCCAGATCCCGCCAACGTCCTCCGGCGGGCAGGCGCCCTTGCCTTTGATACATCGCGGCAGGACGGCTTCAGGGTCGAAGGGCAGAATTTTCTCCAGCGTGACTTTGTGCTCCCAGCTATCCCCGAAATCGTATTCGTAGATGAGCGAATCCTTCTCTTTCTTCAGGAGTTGACTGAGCTTGTAGCGACTCTCGTTCAGAGTTTCCGAGAAAGGATCGTCCGGGTCTGGGGTGCCGTAGTAATTGCCGCCCGCGACGAACTGATGCAGGTGCGAATCCTCCCAGCCCATGACGATTTGCAGCACGGCATGAAACACCGGCAGCGGCACGGTATCGACGATCAGCAGACGCCGCCAGATCGGCGGTTTCGCGCCGCTCAGAGCGATCTTAAGTTGATCGATTTTTCGGGGATCTTTGGTCATGGTTCGAGACCTCTCAGGTGCATTTCGCATCGCCGACGTTTGGCTCGTCGAGATTGTATGAGAAGACCGCCCGAAATGGTTCATCGAAATTCCCGCAAGGGCCGTATCTGGATGGCATCCACGTCCGAATCCCTGCGGCTTCGCGCGACACAAGTTTCGATGCTGCTAGCCTTGTTCAGCGCCTTCCCGGATCGCGGCGACGCCAGCGGCCTACCCTCCACCACGGTTCCGGTCTTCGGCTACCGCGTCGTGGCGAGCTTCCCGCATGACCCCGCCGCCTTCACCCAGGGGCTGGTCGTGATCGACGGTCAACTCTTCGAGGGGACCGGAAACTATGGGGCATCGACGCTGCGCCGGGTGGAGCTTGCCACCGGCCGCGTCGAACGGGAAACCCGGCTGGCGCCCGAGCTGTTTGGAGAGGGAATCGCCCATTGGCACGGGCGGCTCGTGCAACTGACCTGGCGCGAAGGACTTGGCCTCATCCGCGACCGCGACAGCCTGGAGATCCGCGAAACCTTCCGGTACCGCGGCGAGGGCTGGGGCCTCGCGCAGGATGGACGCCACTGGATCATGAGCGATGGCACGGCCGAGCTGCGCTTTCTGGACCCCGAGTCACGGCGTGTCGTGCGCCGCCTGACCGTGCGCGATGGCACGCGCCCCATCCGCTTTCTGAACGAGCTGGAATATATCGCCGGCGAGGTCTGGGCCAATGTCTGGCACCAGGACTATCTGGTGCGGATCGACCCGGACAGCGGCGCGGTGACGGGCTATCTCGATCTGACTGGACTCTACCCGGAGCCCGAGCGACCGAGCCGCGAGGCGGTGCTCAACGGCATCGCCCATGACGCGACGACCGATCGCCTGTACGTCACGGGCAAATACTGGCCGCGTCTGTATCAGATCGAGGTCGTGCCAACGGCGAGAGAGTTTTCTACCGATAAAGGAGTCAACTCACGCGAGCGTCTTTGAGAACATGAAGACCGCCGCGCCCACGGCCATGCGGGGCGCTTCCGAGCATCCGCCGATGTCGCCCAGGGTACGCTCGCGCTTGAACTGAGACGCACGAACTTCAAGCCGGCCATACCCTGGTTCGGAGTGAACGCCGGCGTTGTCATCGGAGGTGCCCCCTTGATGCAGCAATAGAGTCTTGACCTGGACGCGACCCAATCCCTTTCGTTGATCGGCGGGGTCAGGACGAGACCGCCTGCCGTCGCTGCCAGACCGTATAACCGACGAGCGTCAGACCGACGAAGACCATGAGCGCGATGGTCACCAGAGGCAGATTATCCTGGAGCAGAGATTCATTCCCGCCGATGAAATATCCCAGGGCGATCAAGATTGCGGACCAGAGTCCTGCCCCGAAGGCGGTGTAAAACGCAAAGGTCATGACCTTCATGCGGCACAACCCGGCGGGGAGCGAGATAAGATGCCGGATCCCAGGAATCAGACGACCGGTGAAGGTGGAAATAGCCCCATGCCGGGCGAAGAAGGCATCTGTCTTGTGTAGGAGCGCAGGCCGCACGAAAAAATATTTTCCATAGCGTTCCAGGAACGGGCGTCCGACCCAGAGCGCGAACCCATAGTTGACGAATGCGCCCATCAGACTGCCGATGGTCGAGGCAAGAAAAATCAGGATCAGATTCATCTCGCCCTGATAGGCAAGATAGCCGGCCGGGATCAGCACCAGTTCGCTCGGAACCGGTAGGACGGTGGATTCCAGCGCCATCAGGACGAAGATGCCGGCGTATCCCCAGCCGTTTACCGTCACCAGGATCCAGTCGATGAATTCATGCAGCATCCGCGAATGACCTCATTAGTAAGTTTGAATTGCGGTCCGCAGGATGCTGGCCGCTGGCCGCGTTCGTCGAAATCCGGCCAAGGCCGCGCGGGCAACATTGACTCAGAGGGGCGCGGATCAGGGCTCATTCTGCCATCGGAGCCGATTTGACGCGACCGCTTGTCGAGGTTCCCGCAAGGAGGCGAATTGTCGGAAATCTTACAGGACTGACGGCAGCCTTTGCCGAATAAAATCAAGTATTAGAGAAATGGCATGAAGCCTGCTTGAACACGCTCATCGCGAACGCCTTGGACATCTCCATGAAGCAGAAAGACATTGCCGCCCTGCTCGACGAGCCGGCCTGCGCGCACAATCGAAAGGAAAAATCCGGCTGCGCCAAGCCCAAGCCGGGTGCCACGGCCGGCGGTTGCACCTTCGACGGGGCGCAGATCGCCATGCTGCCGATCGGCGATGTCGCCCACATCGTCCATGGCTCCATCGCCTGTGCCGGCAATTCCTGGGACAACCGGGGCACCCGCTCCAGCGGCCCGACCCTCTACAAGATCGGCATGACCACCGACCTGACCGAGCAGGACATCATCATGGGTCGCGGCGAAAAGCGGCTCTTCCACTCGATCAAACAGGCCATCGACAGCTACCAGCCGGCGGCGGTCTTCGTCTACAACACCTGCGTCCCCGCCCTGACCGGCGATGACATGGTCGCCGTCTGCAAGGACGCGCAGGCGCGCTGGGGCACGCCGGTGGTCCCGATCGACGCCGCCGGTTTCTATGGGGCCAAAAACCTCGGGAGCCGGATCGCGGGCGAGGCGATGGTCAAGTATGTCTGCGGCACCCGCGAGCCGGATCCGCTCCCCGAGGGCATCGAGCGCGAAGGCTTCAAGATCCACGACATCTGTCTGATCGGCGAGTACAACATCGCCGGCGAACTCTGGCGCGTGCTGCCGCTGTTCGACGAACTCGGGTTGCGGGTGCTCTGCACGCTCTCGGGCGACGGCCGCTTCCGCGAGGTGCAGACCATGCACCGCGCGGAGGTCAACATGATGGTCTGCTCGCGGGCGCTGGTGAATGTCGCCCGCAAGCTCCAGGACGCCTACGGCACGCCCTGGTTCGAGGGCAGTTTCTATGGGGTACGGGATGTCTCGCAGGCGCTGCGCGATTTCGCCCGGATTCTCGACGATCCCGATCTCACCGCCCGCGTCGAGGCCGTGATCGCCCGCGAAGAGGCCCGCGCCAATGCCGCGCTCGCACCCTGGCGCCAGCGTCTGCAAGGCAAGAAGGTGCTGCTCTATACCGGCGGCGTCAAATCCTGGTCGGTGATCTCCGCGCTTCAGGATCTGGGCATGACCGTGGTCGCCAGCGGCACCCGCAAGTCCACCGAGGACGACAAGGCGCGCATCCGCGAACTCATGGGCGAGGACGCGGTGATGCTCGAAGAGGGCAATCCGCGCACCCTGATCGACATGGTGAACGCGCAGGGTATCGACATCCTGATCGCCGGCGGACGCAACATGTACACCGCGCTCAAGGCGCGCATCCCCTTTCTGGACATCAATCAGGAACGCGAATTCGGCTATTCCGGCTATGCCGGCATGGAGGAACTGGCGAAACAACTCTGCCTGACCATCGAGAGCCCGGTCTGGGAGGCGGTCCGCCGTCCCGCGCCCTGGGGCAGACCGGTCAGCAACCAGCCACCAGCCTCCAGCGTTGAGCTTGACATGGCAAAACGGTACAACGCAATCGCTGGAGGCTGGAGGCTGACGGCTGGGGGCTGTCTGCCTGAGATCGTCAAACGCAAGAAAGCACTCTCGGTCAGCCCGCTCAAGGCCAGCTCGACGGTCGGCGCGGCGCTCGCCTTTCTGGGGTTCAATCGCGCCATCCCGATGCTGCATGGCGCTCAGGGTTGCACCGCCTTCGGCAAGATCCTGTTCGTGCGTCATTTCCGCGAACCCATCCCGTTGCAGTCGACCGCCATCGATCAGATCAGCGCCGTCATGGGCAGCGAAGCGATGGTGATCGAGGGACTCAAAACACTCTGCGAGAAGCACGCCCCCGACCTGATCGGCGTGCCGACCACCGGACTGGTGGAAACGCAGGGCGCGGACATCCAGATGGCGGTGCACGTCTTCCGCCAGACCTATCCGCAGTTCGACGCCATCCCGGTGGTCGCGGTCTCGACCCCGGATTTCACCGGATCGATGGAGACGGGTTACGCCGAGGCGACCCGTGCCATCATCGAGACCCTGGTCCCGACCGCCGCCGAGGCGAACACCCAGCCGGGGCGGCGCCGGCGTCAGGTCAATGTGCTGGCCGGCTCGCATCTGACGCCCGGCGATCTGGAGCACCTCAAGGACCTGATCGAGCTGTTCGGGCTGCGCCCGGTGGTGCTGCCCGACCTCTCCGATTCGCTGGACGGACACCTGCCCGAGTCTGATTACAGCCCGCTCTCCATCGGCGGCGCACTGGTCAGCGAACTCGCGACCCTGGGCGATGCCCTGGCGACGCTCGTCATCGGCAACTCGATGCAGGCACCGGCGGACGTGCTCAAGGCCCGCACCGGCGTACCCGATCATCGTTTCCCGCACCTCATGGGGCTGGATGCCGTCGACGCGCTGATCCTGACCCTGTCCGAGCTTGCCGCCGTGCCGGTCCCGGCCAAAATCGAGCGCCAGCGCGCGCAGCTTCAGGACGCCATGCTGGACTGTCATTTCATGCTCGGCATGTCGCGCTTCGCCATCGCCGCCGACCCGGATCTGCTGGTCAGTCTGACCCAGATGCTCGCCGGCGTCGGGGCGGAAACCGTGGTCGCCGTCAGCCCGATCAACGCCCCCTCTCTGACGAATGCCGTCTGCGATCAGGTCAAGATCGGCGATCTGGAGGATCTAGAACTTGGCGCGCGCGCACGCAAGGCCGAAGTCCTGATCACCAACTCGCACGGCGTCCACACGGGGAAGCGTCTCGGCATCCCGCTGCTACGGGCCGGTTTCCCCCAATACGACCTGCTGGGCGGTTTCCAGCGCACCTGGATCGGCTATCAGGGCACGCGCGCGACCCTCTTCGATCTGGCCAACATCCTGCTGACGCAGGAAAAAGGCGAAATCCATCCCTATCGCTCGCCGCTCAAACAATGGCCCGACAACGAGCGACACACCGAAATCAAACACGCCGCGTAGGATGGGTAGAGCGAAGCGAAACCCATCATTCCCGTCAGGAGCGGAGATCCCCATGACCGTGGAACGCAGATTCAGAATCCTAAGCTGTTGCAACGAGGCGAAACGAATGAGCACAGCGGTCAAGGTCGCCTTTGCCACCTCCAATCTGAAACAGGTCGACCAGCATTTCGGCGCGGCCGAATCCTTCGCCATTTATGCGATCGACCAAGAGCAGGCAAGCCTGATCGAGGTCGTCCAGTTCGGCCAACTCGACAGGGACGGCAACGAGGACAAACTCGCCGCCAAGATCGACGCACTCAAGGGTTGTATCGCCATCTACTGTCAGGCGATCGGCGCCTCGGCGGTCAATCAGCTTCGGCCCAAGGGCATCCAGCCCGTCAAGGTGTCGGCAGGCACGCCCCTGACTCAGGCGATTTGCGGACTCCAGACCGAGATGCGCGAGGGACCGAGCGCCTGGCTCGCCCGCGCCATCGAGAGTCAGCATCCCACCCACGGACAACGCTTCGACGCCATGGAGGCCGAGGGATGGAGCGAGTGACCGAAGCCATGATCGAGGAAGTCGCCTCCGTGGTCGCCGTCGACGAGGGCGGCGCCTGGGTCGAGACCCGTCGCCGGAGCGCCTGCGGTCACTGCGAGAGCGCCGCCACCTGCGGAACCTCCGCGCTCGCCAAGCTGTTCGGCGAAGGCCGCAATCGCCTGCGGATCGACGATCCCATGGGACTGCGTCCCGGCGACCGGGTGGTGATCGGCATCCCGGACGGCACCCTGGTGCGCGCCTCGCTGATCGCCTATCTGCTCCCCTTGATCGCGCTCGCCGCCGCCGCCGGGATCGGCACCGCCCTGCACCTCCCCGAAGGCGCGGTCGCCCTGCTCGGCCTGGCTGGACTGGGCTCGGGACTCTGGCTCGGCGGCCGCATCACGGGCGGTGCCGCCGGGCGCGAACGCTATCGTCCGCGTCTGATCCGTCTGGCTGGCGACCGTGGCGGCATCCGCCTCGCGGACATTCATTCACCCATCGAGACCTGAACCATGACCGAAACGACCACCACGAGCGTCGAGAACGAAGGACTCCTGACCTCCAGCTTCGTCGTCGAAATGGTGCGCCAGATGCGCGCCATCGACCCTTACGGTACCTACGACTCGCTGTCGACGACCGAAATCCTGGAGCCATTCATCCTCACGAAGGAGAAAAAGCGCGAGATCCCGATCATCGGCGACCCCGACGAGATCGTGATTGCCCGGATCAAGGTCTTCTACAACGCCATCTCGGCCATGATCGAATCCGAATGCGGCCTGATGGCCGTTCCCCTGGTCAACCTGAGCCACGAAGGTTTCGGGCGCGCGCTCATCACCGTCGGCAAACTGGTCGTCATGGACCGCACCCTGCGCGATGTCCACCGTTTCGGCTTTCCCAGCCTGTCCAAGATGAAGGACGAAGGCGACAAAATCCTGTCCGTCGCCCTGGAACTGATCGGCACCCACCCGAAGGTCGCGGGACTTTGACGACGCGAGGATCGAGAGAATGACTCCTGAAGAACTCAAGGCGCTCGAAAAAGCTGTCAGCAAAGCCAAGCGGATCGCCAGCGAAAAGGCCAGCGAGATGCACGATCTGGTCGAGGATCGTCTGCCCGCCGCCTATGAGGAAATCCCCGGTATCGCCCAATCAACCTATGACGCCTGCCGGACCTGGGCCGAGGCCGTGGCCCGACTCAAGGCAGCCGAGGCGGAGGATTAAAGCGATCCCGACTTTCCGGGCGATGCCTGCCGCGTATCGGCTCATGTCGATCCTGGCCTTCCCGACCGGGACAGAGTCCATGCTGCCAACTGACCACTCGTTATACAACTCTGGAGAACCATCATGCCCATCATCACAGGTGTCACGCGGGGCGGGGTCGAATGGACGCCCGCGTTCGTCGTCGACATCAACCAGAACAACTGCATCGGCTGTGGCCGCTGCTACAAAGTCTGTCCGCGCGATGTCTTCGAGCTGATCGATCGCGACGATCTCGACCTCGAAGAGATCGAAAGCGATGATGACGATTTCGACGAAGAAGTCCCCGGCATGGTGATGAACCTCAAGGACCAGCTCGACTGCATCGGTTGTCAGGCGTGCTCCAAGGTCTGTCCGAAAGACTGTCTATCGCACGAGCCGCAGGCAATCGCGGCTTAATTGCGCAACGCATTAACCGTCGCCGAAGCGCTTCGCCGCCACAGTTCGATAGACGCCTGATGGGTTGTTGGGTTGCCAGAAGCGCAACCCAACGGAGCCAAGCTATCGTTTGATCGCGAATGTCGCCTTCACGCTTTTGGCTGCGCTCATCGCCAGATTGCAGCTTCCGATACCGGTACAGCCCCCGCTCCAGCCACTAAACACGTATCCACTAGCCGGGCTGGCGGTCAAGCCGATCGCAGTACTTTTGAGATAGACTTCGCTGCAATCGCTGCCGCAGTTAATCCCGCTCGGGGCGCTCGTCACCGTGCCGGTGCCAGATTTGGTGACCTTCAGGGTGTATTTGGGGATCGCATTGAAGGTCGCCTTTACGCTTTTGGCCGCACTCATGGTGACAGTGCAGGTGGCTCCGCTCACCGTGGCGCAACCGCTCCATCCACTAAACACATATCCGCTGGCCGGGCTGGCGGTCAGGCTGATCGCAGCACCTTGGAGATAGGCTTCGCTGCAATCGCTGCCGCAGTTAATCCCGCTCGGGGCGCTCGTCACCGTGCCGGTGCCAGACTTGCTCACCTTCAGGGTGTATTTGGGGATCGCCTTGAAAGTCGCCTTCACACTTTTGGCCGCGCTCATGGCGACAGTGCAGGCGGCCCCGTTCACCGTGGTGCAACCGCTCCAGCTACTGAAGATGGAGTCATTGGCTGGCGCCGCGGTCAGGGTAACGCTAGTGCCGCCGGCATAGCTTTCAGTGCAGTCGCTGCCGCAGTTGATGCCGGTGCCCGTCACCGTGCCTGTACCAGTCTTGGTCACGCTCAGAGCGTAGGTCGTCGTGACGGGGCACGCCGAGGTCATAAAAACGAGGTCACTCCCATTGGTTGTGCCAACGCTATTCACCCCCTTGACGCGGTAATGATAGGCGGTGTTGCAAGCAAGCCCTGGAAGGGTAGTGGTGACCGCCGTGCTGCCCCTTCCGGCGCTGAGACTGCTCGGGTTGGCCGCCACCGTCGTTCCGTAGTTGGTGGTGAGACCATACTCGAAGCTGACCGAGGTGGTAGCCCCTTTGTCATCGACCGCGCCATTGATCGTAGCCGTATTCGCCGTGATGACACTCGCCGCGGCGGTGCTGGCCGTGGGAGCAGTGGGGGCAGTGGAACCGTCGGGCGATGTGGTAAACGCCCGAATCGTGACATTCGTGTTGGCATAGGCGGCGGCAAGATCCGTCCAAGCTGTCCCGTTCGAACTGATATAGCTCTGGCCGGCACTGGCGGTTGCCGCGCTATTGTAGTTACCGAAGGGGTACTCCATAGGAATCGGGTAGTTGTACCCAGGTGTGATGACCTTGATGACGACCGCGAACTTTTCCCCGGCTAACAGCGAAACCGGCCGTGATAAATCGACCGTGTGATAACCGGCATAGGCAAAGGATCCCAGGGTATTGACCGACCCGCCTTCGAGCACGCCTGTCGATGGGGCGCCCGATACCCCAGTGTAGATGGAGATCTCATAACTCGTATTTGCAGCCCCGGTAAAAAAGGCAACCGACTGCAAGGTTTCGCTCGCCACCGCGTTGAAAACGTTTGCTCCCCATGCCGTGTTGGAGCCAAAACCAATAGAGGATGTCTGTCCGAACGGATCATAGAGATAGGATCTTACAAAGTTATCGGCGTTTTCCGCTGCGCGAAAGACATGCGCGTCGCCAAGCGATGCATCGTAATAGGAAATGTAGAAATAGCCGCTGCTACCCCACCCGGTTCCCCAACTGTTTTTAATAATGAACGCGCCATTTCCTGGAGGGATAGTTCTGAAGTTGCTTGCCGCGTAATTGTCATCCCACCCAACCAGGGTGACGGCATGATTGCTAGGCGAAGATCCATTGTAATGGTAGGACTTTGTGGATTGGTTCCAGTAGCTGGAATTGACGCTACTACCCATGCCATTGTCGGCATAGAAGGAGACATAGATCGCGCCATAATTTTGCAGTGCATTCTTGTAGTTATCGTTATCGGTACCATTCGAGCGATCGGGTAAAACCAGAAACTCCTGTACATGCATGCGCGGCGAGAGGCCCGAGACGGAAGTGGCATTTGTGGACGTATAGGGATCGTCATCCTCATAAACCAGCCCGGCAGCAAGCGAGTTGCTGTTGCCCCACCGGGTCATGTAGGCACCAGCGATATCTCCGTTACCGCCTTGGCAGGCTTTCCAGTTGAACCCATGGCGAACATTCTGGTGATTTTCAGAAAAATCGTAGACACCGCGGCCATCGATGATGGTATTGGATTCCATCGAAGCGATGCTCGCAAAAGACCAACAGTCTCCGCACGAACCCTGATCCTTAACGCTCGTGACATCATCTGAAGAGCGCAAATCGAACGACGATGGGTAAGCCGCCGCGGCTCCTGTCGTCAACATCCACGCAACCGAGGTGACGATCGGCGTTGCTCCGATCATATGCGAACGGTCGATGGGGGAAAGAAGATACCCTTTGCCATGTCCTCCTGACGCCACTGGCGTTTCCTGCATCGATCGCGGTTTGGAAAGCGCCTGTGTATCGATGAAATCAGGATTCAAGGGTGCCGCGGCTAACTCAGGCTCGGGCTCGGCGTTGGTTTCGGTGCAGGCGAACCTGGTGGTGCCGTCGTCGCACAGGGCTTGGACGTTACCGTCGGAAGCCGTCGCCGCACTTGCTAGTTGGGCAAACACGGTCAAGCCCAAGCCCAGCGCCGCAAACACCACTCGCCCTCGATAATCAGTGAAGGTCTTTGACATATCCTTGTACCCCAGCTAGGGCGTGTCATCTATTCATGTTGTGTGGGATTAGCACTGAGATCCAGAGCCTTTCCATCATGTGAGCAGGATGCTGACCGCAGCCAAATGGACTCCCGCCAGGAAATTGCGGGCCAGCTTGTCATAGCGGGTGGCAATCGCTCTGAATTG
>NZ_CAIPNF010000148.1 GCF_903866365.1 uncultured Thiocystis sp.
AAAGAATCAAGCAAATGCGGGTCAGGCATGAGCAAAGGCAAAAGGATATCGAGCGTTATTACAAGCTGACCGCGACGGGATAGTCAATGTGTTTGAATTAAAGTAACAAAGTAGAATTATAGATGATGAGGCAAATATCAAGGACGATGATGAAGAGGAGCGATACGAAAAGCAATGGGGGCACAGAGCCTATAAGGTTTATAACGCCTGTCAGCTAGAGGAATTCGATCACAATCGTGCGGAATTCGTACCGGAGATTGATGAACATTTGCCCTCAGCGTTTGGTGATTATGGCGAAGTCGATACGTTTGTTAATGCGACTTACGCCGATCTGCGGCATGGGGGGGCATCGCTTATTACCATTTGAAAAATGATTATATACAGATGCCTGAACGCCAGAAATTCATTGACACAGTCAGAGAGACCGCGGCACAGGGATATTATGCCACGCTGTTACATGAGCTTATGCATTGGACTGGCAATAGCACCCGCTGTGATCGGAGCTATCCTGAGAAAAGTTCGTATGAAGCCTATGCTTTTGAAGAATTGGTGGCCGAGCTCGGCGCGGCATTTCTTTGTGGTGACTTAGGCGTATTGAATGTTCCGAGAGATTGGGCTGAAGTAAATGATGTCTCCAACCCACCGCAGGGACAAGAATACGGTCAGCTGCAAAATCATGCAGCCTACTTACATTCCTGGATTAAGGCATTGAAGGAAAAAGATCATCCTGAGCGGATGTTAGCTGCTGCGGCAAGCCTTGCAGAGAAGGCAATTGATCACCTAGAAGGGTTGCAACCGAAGAAGTGACGCATAATCGCCCCCTGGTTTGGTGACGCGCTATGATCGGGATGTGCAGCGACAGGGCATGCGAGAGCTGAACCCTTTTGGCTTGAGGTTTCCGCAGCCTTCATGAGTTCGCCCCACCATTCACACCGAAGGCGACAAGGCATCTTCGAGGGGTTAGTATTTGGCTCCAAGCAACACCACCTAGCACTCATAACGATCTGAATAAAAAGGACTCATGGCCAGCTCCGAGCACATCAAGGCGCTGTTGCAGTCCCACTTGGAGCGGGACGAGGATCGCTTTTTGTCCATTGCCCTGCAAGTGGCGGCCCATGAGGCGCGCAGCGGCCATGGCAAGCTGGCCCAGGATCTGAGGGATATCGTCCAGAAGGCACGCAAGCCATCGACCGCCAGTGGAGCGGTACCGATCGCCAAGGGCCTCAAGGACAGCAGTGGTTTGCTGTATGCGACGACCCCCAAGCTGCGTCTGACCGATCTGATCGCTCCCCCCGAGGTCAAGGACCGGCTGCAGCGCGTGATCCGCGAGCAGCGCCATGTCGCCAAGCTGAAAAACCACGGTCTCACGCCGCGACGCAAGCTCCTGCTGGTCGGCCCTCCCGGCACCGGCAAGACCTTTACGGCCTCGATTCTGGCCGGTGAACTGGGCTACCCACTGTTTCAGGTCCGTCTCGATGCGCTGATCACCAAGTTCATGGGCGAGACCTCCGCCAAGCTGCGGCAGGTATTCGATGCCCTGGATGAGGTGCGCGGGGTCTATTTTTTCGATGAGTTCGACGCGCTCGGCTCGCAGCGGACCACGCCGAACGATGTCGGCGAGGCCCGGCGCATCCTGAACAGCTTCCTGCAGATGATCGAGCAGGATCAATCCAACAGCCTCATCGTCTGTGCCTCGAATCACGAGGAGATCCTCGACCACGCTCTGTTCCGCCGCTTCGATGACGTGGTGCGCTACCGCCTGCCGCGCGCCGCCGAGATCGTCACACTCTTCAAGGACCGTCTGACCGCCTATGTGCCAGGCGACTTCCCTTGGGACCGGCTCGCGGAGCTGGCCGACGGACTGAGCAGCGCGGAGGTCACGCTTGTAGCGCAGGATGCGGTGAAGGAGATGCTCATTGAGGACCAGGACGCGATCACGTTGCCGCGACTGGAAGCGGCGGTCGCGGACCGACGAGGCATGGCGCACGATTCCAACCTTTAAACAAATCGGAACATGGACGAAAACAACAAGAAGAGACGGCATCTCTACCTGGGGTGCACCGGCAAGGCCGAATCCTATACCTCAACCGCTGGGCCACCGAATTCACCATTCATCCCGCCGCAGGTCCGCCAACAGCACGGTAGAGCCCTGATGGCGCAGCTTCGACAGATCGCGAGCGATCAACAGCGGCTGAGCCATGAAGCCAGCGCCTATGACCTCGATTCACTGATCGGCATTCAGATCGAATTCACAAGCTTCCCTGGCATTGAGCTGGCTGTGGAAAGCCTCGCGGACGCACGCGGTGGAATCGAGCTGACCAATGTGCGGCAATCGGGCAATACGATCCTGGCGACCGTGTTTGTGCCGGACGGCAAGCTGACGCGCTTCGAGAGCAAGTTGACGGACTACCTGGCGCGCAAGACGGACAAGGATGGCAAACCCCGCGACAATCGTGCCCTGATCGATGCCATTGCCTCCTTCCGATCGGCGGCTCTGGAGGCCCTGTGGACCGATGCGGCCGATCAGTTCCCACGAGATGATCAAGAGGCGTTCTGGTGGGAGGTCTGGCTACCCGTTCGCGACGCCCGGCAGGCCGTCATCCACGACTTCAGGCGGTTGACCAGCATCCTGGAGGTCAGGGTCAGTGACCAAGTGCTGGAGTTTCCCGAGCGATCCGTTCTGCTCGCGCAGGGGTCGCGGGGCCAGTTTGAACGCAGTGGTCTGCTCCTGAACTGCATCTCGGAGCTTCGCCGAGCAAAAGAGACCGCCGCCTTCTTCGACGAGTTGACGCCCAGAGAGCATCCGGAATGGGCCGACAACCTTCTGAGCCGACTGGACGGGCCTGATGAAGATGGCCCCTGCATTTGCATCCTGGATACCGGCGCCAACAACGGGAATCCCCTGATCCGCCCTTTTCTCGACGACGCCGACCAATTCTCCGTCGATGCCGATTGGACCGGGTCGGATGATGATGGCCATGGGACTGGCATGGCGGGGCTGGCCGTGTGGGGTGATCTTGTTCACCCGCTGGAATCGGACCACCGGGTTCGCGTGGCGCACCACCTGGAGTCGGTCAAGGTCTTGCGGCGACCCGGCGACAATCAGGGTAAGCATCACGGGATCCTGACCGCCGATGCCGTCTCTCTCGCTGAGATTGCAGCTCCGTTTCGCAAGCGCGTCTTTGCGCTGGCCCTGTCCACGACCGACACGCGGGATCGCGGGCGGCCTTCGGCATGGTCCGCCGCACTCGATAGCCTTGCCGCCGATGCACTCGGCGAGAATGCCTTCCCGCGACTCTTCACCGTTGCCGGGGGCAACACCGGGGACGCTCTCACAGCGTTGAGCGAATACCCAAACTACAACTTCGAGCAAGAGATTCATGATCCAGGGCAATCCTGGAACGCACTCACCGTGGGCGCCTTCACGGAAAAAGCGATCATCACCGAGCCAGAGTGCGCGGCATATCAACCCCTGGCCCCCGAGGGCGGCCTTTCACCGTACAGCACCACATCAGTGAACTGGGAGCGGGCGATGCCACTGAAGCCCGAGGTGGTTTTCGAGGGTGGCAATGTCGGGCTCGATAGCAGCAGTTGCGCGGCTATCCCGAGCCTCAATCTCCTGACCACCTATCATCGTCCCCTTGATCGCTTGTTCACGACTTTCGGAGCCACCAGCGCTGCCACTGCGCTCGCCAGCCGCTTTGCGGCCGAGATTCGTGCCGAGTATCCCGACCTTTGGCCGGAAACAGTCAGGGCCTTGATGGTCCATTCCGCGGACTGGACGCCGCAGATGTGCGAGCAATTCGCGTATGGCGATACACCTCGGAAGCAAGCCCAGCACCGCGTGCGCTGTGTCGGTTTCGGTGTTCCGGACATCGACCGTGCACTATGGAGCGCGAGCAATTCCCTGGCGCTGATCGTCGAGGACCAACTCCAGCCCTTCGAGAAAGGCACGAAGGGGAGTATCGGCACCCGCGACATGCACTTGCATGATCTACCTTGGCCCAAGGAGTCTTTGCAGGCTCTCGGGGAAACGGAGGTCGAGCTGGTCGTCACCCTGTCCTATTTCATCGAACCGAACCCATCGAGCCGCAACGTCGCCGGCAAATACAGCTACGCGAGCCATCAGTTGCGCTTCGATGTCAAGCGCCCCCTGGAGTCGCTCGACGCCTTTCGCCGGCGGATCAACCGCGAGGCCAGGGATGCCGAGACCGGAACGACTGCCGGGCCTGGTGATGCGGGCTGGTTGCTGGGGCATCAGTTCCGGCACAAGGGCTCGATCCATAAGGATGTTTGGAAGGGTAAGGCGGCGGATCTCGCGGAGCGTGCGCAGATTGCCGTCTATCCGGCCATGGGCTGGTGGCGCACGCGTACCGGGCTCCAGCGCTATGACAAGACGGCGCGCTACGCGCTGGTCATATCCATTCGGGTGCCGGACGTGGACGTCGACATCTACAACGAGGTCGCGACCAAAATTCAAGTCGCTCAGCCAATCGCGCTGGGCATGTCGGAGTAGCTCATGCCTTCAGCCAACCAACCGCCCGTTCTGACACGGCCATCCGCCGCCCAGATGCGCGACGAACTGGAAACCCTGGTCATCAACGACCTCCTCGGTCCGGCTGCCGGTCCGTTCGAAGAAGTGGACGAGCCGCAGATCACCGACCGTTATCTGGTCGGCAAGGTCGCCCCCCGCAACGAGGCGGTGCCGCGCGATCAGGACGATGAGCTGGCGGTGGCTGGCGATAACAAGGGTGAGGAAGGAGGCACCGAGCCGAGCACCGTGGCGGGCGATAGCCTGTATCCGTCGGCGATCGGGCTGAGCTTTACCCTGGAGGAAGAAGCCACGGTATTGGCGGTGAGCGCCGCGTGGGGTTGGTACAAGCGTGAGGAGAGCGCGGACATTCTCACCGACAAAGGCAACCCGAAGACGGTCTGGCGACGCTATCCGATGGCAGGCCGGATCGAGATAACGGTCCGCGATGGCGTGATCACCGCCGCGCCCTTCAATCTGGAACAGCCGGCGGTGATGCTGCGTGGGCAGATGCGACGCGGACCCGATGGGCTCTGGCACGTCTCGCTGTTTCTGGTCAACACCCAGGTCTTCCATAAGGGTGACCGTCTGCAGGGTGAGTACTGGTTGTTCCAGCCGGAACTGCGGGTGGCCTCAGCCGATCAGCGTCCGGTCTTCGTGCGTCAGCGGCTCGATGTCCGGCGCACCCATCTCGACGAGGCGCGTCGGGTCGAGGAGCAGGCCATGGGGATGCTCTATCGCGACCTGGTGGAGTTTGCCGTGGGTCACGGTGTCGGCGTGGATTGGCGGTTGCCCGAGGGTGAGGCCCAACGCGCCCTGGAGTTGTGTACGCGGGTGATCCCGGCCTACGAGGTCGCGCAGGTGACCAGCGCCTCGGCGGCGGACAATCCGGATCTGGCCGGCCTGGTACTGGATATGAAGGCGCTGGCGGACATGACACCCGCGGACTTGATCGCGAATCTGGAGCGATTGCCCGCGGCTTACCGGAACTGGATCGCGCGCGAGCAGGCGCGCAGCCAGGCTGACGGGGGCGAGTTTGCGGACTATGCCGAAGCGGCCCGCCTGGCGCTCGCCGATTGCGCGCAGGCCTGCAAGCGGATCACGGACGGGGTCGCGACACTGAAGGCGGACCCGCAGGCGCTGGAGGCTTTTCAGTTTGCCAATCGCGCCATGTGGTTGCAGCGTGTGCATACCATCCGCGCTGAGAGCGTTCGTCGCGGCGAGATTCCGGACCCCCAGGTGATCGATCAGCCCGGCAACCGCAGTTGGCGCCTGTTCCAGCTCGCATTCATCCTGCTCAATCTGCCGGGCTGCGCGGATCTGAATCACCCCGATCGCGGCATGGACCCTGGGGCCACCGCCGATCTGCTGTGGTTTCCAACCGGTGGCGGTAAGACCGAGGCCTATCTGGGGCTGACGGCCTTTGTGCTTGGACTGAGGCGCCTGCAAGGTGTGGTGGCGGGGCGCCGGGGTGATGTGGGCTTGGCGGTGCTGATGCGCTATACCCTGCGGCTGCTCACCCTGCAGCAATTCCAACGCGCGACCGCGCTCATCTGTGCCTGCGAGACGATCCGCCGGAAAGCACTGGCGCAGCATGATGCGCGCTGGGGTCACACGCCGTTTCGCATCGGGCTCTGGGTGGGCGCCAAGACGACGCCGAATAACACCGAGCGCGCCAATGAGGCGGCGCGCGAGCTGCGTGGTCAGGCCAAAGGGGCGCCGACGGGGATTTCCTCGCCGGCCCAGTTGACCAACTGCCCCTGGTGCGGCAGCAAGATCGATCCCGGCCGCGACCTCAAGGTCGAGACCAGCCAGCAGGGCCGTGGACGCACATTACTCTTCTGTGGCGATCCACTCGGGGGCTGTGCCTTCAGTGCGGCGAAGGCGCCTGATGAGGGCTTGCCGGTGCTGGTGGTGGATGAAGAGATCTACCATTATCCGCCGGCGCTGATGATTGCCACCGTGGATAAATTCGCCCAGTTGCCGTGGCGGGGCGAGACGCAGATGCTGTTCGGCCAGGTCAATCGCTGGTGCTCGCGACATGGTTTCCTGTCCCCGAGCATCGATCATCCCAAGAGCCACCCGGCGAAGAACGGGCAAGACGCGGCGACGGTGATCGATCATGCCCCGTTGCGTCCACCGGATCTGATCATCCAGGACGAGTTGCATCTGATCAGCGGTCCGTTGGGCTCGCTGGTGGGTCTCTACGAGACCGCCATCGACCGGCTCAGTGCCTGGGAGGTCAATGGGCAGTGGGTGCGCCCGAAGGTGATTGCCTCGACCGCGACGATTCGTCAGGCCCAGGATCAGGTGCATCGGGTTTTCATGCGTCAGGTCGCGGTGTTCCCGCCCCATGGGTTGGATCTGGCCGACAACTTTTTCGCCATGCGTCGCCCGCCATCACCCGCGTTTCCGGGCCGGCGGTATCTTGGGATCTGCGCACCGGGCGAGCGGCTCAAGTCGGCCTTGATTCGGGCCTACATCGCCTTCCTGGCCAGTGCGCAGACGCTCTACGAGGGCCGTGGTTATGGGGCGGCGGTCGATCCCTGGATGACCCTGGTCGGCTACTTCAACTCGCTGCGCGAGCTGGGCGGTATGCGCCGGCTGATCGATGACGACATTCGTGCCCGGCTACGCAACGCACAAGACCGGGGCTTCAGTCGTCGTTTCCTGAATCCTCCCTTCGTGGAGGAACTCACCTCGCGCAAGCAGGCGAGCGATATCCCGCGTCTGCTCGACTGGCTGGAAGCGGACTTCGATCCGGCCAAGGAGGCGACCCGCAAGGCGCGCTTCAAGGAGGGGCAAGCCAAGCGCAGGGACGGCCGTTTCGACAAGCCGCTCGACATCCTGTTGGCCACCAACATGATTTCGGTGGGTGTGGATGTGCAACGCCTGGGGCTGATGCTGGTGACCGGTCAGCCCAAGAACACGGCCGAATACATCCAGGCCACCAGCCGCGTCGGTCGTCGCAACCCGGGCCTGGTCTGCACGGTGTTCAACTGGGCGCGACCGCGCGACCTCTCCCACTATGAGCGCTTCGTGCATTACCACGCGACCTTCTACCAGCATGTCGAGGCGCTCTCCGTGACGCCCTTTGCCAGCGGCGCCTTGGACCGCGGACTGGCCGGGGTCGTCGTCGCGCTGATTCGGCTGCTGACCGATGAGTACAACGCCAACTTGCGTGCCCAGGATCTCGATAAGAGTCAACCCATCGTGCAGGAGGCCATCAAGGCGATCGTGCGCCGGGTTGAGGAGATCGAGGGCAAGCCACTCGCGGACAGCGTGCGCAAGGAGATCGACAGCAAACTGGACCGCTGGTTGAAGCAGGCGCAGGGTCAAGGGTACCTGCTTGGGTATAAGGAAGGTAGCGACGGCACCACCAAGGGGTTACTGCGCAATCCTGGTGAAGGGGCCTGGCAGGCTTTTACGACACTGCATTCGCTGCGCGATGTCGAGCCGACCGTCGGCCTGATCCTGAAGGAGCAATGAGCATGAATGGCCGCCACAATCACCGCGTTGGCGATCTGCGCCCGAGTCAGATCCTGTTCACTTTCGGCGTCGGCGCCAGTATCGATCTGCCGAATCTGGCGGTGATGGTGCTGGGGCTGGATCTCTGGCCGATCACGCATTGTCGGGAAATCCCCGAGGCCCGTCTGCTGGCCGCCGTGCGCAGTCAGCTGGGTCCCCAGGTCCGGCGCCTTCTGGAACCGCCGCGCCCACCGAAAGAACCGAAATCACCGCTCGACCCAGAAGCCGGTATTGGGATGCCGGTAAGGATGTTCCCGCGCTGGCTGCGCTGCCCACAGTGTGAGTTGATGGCGCCGATTGAGAGCGGGCTGTTCGAGTTGAAACCGAATCCGTATCGGCCGGATATGACCCGCTGGGTGCATGCCTCCTGCCCGAAGAATCCGGGGCGCACCGGACAGACCGCTGTGCCGGTGCGCTTCATCGTCGCCTGCCGCAACGGTCATCTGGATGATTTCCCGTGGATCGAGTTCGTGCATGGCGGTCCCACAAGCTGTTAGTCGCTCTTGCGGATGATGCAGTTCGGCGTCTCCGACTCGGTCGCGGACGTGGTGATTAAGTGCGATACCTGCAATCAGTCGCGCCGCATGATTGAGGCGTTCGATCCACCGAAGGAGAACCCGTTGCTGCCGATCTGCGCTGGCTACCATCCGCATCTGGAGAGTCATGGACGCTGTTGCGACGAGAACAAACAGTCGCTGCGCATGGAAGCCATGCTGCTGGGGGCGTCGAATACCTGGTTTCCCATCAACCTATCCGCACTTGCGGTGCCGCAGTCCAGCGTGAGTCGCCTCGCGCAGTTGGTCGAAGACCACTGGAGCGTCCTGGAGAAGGCGGCGACCAAGGACATCCTGTCCGCCTTCCGCGCCATCGGTCAGTTGCACGCCTTCGAGGACTTCGACGATGACGCGATCTGGCAGCAGGTCGCTGCCAAGCGCAATACCCAACCCGATGAAGACGACGCGCATGAGGACTTGAAGGCGCCCGAGTGGGATGCCTTCACCGCCGCCGATCCGACGCGCAATACGGATGACTTTCGCCTTGAACCGGTTGCGGTACCCGCTGATTGTGGATCCTACTTCGAGCAAGTGGTGCTCATTCACCGGTTACGCGAAGCACGCGCACTGGTGGGATTTACCCGGATTCAGTCTGCCGGCGAATTCGGCGAAGAGTGGAGTGTGCCGCCCGAGCGCCGCGCGCCGCTTGCGAATGGCTCGTTGACGTGGGTGCCATCCGCGGAGGTGCGTGGCGAAGGGATCTTCATTCAGTTCAACGAAGCCGCCGTCACATCTTGGTTGCAACGTCCTGAAATCATCGCCCTGGGCGAGACCTTTCTCGAAGCGCACCGGCGCTGGCGGGCCGCGCGCAACATCAGTCCCCCGCTGGATGGATTTCCAGGCATGCGCTTTGTGCTGCTGCACAGCTTCTCCCATCTGCTGATGCGCCAACTTGCACTGGAGTGTGGCTATACCTCCGCCAGTGTGCGCGAGCGCATCTATTCGGCGGATCCCCAGGCGGAGCATGGCCCGATGGCGGGTGTACTGATCTACACCGCCGCCAGCGACAGTGAAGGTACACTGGGTGGCCTGGTGGCGCAGGGACAGCCAGACATTCTGGATTTTCATATTGCTCAGGCGCTCAAGCAGGCGGAGCTATGCAGTTCGGACCCGCTTTGCGCGGACCATCATCCCTACGACCAAGGGATGACGCTGCACGGCGCGGCCTGTCATGCGTGCTTGTTCTCTCCGGAGACATCCTGCGAGCGTGGCAACAAATATTTGGATCGGCGTATCCTAGTCCGGACGCTGAGCGGCGGCGTTGTGCCATTCTTCAGCTGAGCCCTGCAGGGATGAGTATAACGACGGCGCAGCAACAGGCACTGACCGCGATCGCCGCAGTGGCGCGGGCACTCCCAGCCGCTGCGCTGGAAGTCACGGCGGCACGGCTTCAAGCGATCGCTGACAACGCGCTGACCGGACCACGTATTGAGCGGCTGATCAAGGAGACCCCTGGGTTTGCCCACCGCTTGCAGCTCACGGCATTGTTCCGCCAGTTGGAGGTTGCTGGGGCCGACTTGCCGCCATCGGCATTGGCTTGGGCATTACGCGGGGCGGCGGCACAAGACGCGAGCCATCGCGCCGGTGATCGACTGGATTTGGTTTGGACCGGCCCGGAGACACCAGCGTTCAAACCACGGCAGTCGTATGGGGCGCTGATCGAGGTCATCGACACCAGTCGCCAGAGTCTCACCATCGCCAGTTTTGCCGCTTACCACATCGAGGCGGTACGTGCCGCGATTTTGCGGGCGGTCGAGCGCGGTGTGGCGGTGCGCTTGATCCTCGAATCGAACAACGCGAGCGCCGGCAAGATCAACTACGAACCATTGGCGGCGCTGGGATTGGACGCGGTCGATGGCATTACCGCTTACGTCTGGCCTTTGGCCAAGCGCCCGACCAACGCCGCCGGCCAGCGTGGCTGCCTGCACATGAAATGCGCCATCGCCGATGCCTCGTTGGTGCTGATTTCCAGCGCAAACCTCACCGACCATGCGATCAACCTGAACATGGAATTGGGCGTGATCATGCACTCGAAGGGGATCGGGACGGAACTATCGAAGCTGTTTGAATCGTTGATTGATCAAGGGATTCTTGTGGCCGTCAGGTCGTTGCCGGGAGCGAATTGAACGTTGGGAACATTTTGGTGAACAGGACAGGGTCAAAGCGATGAGC
This sequence comes from uncultured Thiocystis sp., assembly GCF_903866365.1. GTDB lineage: Bacteria > Pseudomonadota > Gammaproteobacteria > Chromatiales > Chromatiaceae > Chromatium. The sequence continues at coordinate 10,786 of NZ_CAIPNF010000148.1, forward strand.
AACACCATCTTCGACAGTGGCAAGGAACCGCTCGCGCGTCTCCTCGACGAGGCGGCCGAAGGCAAGCTCCAGTTGCCCGATTTCCAGCGCGGCTGGGTGTGGGACGACTACGGCATCCGTAGTCTCTTGGCGTCCATCTCGCGGTTCTTCCCCGTGGGCGCGATCATGACGCTACGCACCGGCGGGGAGGTCCGGTTCCAGCCCCGGCCCATCGAAGGTTTGACCTTCGCCGACCCAGGTCCGCAGCCCGAGCGTTTGCTGCTCGATGGCCAGCAGCGACTGACATCGCTGTTTCAGGCGACGCGACTGCATCGTCCGATCGACACCATCAACTCGCAGCGCCGCACGATCAAACGCTGGTACTACATCGACATGGTCAAGGCGCTGGACCCGCTCATCGACCAGGAGGAAGCGATCGTCGGCGTGCCGGAGGACAAGACGATCCGGATCAACATCGGCCGCGACGTGAAGTTGGACCTGTCCACACCGGAGCTGGAGTATCACAACCTGATGTTCCCGGTGAACCGGATCTTTGATGACAGGGAGTGGGAGCGCGGCTTCGAGGATTACTGGCGCAAGGCGCTTGCAAGCAACCCGGATGCGGAATGGAGCCGTCGACTCTTTTTCCGCCAGTTTCGCGATGAGATCATCGAGGCATTCCGTTCCTACTACGTGCCCGTCATCACCCTAGAGCGAGAAACGAGCAAGGAAGCGGTCTGTCTGGTCTTCGAGAAGGTCAACACGGGCGGGAAGAAGCTCGACGCCTTCGAGCTGCTGACGGCAATCTATGCCGCCGACGACTTTCAGCTACGACATGACTGGCTTGGCGATAAGAAGGCCGGCAAGCAAGGGCGCGCCGAGCGGCTGGCCGCGCACGAGGTGCTCTGTCAGCTTCAGAGTACCGACTTCTTACAGGCGATTTCACTCTTGCACACCCTGGAGGTCCGCGAGGCCGCGGCGGCTGCCAGCAAAGAAGGCAAGGAGCTGCCGCAGGTAAGCTGCACACGGCAGGCGATCCTGAATCTGCCGCTGACGGCCTACAAGAAGTGGGCTGATGACGCTGAGCAATCCTTTCTGCAAGCGGCGAAGTTCCTTCAGATGCAAAAGATCTTCTGGCGCAAGGACGTTCCTTACCTGACGCAGATCGTCGCGCTCGCGGCCATCATCCTCCGTCTGGGTGATCGCTGGGAGCAGGATGGCGCCCGTCAGAAGGTCAGCCGTTGGTACTGGTGCGGGGTGTTTGGCGAGATGTATGGCTCCACCATCGAAAGCCGTCTGGCAAAGGATGTTCAGGAGGTGCCTGCCTGGATCGAGGATGAGAGCGCGACCCCATCGACGGTGCGGGATGCCAATTTCGCCCAGGAGCGCCTTGGAACCTTGCGCTCCCGGCTCGCCGCCGCCTACAAAGGCATGCATGCGCTGCTGATGCGCGAGGGTTGCGAGGACTTCCGCTCGGGTCAGCCTTACGAGATCACCGCTTTTTGGGACGAGCAGGTCGACATCCACCATATCTTCCCGCGTGACTGGTGTAAGAAACAGCAGATCGAGCCAGGGCGCTACGATTCCGTGGTCAACAAGACCCCGATCTCGGCGCGGGCGAATCGCATCATCGGCGGCGTGGCGCCTTCGGTCTATCTCGATAAGCTCCAGAAAAGCACCCAGACCACCGAAGCGCGCACGCGGCAGATTCTGAGTAGTCATTTGATCGAACCGGACACCCTGCTCAGCGACAATTTCGAGCGTTTTTTTGAGCAACGCGCCGAGGCGCTGATTGGGCTGATCGAATCGGCAACGGGTAAACGCATCGCCCGTGCGACCTTATCGGAGGAACCGACTGGCGATGTGCTGGATGATGAGGAGGAAGTCGAGGCTGTTTCGGCTTCAGCTCAATGACCTCACGCAGCGTGGCGGCCTTCAACTTCAGTTTAGGAAGACGCGATGAATCGATCAGAAAGAGCCTGCCAAATATGGGCCGTCCTGGCCTGGGCAGCCAGAAATCGTCAAACCCTCACCTACAGTTATCTATCCAAACTGATCGGGGTACCCGCACCTGGGCTCGGGCAACTCTTAGAACCGATCCAGTCTTACTGTCTTGTTTCGAAGCTGCCGCCGCTGTCCATTTTGGTGGTGCAGCAAGAAAGCGGATTGCCCGGTTCGGGTTTCACCGGAGCCAGCGCGCTGGAGTTGGCCAAGGCTCAGATGGCGGTCTTTTCTTTTGACTGGCTGGAACATGGGAATCCTCAACCAAGCAAGCTCGAAGCCGCCGTGCTACAGCAGGCATCCAACGGTTGCTGACCAGCCGTGCGGCTTCGGTTGGTTTGACGCCCAATAACAGGGCAAGACAGAGAAGATCATGGCGTCAGACATCGAACTTAACCACAAGCTCGATCCGCCCGCTTCCCCAACATGAGCCTGGAACTGGCCTCAATCCTCGGCTTCATCCTGGAGCGCCCATACACCACGCCTGAGCTGGCCGATCTCCAGGTGACGCCGGATGGGCATGTCTTGCTCTGGCCAGCCGTGGAAGGCGGCGGCGGCCATGCCTTGCATCTCGGCGTCGCGGCGGACCTTCGGGCGAATCTGCGGCGGTTGGCGATGGCCGCGGGGCTGGATGCGGCGGAGTGGGCGGCCTTCGCGGAGTGGGCGGCCTTCGCGGAGCGGGTGCGCTCGCGGGCGGGTATCGCGCTGGAGCGGGCGGAGTAAGGCGGGCAAGGCGGTTGGTGTCATGGCGTATGCGCTTCTGAAAACGCTCCACGTACTCGGTGTCGTGCTGCTGCTCGGCAACGTCATCGTGACCCTGCTCTGGAAGCTGGCCGCCAACCGTACCGGCGAGCCGCGCGCGATCGCCTTCGTCCAGCGGCTGGTAACGCTGACGGATTGGTGGTTCACGGTCGGCGGGGTGGCGCTGATCATCCTCGGCGGCTATGGGGCGGCCCTGGTCGCGGGGCTCGACCTCTTGGCGGTGCGCTGGCTGCTCTGGGGGCAGGTGCTCTTTGGGCTCTCGGGCCTGCTCTGGGTCGGGATCCTGATCCCGGCGCAGATCCGTCAGGCACGTCAGGCACGCGACTTCGCCGCCGGCGGCGAGATTCCGGCGAGCGACTGGCGCGACGCGCGGCGCTGGACTGGTTGGGGGATTCTGGCCATCGTGCCGCTGCTGGGCGCGCTCTGGCTGATGATCGCGAAACCGATCGAGCCACTTGCGGTGCGTCAGATGCCAGGCCCTGGCTCCCTCTTGAGAATTCCTTGACGCCCTTCATCGTCACCGTCTTCGTGCTGGTCTACCTGGGGATGCTGTTCGGGGGACTGCCCTGGCTTCAACTCGACCGCACCGGCGTGGTGCTGCTCGGGGCCATCGCCCTCGTGGCCACCGAGGCGGTCCCGCTCGATTGCGTGTGGCAGGCGGTGCATCTGCCGACGCTCGCCCTCCTGTTTGCCTTCATGGTGATCTCGGCACAACTGCGCCTGAGCGGTTTCTACGACTGGACGATCAGGCGCCTGGACCGTCCGGCGCTGTCGCCGCCGGTACTCCTGGGGGCCGTGATCGCGGTCGCCGCCCTCCTGTCGGCGATCTTCAGCAACGACATCGTGTGTCTGGCCATCGCGCCGGTGCTCGCCCAGGTGTGCCAGCGGCGCCGACTCGATCCGATCCCCTTTCTGCTGGCGCTCGCCTGCGCCGCCAATCTCGGTTCGGCGGCGACCCTCATCGGCAATCCGCAAAACATGCTGATCGGCGAGACGCTCCGGTTGGACTTCGCCGACTATCTGGCCACGGCCGCGCTCCCGGTGATTCTGGGGCTGGTGGCGATCTGGGGCATCATCGCCTGGAGCGGTCGCGGCCACTGGCCGCGCGCCGCCGGGCCGCGCGAACCGCCCGCATGCCAGCGCATCGAAGATCGGGGGATTGCCTTCGACCGCTGGCAGACGTTCAAGGGGCTGACGGTCGCCGGCGTCCTCTTCGCCGCGTTTCTCTGGGCGCCCTGGCCACGGGATCTGCTGGCCCTCGCCGGGGCCGGGCTGCTGCTGACGAGCCGTCGGCTGCACTCTCAACACATGCTGGGCCTGGTCGATTGGCAACTGTTGATCCTGTTCGTCGGTCTGTTCATCGTCAATCATGCGCTTCAGCAGACGGGACTGCCGGCGCGGGCGGTCAGTGACCTGGCACAGGCCGGGCTGGATCTGCAGGCACCCCTCCCGCTCTTTGCCGCCAGTGTGCTGCTCAGTAACCTGGTGT
>NZ_CAIPNF010000149.1 GCF_903866365.1 uncultured Thiocystis sp.
GCGGTCGAAACGAATCATCAATGGGTTACAGCCTGTTTCTGACCCTATCGTACGGTGATTTCACACCATCTTCGACCAAGGGTCCAGATCATAACAGATTGTTTTTATAAGACGAAACAGGTTATCGTTCAGGCACTAGATATTTGACCATTATCCGACGTTTGCTCGGTGACAGTCAGCAAAAACACTTCACAAATTTTTCAGGCTGACTTCAACCGCATAGGGGAGAGTTCTTTGGCATCGGACAAGCGCCGCTCCTGGCGAGCGGTGGGACTCAGCCCGGTTCGGTGTCGCCCTGAACGAGGTGGTTCTCGAAGCGCAGAGGCATTTTGATCGTGTGCTTGACCGCGCAGAGATCCATCGCGTTGAGGATGCTCGCCTGATAGCGATCGGGAAAGCCGGGGAGCAGGGTCATGCTCAATCCAGGGTGACCTGTACTTGGGCGGCGACGCGCAGGGCGCGTGCCTTGGCGTCCTCAATGTCGGTTCCCCGCGCCAGGGCCACGCCCAGGCGACGACGCCCGTGCACCTCTGGCTTGCCGAACAGACGCAGGTCGGTGCCGGGCTCGACCAGCGCTGCGGCGAGGTTGCCGAAGCGCGGCTGAGTCGACTCCCCTTCGACCAGAATGACCGCCGAGGCGGCGGGACCCTGCTGGCGTATCGCGGGGATCGGCAGCCCCAGGATGGCACGGGCGTGGAGCGCGAACTCCGAGAGATCCTGCGAAATCAAGGTCACCATGCCGGTATCGTGGGGGCGCGGTGAAACCTCACTGAAGATGACCTCGTCGCCACGCACGAACAGCTCGATGCCGAAGAGGCCGCGCCCGCCGAGCGCATCCGTAACGCGCGTGGCGATCTCGCGGGCGCGTGCCAGCGCCATCGGCGTCATGGGCTGGGGCTGCCAGGACTCGCGGTAGTCGCCGTCCTCCTGGCGGTGGCCGATCGGCTCGCAGAAAGCGGTCCCGTCGCGGTGGCACACGGTGAGCAGGGTGATTTCATAGTCGAAGTCGACGAACCCCTCGACGATGACCCGTCCGCCACCGGCGCGCCCGCCGGCTTGCGCGTACTCCCATGCGTGGTCGAGCGCCTCTGAGCGGCGCACCAGACTCTGGCCCTTGCCCGAGGAACTCATGATCGGCTTGACCACGCAGGGCAGACCGATCTCGGCCACGGCGCGCGCGAAGTCCTCGCGGGTGTCGGCAAAGCGGTAGCGCGAGGTCGGAATGCCGAGCTCCTCGGCCACCAACCGGCGGATGCCCTCGCGGTTCATGGTGAGCCGCGCCGCCCGCGCGGTAGGGATGACCGTGAAGCCTTCCGACTCCAGGGCAAGCAGGGTGTCGGTGGCGATCGCCTCAATCTCTGGGACGATGTAGTCGGGACGTTCCTGCTCGATGACGCGTCTGAGCTCGGCCCCGTCGAGCATGGAAAAGCTGTAGGACCGATCGGCGACCTGCATGGCGGGTGCATTGGGATAGCGGTCACAGGCGATGACCTCGACGCCGAGCCGCTTGAGCTCGATGACGACCTCCTTGCCAAGTTCGCCGGCTCCGCAGAGCAGAACTTTGGTCGCGGTGGGAGTGAACGGGGTTCCGATCGTGGGCATGGGGTCTCCGCGCGGCGCAGGCGTCGCTATTGAGTGTCTGGATCGCGGCGTGACCGCTCTCCGTCGTCAAGCAAGCACGCATCGCCAAGAGGCATTTCGTGGCAGGCTTAACGCCGTCAAGAACCTTAAGATGTGATATTCGTGCTGCCCCTTTGATTCAACCCTTTGTTTCCGTAGCTCTATCGAAGGGGTATGTATAGATATCACATTGGATAGCGATGCGTGAAGCAACGGAAGTAGCCATAGACAGTCTGCCAAGGTGGAAAGTCATGCGGGAGCAACCGCCAAGCGCAGCCCGAGCGCGTGACGGACAAGATCGCATCGACGACCTGGCGCATCGCCACGGTGCGCGGACCTCCACCTGAGCGGGCGTCGGGCAACAAAGGCGCGATCAGGGCCCAGCGCCGGTCGTTCAGATCGGTCGGATAGCGTTTATTGGTGGGCATGTCGAAAAGGCTGAAATTTTACCCTTTCCCACGGCGTCCGGACTTTCAAAACACGATCTCCTCATCACCGATCAGTTATCCATCGTCGGTGAAAAGCGGGCAATGGAAGAGCGTTTTGCAGGCATCGCTTCAGGCGACGTCGCCTGCGCGTGAACCACGAGAGCAGGCTGCGATAGAGTTTTCAGGAGCGGCACAGGGGCAGTGTACCCGAAGGTGGAATGCCAACCTCGGCGATCGTCGAACACCTCGCTGTACTCGAAGACCGTGGCCTTCATCCGCACCCAGAAACGCACCAATACACCACGACACGCCGGTCGCCGCACCGAGTGTCGCGTTCGGGATGCGCATCGGCGCGATCGGTCAGCCAGGACGGCAGGTCGTCAAGGATCGCTTGTGGCGTTGGCGCGGCGTCGTCTGACCGCGCCCGATCGAGACCGAATCCCAAGCCGAGGAGCGCGTGGCCGATCGGCGATCGGCGCTTAATCGGCGATCGCTGCGGCGTTGATCGCGCTGGGCGTTGGCGCGGGCGTCGAGACGGACGGTGCCTGCGGCAACGGGAAAAACACCTGGTCCAACTGCGACCACAGATCGCGCTTGGCTTTCCGAATGCGCATTTGCGGCATCAGCGTCAGACGTTCGAGGGTCTCGTTGAAGGTCCAGCGTTCCTACAGCATGTGCGCGATGTCCTGTCCGAAGGTGGTGGCCGCATATTTCGGCAGCGTCACCCAGCCCAGAATGCGGGACTTGAACGGGTCGAACAGGTCGAGGTGCTGGATCGGGCGATGCTTGAATTCCAGTGCGCCCAGATGCGCGTTGAGCCAGATCAGCGTCGTGACGTGCGTGTATTCCAGGACCGCCAAGGTGCTACTGAGGGTCTCGTCCGTGTCGGGGCCGCCCGCGACCACGGAATTGACGATCACGTCCACGCCCAAACTCTCCAGCACGGAGAACAAGTCGTTTTCGACCGCATAGGCCATCAGCGGCTGGAATCCGTTGCTGCCGACATCGACCACGAAGTGCCGGTCATGTGGTGCGCCGGAGACGATCTCGACCAGTTCGTCGAAGGCGCGCGGATTGATGACGTGATCGGTCGCGAGATTCAGATACTGACAGTGGAGCGGTTGATAGCGACGCAAGGTCGGATTGGTGGTATCCGTATCGATGCAATGCACGGAGAGCTTGGCGTCCTGGAGATATTGCGCCAGGATCGACGAGACATAGCTTTTCCCCACGCCGCCTTTGGCCTGGAGGGTAATAAAGAGTTTCGACATCGTACATCCTCTGAAAACGTGGATCGGAAGCGCCGGCGAGTGGTTTCGGGAAAAGCCTAAAGCCGTTCTGAGCGGCGTTTCATTTCGATGGCCCTGTTTGGCGCCGCTAGGCGTGATCGTCGAACGTTGCGAGGGGATTCCAATCGAAGGTTTTTTGCTTGAAAACGGGCGCTTCCTTCGCGCTCGACGCATTCAGTTCAATCGCTTTTTTCTCGATCTTTCTTTCTGTGGCAATCAACACGGGTTGCACGGGGCGATCGCCAGCGGATGCCGATGACGTGACGCCCGAGACGGGCGCGACCGTCAACAGCCGTTCGCGTTTCATTCGACTGACATAGCGCCTGAATTGTCGATGGCTCATCGGCGGCGGCGTTCCAGACGATTTGAATGCCCTGAACATCACGACGCTCGAATACCCCTGTTTGATACCTTCAACGATCAATTCTTGATAGGTCTCGATGAATGTCGTTGATTCGGAGCGACGTTTCGCTTTCGTTTTTTTCAAGACCAGTAGAAACGCATCGGGCGATTGAAGATGCTTGTGATTCGTGCTCATGAATTATTTTTCGATGAATTCATTGTGTTTGCAAACGAATCGATCGCCGTCCATTACGATGACCGTTTTCGCTTCCGAACATCTGTCCTGTGTCCTGTCCGCTACTTGTCCGCTGTTCTGTCCGCCGTCCACTGTTCTGTCCGATGTCTTGTCCGATGTCCGCTGTTCTGTCCGCTGTCTTGTCCGATGTCCACTGTTCTGTCCGCTGTCTTGTCCGATGTCCTGTCCGATGTCCGATGTTCTGTCCGCTGTTCTGTCCGATGCCCTGTCCGCGATCATCTTTGCGGCGTTTCACGCACGCGCTTTTCATTCGCCATCGTGGTCAATAGAACGCCCCCTGTCCAGTCGAAACGGTTAATGGAATCATTAACCGTTTCGGTCGGACAGACCGCTGGATTTTTTATAGACTCGGCATTCCAAAGATGAATGACGCGGAATTGAAAACCTTGCTCTGCGAGGTCGATTTTATTCGTGCGTCAGTCGTGACGAGGGCGTCAGAATGACGGAAAGACCGGACGATGAGCGCCGAACGCGCCTGCTCCGGGAGCCGATGACCGGCGGATCTGCCGTCAATGCCGAAACCTGTCCAAGCGGGGGCGTGTTTGGCGGCGGGACGGGGCGAACGCCCCCTGACCTCACGCCAGGACGAACCGATCCCGGATCGCTTGGATCGATGCGTGTGCTGTTGGCCCGCAGACGACGATCCTGATCGGCGACCGGGCCGGGAACGCGATCCAGGATTGTCGCGACGGTTGTGTCCGCTGTCGACGGCAAGGTGGCGATGACGTGGACCGAGCCGTCCGACACGAGAACGGACGCGCCCCCGACGCGCCCAAGCAGGCGTCCAGACGCGCTTGAGCGGTGTCACTGGGGTCGGATCGAACCCGGCTCGCGGGAGCGTCGAGCGCCAATCGGGTGGAGTGCCTCCCATCTCCACCCGTGCAGTAGGGTGGAGATGGGGGCGGAAAAAAGACCGGGTGGAGATGGGGGGAAGCAAAGATGGGTGGATTTGGGGTGCGCATTTGAACGACGACACAGTACCGGACACGCCCGACACGCGCCTGGACTGGGTGCGACACGCGCTCGCCGATCTCCAGGCCGAGTTTCAGGAGCGCTCGCTGGACATCCTCCAGGCGCTGCGCGAGGAAGCCGACGATGTCGCACGCACCTATACCGAGACGATGCTCCGAGAACAACGAGAGCGCCATCCCAGCGAACGGGGAACGATCGGGTTGCGGACCCGACAGACGACCACCTCCGGGCCGGGCATCTTCCAGATCGAGTGGTATCGGGTCCACGCGAAGCGGCGCACGGTCTATCTCAAGCGCGGCAAGGGTCAGGATGGCCGGATCAGCCAGCAATACCCGATGAGCAATTTCGGTCGCCTCACGGGCTGGGAGAAAGACCTCATTCA
>NZ_CAIPNF010000150.1 GCF_903866365.1 uncultured Thiocystis sp.
GCGGTCGAAACGAATCATCAATGGGTTACAGCCTGTTTCTGACCCTATCGTACGGTGATTTCACACCATCTTCGACCAAGGGTCCAGATCATAACAGATTGTTTTTATAAGACGAAACAGGTTATCGTTCAGGCACTAGATTGCTGCTAGACTACAGCTAGATTCAGCGAGATAGGAGCGAGACCATGACCGAACAGCTTGCCTTACGTTTCCCGGACGGTACCCGTGAGCGCATCCGGGCGCTGGCCCATCCCGGCGAGACCATGACCAACGTCATCCTGCGGGCGCTGGTCTGCCTGAGCGCCCACGGGGAGGACAGGACGACCGGGCAACGGCCTACAGATCCAGATCGATGCGCTTGCGGCCCGTGTGGTGGCCCTGGAAGGCAAGCCATCAACGACCCAGCAACGGCCCAGCAACGACAGCCCCGACCGACTGGCTGCACTGGAGCGCGTGCGACGGCTACGGGAGACCGGCGTCAGCTTCCAACAGATCGCCAACACGCTGAACCAGGAAGGCACCCCGACCCTTTCCGGGCGTGGGCAGTGGCAACCTGGCACCATTGGTAAGATGATGGGAGAGACATTCAACTCGCGAGGGAGTGAAGCATGAACGTGCGGGGAACGTCCGCGAACGCGCGGGGAATGAAGCGCGCGGGTCCTTCTGGAGACCCTTATACCGGGGGTTTTCGCGCCGCGCAGTTTGTCTAGCCATCGCGCCCTATAGGACATCATTGATGAGTCTCGAAAGTATGAATCGGCTGTCCGATATGACCGGATTCAGCCCGCGCACCATCAAGGGGCGACTCGAACGACTGAGCGGCATTCGGGAGGGCGCCGCCCTGCTTTACGAAACCCGCGATGCGCTACCTCTGCTCTACAAGGCCGACCTTGGACCCAAGCTCTTCGACCTGGAACAAGAACGCGCCCGCCTCTCCCACCACCAGGCCAATCGGGAAGCCCTGAAAGAAGGCATCGAACGCGGGGAGCTGGTTCCCGCTCAAGAGGTCATCGAGCTGGGCGCGGTCACCATCGCCGCGGCACGCGCCAAGATCCTGGCCATTTCAAGCAAGCTGCGCGGACGGTTCCCGACGCTCCCGCCGGAAGCCTTCGACGCCCTGGAGCAGTTGCACCATGAAGCCCTTACCGAACTCGGAAGCGACGGACTCCATGCCGATCTGCGGGCGCGTCTCGACCGCTCTTTGTAACGCCTGGCTCCCGCCGCCGGATCTGACGATCAGCCAGTGGGCTGAAAGGTACGGTGTGCTCCCTGCCGAAAGCTCCACCGAGCCCGGCCGCTGGCATGCGATCCCATATCAAGTTGCCCTTCTCGACGCCTGCGGACATGAGCTGGTGGAGCGGATCACCATCATGAAATCGAGTCGTGTCGGGTATACCAAGGTGCTCGGACACCTGATCGGCTACCACGTCCATCAAGACCCCTGCTCTATCCTCGTGGTGCAACCCACCATTGACGACGCCGAGGGCTGGTCCAAGGAGGAACTTCAGCCTGTCATCGAACAAACCGACGTCCTGCGCGCCCTGATCGCCCCGCCACGGTCGCGCGATTCCGGCAATACCATTCTGAGGAAACGCTACCCCGGCGGGATCCTGCATGTCGTGGGCGCCAATTCCGCCCGCGGCTTTCGTCGGATCACCGTCCGGCTGGTGCTCTTCGACGAGATCGACGGCTACCCTGCCACCGCCGGCAACGAAGGGGATCAAGAGAAGCTGGGCGAGATGCGGGCATCGACCGCCTGGGATCGCAAAATCGTCAAGGGATCGACCCCCACCGAGGCCGGCGTCTCCCGCATCGAACGGGCATTCGAGGCCAGCTCGCAAGGTCATTACGTCCTGACCTGTCCCCATTGCGCGGGCGAGCACATCCGCCGCCTGCTGCGCCCCGACAAGGCCCTTTTGATCCGTGGTCAACCGATGCCCGTCGCGCATCTGGATCTGGAGCAAGCCGCCTGGATCTGTCCCCATTGCGAAACCGCCATCGATCACCGTCACCACCGCCGCATGATCGAGGGCGGTTACTGGCTGGGCGAAGACTGGTCTTGGCGTCCGGGTCAGGGGTTCGCCTTCCTGCCCAGCTTCGCGGGACACGTCGGCTTTCACATCTGGGCAGGCTACAGCTACAGCCCCAACAGCACCCCCGCCAAGCTGGCGCGCGAATACCTGAGCGTCAAGGACGATCCGGAGCAGCTCAAGACCTTTGTCAATACCGTGCTGGGCGAGGTCTACCGGGAGCCCGGCGAGCAACTGGACGCCGATCTGCTCATGGCCCGCGCCGAGCACTACCTCGCCGAAGTTCCCGAGGGCGTGTTGGTGCTGACCTGCGGCGTCGACGTGCAGTCTGACCGTCTGGAGCTGGAAGTGGTCGGCTGGGGCGCGGGCGAGGAGTCATGGTCCATCGATTACCAGGCCATCGTCGGCGATCCGGTACAGGATGACGTGTGGCTGGAACTGTTGGAGGTCTGGAAGCAGGCCCGCTATGCCCGCGCCGATGGCTCCACGCTCGGACTGAGCGCGCTGTGCGTCGACTCTGGATTCCTGCCCAAGCGGGTTTATCAGTTCGTCACGCTGGCCGGAAGCATTCACGTCTACCCCACCAAAGGCCGCGCGGGCGCCTATCCCGTGATCGAACAGAAGCTGGCCCGCGACCGCCGCCGCGCCAAGCGCAAGAAGGCCGGCGCCGCGCCCGAAATGCTCGGAGTCGACGAGGCGAAGTCCATCATCACCCGGCGATTGAAGGGCGTCACCCGGCCCGGTCCTGGCTATGCCCATTTCCCGCACGACCGCGATGCCGAATGGTTCAGGCAGTTGACCGGCGAGCGTCTCGTGATCCGCTACCCCCGAGGCGGGCGCCCCGTGCGCGAATGGATCAAGGTCTATCAGGCCGTGGAGGCGCTGGATTGCCGCGTCTATGCCTATGCGGCCCTGCTGCTGTCGGGCGTCGACTTGGCACGGGAAGCCGAGCGACTCAAACAGCCGTCCATCCTGTTCGGGACGGATTTAAGGCACCGCTACAACGTCCTTTAGGAGCCGACAGTATGGCCATGACGAAAGAAGAATTCCGCGCCGCGATCCGTCGCCACGGCTACACCCTGGCCGAATTCGCCGATGACTTCGGCGTGAGCTACGACACCGTGAGGCGCTGGGGCGCCGATTACAGCGTCCCGCGCTGGACGTTGTGTCTGCTGCTTGTCATGGACCAGTACGGCATTTGGCCGCGAGTCAGCCAAAGGGAGCCAAAGCGATGAATCCAGCCGAGCAACTCATTCGCCTTGCCGACGAACTGGACGCAAGGCACCCGCCGCCGGACTCTCCCGCGCATGCGTTCGTGGAGGGCGTGCGGGCATGGATCGCTGGCGACTTCGATAGCCTGGATGCCGCGCTGAACCTCACCAGTGGACAAGCCGGAATCGAATCGCCGCTGACGCGCTTCAAACGCGCCTGTCGCGACCGGTATTTGAGGCAGGCATGGGAGCAAATCGACGCCACCAAGCCCTATCGCCGATCAACCGCCCTCGCCGCCGAGATCAGGCGTTTCGAGGGCGCTATCTGGCCCCGCTGGCGTGGCTTGGATACGCCGCCGGCGGGTTGCTCGTCGCTGCGCGGGTTGCTCTTCATGGCCCGCCGGCAAGGCGGCCCCCTCCCGACTGGCGAAAGCTATCTGCACCGTCTTGTGACTTCCGCGAACATCCCTATTGATTGCGGGGATCAAGGACCATTCTGATTCTGCCGGCTGGGCTGCGGTCTGGCTGGCGCTCTAGTGGCCCGCTCGCCGGTCTGCGGGGGAAAAAAGACCGGCGCCCAATCAGGATCACAACATGCTCGGTGCAAGCGATAACGTCAGTTGGCAATACACCCGGCAACTTGAACGGCTCGACAGCCAGCTTGACGAGGTCCGCCGTGACGCTCGCCTTTCTGGCGCCGACATCCCGAGCCTGACGCAAGAGGCGGAGCGCCTGACTCAGGTCCGCAAGGAATTGATCGAGGACGTCCGAAAGATCGGGATTCCGCTTTACTAGGAGCCTGTCCGACTTAGGTCGGACGTCGCGGCGAAGCCGCTCTGGAGGCTGAAAATCAAGGTGACTTTCTCATCAATGGGTCATTGAATGGCCATTTTTCACGACATCGACGCCACGTCA
>NZ_CAIPNF010000151.1 GCF_903866365.1 uncultured Thiocystis sp.
CAGAAAGTTTATCTAATGAAATTAGATTGTTGCAGTTTGACTTACACATGAAATTTAGGCAAAAGCCGATTTCCGTCCAGTTTGTGCTCCCATGCTTGAAAAAACATATGCAATTCAACAGGGACTTTCTGAACAGACTCTGAGGGCGACAGGGTGGCCGTCGGCGACGTATTGGTCCGTCTGGACGATACCGACGCCAGTGCACAGCTCCAAATCGCGCGGGGTCAATACCTGTCGCTCCGTGCCCAGGAGGCACGTCTCGTGGCCGAGCGCGATGATCTGCTCGACATCAACTTCCCTGATGAGCTGCTCTCCACCGTGGATGATCCACGTATTCGGGAGGCAATCACCGGCGAGCAGCGGGTGTTCCAGGCCCGGCACAGCGCGCTGATCGGCGAGCAGCAGATTTTGCGACAGCGCGGCGAGCAACTCCAGGAACAGATCAGCGGCCTGGGCGCATTGGCCGCAAGCAAACTAACACGCATCGAGCTGTATCAGCAGGAGATCGGGGGTCTCAACAAGCTATTCGCCAAGGGGCTCGGAGATAAAAGCCGTCTGCTGGAATGGGAGAGGTTGGTCGCCGAGCTGGAAGGAGAGCGGGGGCAACACCAGTCGGATATCGCCGGCACTCATGTCAAGATGGGCGAAACGCAGATCCAAGCCGCTCAACTGAAACGCAAGTTCACCACTGAAATCGTCACTGAATTGCGCGAGGTGGAGACCAAGATCGCCGATCTGCGCGAGCGGATGCGGAGCTTGGGAAAGGCGCTCGAACGCACGGTCATCCAGGCTCCGGTGACGGGCGCCATCGTTGGCACCAGCGTCCATACGATCGGTGGCGTGATCCGCCCGGGAGATCCGATCCTGGACATCGTCCCCGAAAACGATTCGCTTCTCATCGAGGCGCAGGTTCAACCCATGGATATCGACCGGGTGTCCCCTGGGCTGGAGGCGGACCTGCATCTGAGCGCCTTTAATGCCAGGACAACACCCGTCATTCCAGGGCAAGTCTTGACCGTTTCCGCGGATCGCCTGATCGAACAGGCCACGAACAGGCCCTATTATCTGGCCCGTATTCAGGTGACCCCGGAAGGCATGGCGAAATTACAGGGGCGCACACTGCAAGCCGGTATGCCGGTGGAGGTCATGATCAAGACCGGCGAACGCACCTTTTTTGACTATCTCATGCGGCCCTTCACCGATCGTCTTGCCCAAGCATTTAGAGAACCATGAACGGTATCAGGCATGCGGATTCTTGTCGTCGTGTGTAAGATGGGCCGCATTGATCACGCCAATCTTTTTTTCAGGAGATCCGCTTGCCATGACTGCGCCAATTCTCAATCCAGCTTTCTCACCTAATCTTTCCAATGTGCTGGAAGGCGCGGCTAACGACGATTACGCGGACGACCGCGCGGGGGCGGCTGCCCTCACGCTGGGTACGGCCAAGAGCGGCCAGATCGAAGTAGTCTCCGACCAGGACTATTTCAAAGTGGATCTGCTGGCCGGGCAACGCTACCTGTTCGAGATGACCGCTGCGGGGACCGGCTCCCTGGAGACGGCGTACTTGACTCTGTACAACGCCACCGGCGGGTACATCGCCTCCGGCTTCGGCGCGGATCTAGCGACCTTCTCCTATGTCGCCGCCCAGAGCGGCACCTATTACCTGGAGGC
>NZ_CAIPNF010000152.1 GCF_903866365.1 uncultured Thiocystis sp.
AGGTAGACCGGGCGGTCTGGCTCCACGGGCGCATAGAGGCCATCGGCGCGGCGTGCCAGGCTCTTGAAGGTCAGCGAACGAGAGACGTATTCGCCCTCCAGGGTCCGCCCGCCTGTGAGCACCCGAAAGGCTTCAGGGCCGGTGGCGAGGAAGGTGTAGATTGACGAGTCGGTTTTCATGCGGTTCTCGGGGCGCGTCGATACGCGCTCAGTGTAGACGACGCGCGCACCGTCCCGTCAAGGGGCGCGGGGGCTTCGCCCATCGGCGCCAACGTAAGCCGCCAAGCCCTGGAGCCGGGTAGGGTACGCACCGCGTACCTTACGCCTGACTCCGGCGGGCAGCGGACCAAAGCGGTCCAACCCGACCTCGGCCATCCGCTTTACATCACCCGGCTTAATCCCGTACATTTAAAGAGTCGCTCCGAGGAAGCCATGATGCCCAGAGAACCCACCCGTACCGCCCGTCTGGAAGCCCGCGTCGCTCCCGATGTGTTGGCCGTGCTCAAGCGTGCCGCCGAACTGCAAGGACGCAGTGTCAGCGACTTCGTCGTGGCCGCTGCTCAGGAGGCCGCGTACCGGACGGTCGAAGACGCGCAAGTGATCCGGCTGTCGATCGAGGATCAGCGCCGCTTTGTCGAAGCCCTGCTCAATCCGGCCCCGCTGGCGCCGGCCATGGAACGCGCGATTGATCGCTATCGCACGTTGATTGCGCCGTCGCCGTGACCAGTGGCTGGCGCATCGAGCGTCTCGGGACGCAGGACCGAACGACGTTTTGCAGTGGAAGCGACGAGCTGGATCGCTACTTTCGGGATCACGTTACGCAGGACATCCGGCGCCGCTTGAGCAATTGCTTCGTGCTGTTGGATGCCAGCGATGGATTCGCGGGCTACTACACGTTTGCCGCCACCAGCGTGCCGGTCAACGAATTGCCCGCCGATCTCACGCAGCGGTTACCGCGTTATCCCAGCCTGCCGGCGGTCTTGATCGGTCGCTTGGCCATTGATCGGCGGTGTCATCGCCAAGGCTTGGGGAGTCTGCTGATCGCCGATGCCGCCGCCCGCGCGATTCGGGCCGAGCCGGCGATCTATGCGCTGGTGGTCGACGCAAAGCATGACGAGGCGGCGGCGTTTTATCTTCATCTGGGATTTCAATGCTTCTTCAGTCAACCGCAGCGGCTTTTTATCGCCCTCAGTGAGGTCGCAGGCCGACTGTCACCATGACCGCGCTCATGATTATGCCGCCGCTGTCCACCTGTCCCGCCCTGGTCTCCGCAGGGTGAGCGCGTATAATTTTTTCTGAAATCAATAAAATCAAACAGTTAAGATGCGAGCTTCACAATACATATGAACTGTAACTTATTGATTTATAGGGGTACGCGCTCGCCCTGCTGGTCTCCGCCAGCGGCGAGCGGACGCAATTGCGCTGTTTGGAATTCTTTGCCTCTCAATCTCCGCAACCCGCACACCCAGTAAGCGCGATATTATCTGGTTGCTGTACCCAATACCGCCATGGCCGCGAGGATGCGCTGGCGCTGTTGCGCTTCATCGACTGGATGATCTGGTTGCCTCGTCACCTTGACGAAGAATTGCGAAACGAGCTGATTGAACACAAGGAGAGCATCAACATGCCCTATGTCATGAGTTTCGAACGTCTGGCGGACGCGCGCGGGGAGAAGCGTGGAGAGAAGTGAGTTCAGTGCTGTCTTGAAAAGGAGCGATACGACATGACGGTTGCTGCGGTGGAACGTCGAGTGGATACACTCGAATACTACATGAAGGAATTGAGCTATCAGTCCATGCGGACGGAGATGGAACTGGCGCGACTCAGTCAGGAGATGCGTGACTTTAAGGATGAAATGAGGGTATTCAAAGGCGAAATGGGGGATTTCAAGGATGAAATGGGCGCTTTTAAGGATGAGATGGGCGCTTTCAAGGATGAAATGGGAGCGTTCAAGGACGAGATGAAGGACTTCAAAGACGAAATGAAGGACTTCAAAGACGAGATGCGCGATTTCAAGGACGAGATGCGGGAGTTTAAAGACGAGGCACGCCAGCAGAGTCGCGAGATGAACCGCAAGTGGGGCGATCTCTCCAACAAATTAGGCACCTTGGTGGAGGATCTGGTGGCTCCCAGCCTGCCGCGTATCGTGCAGGATGCGCTGGGGCTGGACGTGCTGGATCTGTCGATTCGTCGCAAACGCAAACTCTCCGATGGGCGGGTACGGGAATTCGATGCCATTGCGGTGGCCTCCGGGCTGGTTTGCCTTAATAGCACCAAGTCGACGTTGCGTAGCGCTGCCGTGGATGATTTCATCGAGGAAATCGAGCTGTTCCGGGTCTTCTTTCCGGAGTATCGCGAAACGCCGGTCGTGGGCATCCTCGCCAGCCTGCGCGTCGATGAGAGTGTCTTGAACCATGCCATTAAGACCGGCTTCCTCGTGCTGGCGACGGGCGATCAACTCATGGAAGTCATGAATCCACCTGGATTCGTGCCGAAGCGGTGGTGATCTCGTTTCAGCCAGGCATTGGCCGATATCCGAGCCGGGCGGAGAGCGTCCGGCCTGCTTCGATCAGATCCGCGACCCAGTCCAGCCGCCGCCGCTCGATCGGTGCCGAGACCGACAGGCCGGCGCTGACGTTGCCGGTGCTGTCATGGATCAGCACGCCGATACAGCCGACATCGATTTCCGCCTCCTCGTTGTCCAGCGCGTAACCCCGCGCCAGCGATTGTGAGCATTCCGTGAGCAGGCGGGGCAGATTGGTGATGGTGTTGCGGGTGTAGGCGGGCAGATTGGTGCGCTGCACATAGGCGCGCATGGCGTCCTCCCCGGCCGCGCCGAGCATGAGCTTGCCGACGGCGGTGACATGCAGCGGCGCGCGCGAGCCGACCAGTTGCTGCACATGGATCATACGGTTGGGCGTCGCCTTTTCGAGATAGACCACGGAATCGCCCTCGCGGATGGTGAGATTGATGGTCTCGCCGAGCCGGTCGCGCAGTTCCTCCATGATCGGTCGGGCGATGGCGCGGACATCGACGTTGCCGTGCAGACGCACCCCGAGTTGCAGCAGCCGCAGTCCGAGCCGGTAATGGCCGGCGCCGTCGCGCTCGACGAACTGGTTCTGGATCAGCGAGGCGAGGATGCGATGCGCGGTCGAGGCATGCAGCCCGGTTTCGGCGCCCAAAATCTTGAGACTGACCGGGTCCGGATAGCGGGCGATGGCATCGAGCAGGGCCGCCGCCCGGTCGATGACCTGGATGCGGGAGGAAGCGTGGGTGTCTTTCTGGGTCATACTGCGAATACCGGAAATTGATTTCATGATATGAAATCACAGTCCGGGTGATTTTGTCTTCCGGTTCCTTCCGATTCGAGGCCATCGGGGTGTCTTAAGGCGATTTTCTGAAAACAATCTACCCAACAGAAAGGCGTTGAATGGACAGGATTAACAGGATTGTTCAGGATGGACAGGATTTCGTAAAAAGCTGTTTTTAATCCTGTTAATCTTGAAAAATCCTGTTAATCCTGTCCATTTTGAAGCCTGTGGCATGGGTATAAACTTTCCCGGAAATCGCCTAAGCAGGATGCGAGCCTGTCGGGGCGAATGAATTCGCCCCGACAATTTACCGCATCGTGAAATCTATTCACTATTGCGGAAAACCACGTCTCTCCGTAGAGTTCGCCCAACGCACGGCCACACACAACCGGCCGGCTGAGAACATCATCCCACTGGAGAGACCATCATGACCGACTCGGCACACATCACGCTCGATTCCGCCCCGGACTTCTGCGAAGGCATGCTGCATTTCGGCGCGCTGCCGGCGGAGTTCGCCTCGCTCTGCGCGGAACCAGTCATCGCGGGAGGGCGCAACGGCATCGACCGGATCGACACGGCCGCGATCTATCAGACGCAACTGGCGGCGGATGCGCTGCGCTATCTGACCCTGCAACTCTGCGCCTCGAAGGAATCCGGTCATCCCGGCGGTTTCGCCAGCGCCGCCGATGCCTATGCCGCGCTGGCGATGCTGGGCCATACCAACATCGTGACCGAGGTGGGCCATCACGCGCCCGGTTTCTACAGCGCCATGTTCCTCGACGGCTCGCTGGAGGCGATGGGCATCCAGAATCTGAGCGATCTGCAGACCCGTTTCCGCGAGCGCGGCGGTCTGCTCGGGCATCTCTCGGGCGCCATTCCGGGACTGCTCGCGCCCGCCGGTCCGCTCGGTCAGGGGCAGCATTTCGCCATGGCCGGGGCCTATCTCAATCGCGACAAGCTCTTTCCCTGCACCATCGGCGACGGCGGTCTGGGCGAGCCCTATATCCTCTCGGCGATGAAGCATTTCCATACCGCCTATCCGGAGGTGACCAACTTCCTGCCGGTGCTGATCTGGAACGGTTTCAGTCAGGAGCATCATTCGATGGTGTCGCTGATGGACAACGCGGCCATGACCGCCTATTGGGCGGCGCATGACTTCGCGCGCGTGATCCTGATCGACGCCAAGACCTATGACGACGCCGGACAGGAGGGCGCCTACGTCGACAGCACCCGCTTCGGACCCGAGGCACGCCTGGCCTTCAGCCGTGCGATTCTGGAAGGCATGCAGGAGGCCGCCGACTCGGCCATGAACGGCACCCTGACGGCGGTGATCGTGAAGCAGCTCAAGGGCGCGGGCATGCACACCGTCGGCGCCAAGTCGCACAACCTCTATCCCGGCGACACGCCCGAGAAGCCGAACATCGCCGCCGCCCTGGAGCGCCGCGCGCTGGCGCCGCAGATCTGGCAACTGGTGCGCACCAACCTGAGCCGCGCCGGTGGCGGCCCGGCGGGCAAGACCGTGGTGACCGAGTTCGAGCGTCCGCTGGCGGACATCGGAACCCTGCCGATGCAGGCGTTCGCGCCCGGCGAGCAGGCGGTGCCGGCGAGCGCCATGGCGCAAATGGTCGCCGCGCTCGGTCAGCGCGATCCGGAATTCGTGGTGACCAACGCCGACGGCAACGAGGCGTCGAACATGAAGGCCATCAACGATGCACTCAAGATCCGCCATCCGACCGAGGATCCGCTCTACAACCAGAGGCCGAACGGTCAGGTCTACGAGCCGCTGAACGAGGACGCCTGCGCCGGTTTCGCGGCGGCCCTGGCGCTCTTCGGCGGGCGCTCGCTGTGGCTGTCCTACGAGAGCTTCGCCATCAACGGCTGGCCGATCGTGCAGACCGTGGGTCAAGCGATGGCGGAACTGCGCCATCGTACCCCGGCGGTGGTGACCATGTTCACCGCCGGCGCGCTGGAGCAGGGGCGCAACGGCTGGACCCATCAGCGCCCGGAGATCGAGAACTACATCGGCGGGCAGGTGCGCAATGGCAACGTCTATCTGCTTTACCCGGCGGACGCCAACATGATCCAGGCCGCCTATGCCTGGTCGGTGGAGCAGTCCAACAAGTGCATCAGCATCGTGGCGTCCAAGTCCGCGCTGCCGGTGTACACCACGCCGGATCAGGCGCGCGCGGCGATCGAGCAGGGGGCGACCTGTCTCTATGAGTCCGCGAGTGGCGACAAGGGCACGGTGGTGTTCGCGGTGACCGGTGACATGGTGTTCCTGCCGGTGTTCGCCGCCAAGGAGCGGCTGGAAGGCGCCGGCTATCGGGTGCGCATCGTGGCGGTGGCCAACCCGCGCCGGCTCTATCGCCCGCACGAGGTGGCTTGGTCGCACAGCGCCGAGGCCGATGACCGGTTCATGAGCGACGCGGATTTCCAGACGCTGTTTCATGGGGACGTGCTGATCGGCGTGAGCGGCGGCGGGACGATGGCGCTGGAGCCGATCCTGCTGCGCTCGCGTGCGGCGGCGCGGGATCTGTTCGGATGGCAGCGCGGGGAGACCACCGCCAGTCCGACCGAGATCATGGCGTTTAATGGCATCACGCCGGAGGGGCTGGCGGGACGCGCCGAGGAGTTGATGCGCTACGCGGCTTAACTGTCATTTCTCGACGACCTAAATCCGGCATTTTGAACCGCAAAGGCGCAAAGGACGCAAAGAAAAACAAGGGCTTGCAATGCACACGACAGACATCCTTTCGTGAATGATGTCATTGAGAAAAGGCATTAAAATCCTTCGCGTTCTTTGTGTTCTTTGTGTTCTTTGCGGTTCAACTGCTGTTTAGGGCCAACGCTTCCGTCCGTCTCGGGGCGTGGAGCGCCAAACCATGCGTCACCACCGCGGAACGGCGTGACGAGAACACCAGCTTGCGAGCACCCGCACCATGAGCCAGACAGCCACCACCAAGATCATCGCTATCGACGACGACCCGACCGGTTCGCAGACGGTGCATTCCTGCCTGCTACTGACACGCTGGGATCGGGGCACCCTGCGCGAGGCGCTGACCGACGACTCGCCGCTCTTCTTCGTGCTGAGCAACACGCGCGGCATGAGCGCCGACGAGGCGGCGTCCGTCACCCGCGAGATCTGTGTCAATCTCCGCGCGACCCTGGCACAGCTTGCCGACATGGGCACCCTCATCCATCCCGTGCTGGTCAGCCGCTCGGATTCGACCCTGCGCGGTCATTATCCGGTCGAGACCGACATCATCGCCGAGGAACTTGGCCCCTTCGATGCTCATTTTCTGGCCCCGGCCTTTTTCGAGGGCGGACGCATCACCCGCGACGGCATTCACTATCTGCTGATGGATGGCGTCCCGGTGCCCGTCAACGAAACCGAATTCGCGCGCGATTCGGTGTTCGGGTTCAGCCACGCCTTCCTGCCCGACTATGTGGAAGAAAAGACCGCTGGACGGATCACGGCGGATCAGGTCGAACGCTTCGGACTCGCGGACATTCGCGGCGACCTCGGCGCGCGTCTGCACGCGCTGCATGACAACCGCTGTTGCGTGGTCGACGCCGAGCGTCAATCCGATCTCGACGGTTTCGCCCGTCAGGTACTCGCGGCGGCGGGCGACGGCAAGCGGTTTCTGTTCCGCAGCGCGGCCAGTCTGTTGACGGCCTTCGCCGGTTTGCCGCCGCAGCCGGTGGCGCCTGACGCCATGTCCGCATTCGTCCGCAACGGTCGCCCCGGCGTGGTGCTGATGGGTTCGCATGTGGCGAAATCGACCCGGCAACTGGAGTCGCTGATCGAAAAGACCGACGTGGTACCGCTCGAAATCGATCTGGATCGCGTGCTGAGCGACGCGGCATCCCTGCGCCAGGAACTGCTGGAACGACTCGCGGACGCGCAGCGGAAAAATCGCGGCGCCGTGCTCTATACCAGCCGGGGCGAGCGCCGGTTTCCGAGCAAGGCGGAACGGCTCGCGTTCGGCGAGCAGGTCTCCGCCTTTCTGGTTGGACTCACCCGCGATCTGCCGCGCGAGATCGGCTTTCTCGTCAGCAAGGGCGGCATCACCTCCAACGACACGCTCAGCAAGGGGTTGGCGCTACGCACCGCGCGCGTGCTCGGTCAGGTGCATGCCGGCTGTTCGGTGGTGCGCTGTCCGGCCAATCATCCCCGCTTTCCCGATCTGCCGGTGGTGATCTTTCCGGGGAATGTCGGTGGCGACGATGCCCTGGCCGAGGTGTACGGGATTCTCGCGCGGGCGAGGTCGGCGATCTAGGATGCAAGCCGCAGCCACGCCTGTAGGGGCGGATGCATTCGCCACGTTGGTTGCGCGACATGCGCTTGACCGCTGATCAATGCCCAACCTCAAGCGGTCAGGAGATTGCCGGGATCTTGACCGATTTCCCGTTCAAATTTTTGACCACCGACCACGTAACGAGACCTAACGCGCTTTCGCCCCCGTCGAAGACTGAAAATAGTAACTGAGCTTGTCCGAGAGGTTGAGGTATTCCATCTGATCCTGGCTCAGGTCGGATTGGCACAGGCTCTCGCGGATGCCAACATCTTCCTCCGCGAGATTCAGCACCAGCGATTCCTCCTTGGGAATCTCCGGCGAGTAGAGCAGGACATTCGGTTTCAGCAGATCGGCCGCGTTGAGCGAGATCACCAGCGCAAGTCGCTCGTCGTGCAATCTGACGACGGTACCGGGCGGATAAACGCCAAGATTGGTGATGAAGGTGGTCAGTACCTTGGGGTCATAACAGGCGCGCTCCCTGGAATACATGCGCGAGATGGCCTGGTGAGGGGACAGCCCGCGCTCCGCCCCAAGCCCGTTGCACAGATTGTCATAGCGGTTGACGACCGTGACGATGCGGGTCAGCAGACCGATGTCCGCGCCGCGCAGGCCATCGGGAAAGCCACTGCCGTCCTGATGCTCGTGGTGCTTGGCGATGACCTCGACCACGCCCGGCGGCAGGCTGCCGATGCCGCGCGCGATCTCGGCGCCATAGCGGGTATGCTGTTCGTACAGCAGCCGTTCCGGGCGCGTGAGTTCGCCTTTTTTATGCAGGATCTGGTAGGGGATCTTCTGATGACCCAGGTCGTGAAAGAGCGCGCCGAGCCCGAGCTGACGTAGCTGAGCCCGTTCCAGGTTCAGCTTCTGACCGACCACCAGCGCCAGCGCGATGACATTGATGGCGTGAAAATAGCTGTTCTCGTCCTGGTGCTTGAGGTTAACCAGTTGGACCGTGGTCTCCTGGTCATCGGTCAGATCCTCGACCATTCCCACCACCAGATCCTGGGCCTCCTCGGCCGCCTGAATCGGCGAGGCGCGCAGATTGGCCATGAGTTTGCGCGCCGAGCCAACCGATTGAGTGTAGCGTTTGGCGCATTGATTGAGACGGGTGCGGCGCTCTTTCAGCACCCGGATACGCTGCTGTTTTTCCTCCCAGAGCGCGGCGGCCGGATTGTCCCCGACCGCGTCCGTTGGGGTTTGCGGGGGCTCGGGCGGCGGATCGGCGGCCGACGACGGGGCGTCGCTGCGCGCGGGATCGATGCGGACCTGCTCGATCCCGAGCGAGCGCAAGACATCCAGTTGCTTCTGGGTGCGAATCTTGAAGCTGCTTGTCACGAAGGGATGACTCATCCAGGGCAGGTCGAGATGGATAAACAAACCGATCCGCAGTTGACTTTTATCGACGGTTTCTTTACTCACATCACGCACCCAAATCGCCGCGAATCGATCGTCCCGATCCCGAGCGGTTGCGCCGCAAAGAACGCAACCGCATCAGGTTGCAACGGAAACCCGTTACACTCGTGCAGGAAAAGCCAAGAATAAGTCATTCGGACCCTCCCCGCTTGATTCTCGGCTTGACCACTTGTAGCGTGCAGGGTTTGGACCTGTCCAAGTCCACTGAACGCCAGGCCCTCCGACGCACCCGAGACCGATTGCAGTGACTGACTATAAACATACCCTGAACCTCCCCAACACCGGCTTTGCGATGAAGGCGAACCTGGCCCAGCGCGAGCC
Organism: uncultured Thiocystis sp.; assembly: GCF_903866365.1. Classification (GTDB taxonomy): domain Bacteria; phylum Pseudomonadota; class Gammaproteobacteria; order Chromatiales; family Chromatiaceae; genus Chromatium. The sequence goes on from NZ_CAIPNF010000152.1 coordinate 9,343, forward strand.
CGAGATGCTCAATCGCTGGGAGTCGCTGGACCTCTACGCCCGTATCCGCGCCGCGCGCGCCGGCGCCGCGACCTTCATCCTGCATGACGGTCCGCCCTATGCCAACGGCGACATCCACATCGGCCACGCGGTCAACAAGGTACTGAAGGACATCATCGTCAAGTCGCGCACGCTCGACGGCTTCGACGCGCCCTATGTGCCGGGCTGGGACTGTCACGGTCTGCCGATCGAGCTTCAGGTCGAGAAGAAAAAGGGCAAGCCCGGCCACAAGATCAGCGCCGCCGAGTTCCGCGTCGCCTGCCGCGAGTATGCCGCGAAACAGGTCGATGGCCAGCGCGGCGACTTCAAGCGTCTGGGCGTCTTCGGCGATTGGGAGCGGCCCTACCTGACCATGGATTTCGGTTTCGAGGCCGGGATCATCCGCGCGCTCGGCCAGATCATCGCCAACGGTCATCTCCAGAAGGGCGAGAAACCGGTGCACTGGTGCATCGACTGCGGTTCGGCGCTGGCCGAGGCGGAGGTGGAATACGCCGACAAGCAGTCGATCGCGATCGACGTGCGCTTTCCGGTCGCCGCACCCGAGGCGCTGAAAGCCCGCTGTCATGCGAGCCCCAACGGTTGCGGCGAGGGTCCGGTGTCGGTCGTCATCTGGACCACCACGCCCTGGACCCTGCCCGCCAATCAGGCGGTGGCGCTGAACGCCGATCTCGACTATGTCGTCGTCGAGGCCGTCTCGGCGCATGGAAAGGAGCGTCTGATCGTCGCCGAGGGTCTGCTCAAGGACACCATGGACCGCTGGGGCATCGAAGAGTATCGCGTGGTCGGCGATGGGCGCGGGATCGAGTTCGAGGGGCTGATGCTCAGGCATCCTTTTTATGATCGCGAGGTGCCGGTCATCGTCGGCGAACATGTCACGCTCGAAGCCGGTACCGGCGCCGTGCATACCGCGCCCGGTCATGGTCTGGAGGATTACATCGTCGGTCTGCGCTACGGCCTGTCGGTCGACAACCCGGTCGGCGGCGACGGGCGCTTTCTGCCCGGCACCGAACTGTTCGCGGGCGAGAACGTCTTTCAGGCCAATGAGCATGTCATCGAAGTCCTCAAGGCCAAGGGCGCTCTATTGCTGGAAACCCGCTTCACCCACAGCTATCCGCACTGCTGGCGCCATAAGACGCCGATCATCTTCCGCGCCACGCCGCAGTGGTTCATCAGCATGGACAAGCAGGGCTTGCGCGAGACCGCCCTGCGCGAGATCGGCAATGTCACCTGGATGCCGGACTGGGGACAGAGCCGCATCGAGGGCATGGTGCGCGGACGCCCGGACTGGTGCATTTCGCGCCAACGTACCTGGGGCGTGCCCATCGCGCTCTTCGTCCACAAGGAGACCGCCGCGCTTCATCCGCGCACCGCCGAACTGCTCGAACTGGTCGCCAAGCGGGTCGAGAAACACGGCATCGAAGCCTGGTTCGAGCTTCATCCAAGGGATCTGCTGGGCGACGAGGAAGGCGCGCGCTACGACAAGGTCCACGACACCCTGGATGTCTGGTTCGACTCGGGCGTCACCCATGCCTGCGTGCTGGAACAGCGCGAGGGGCTGCGCGCCCCGGCGGATCTCTATCTGGAAGGCTCGGACCAGCATCGCGGCTGGTTTCAGTCCTCGCTCATGACCTCGGTGGCCATGCACGGCCACGCGCCCTATCGTCAGGTGCTCACCCACGGCTTCACCGTCGATGCCCGGGGCGAGAAGATGTCCAAGTCCAAGGGCAACGTGGTCAGCCCTCAGAGCGTGATGAAGACACTCGGCGCCGACATCATCCGGCTGTGGGTCGCCGCGACTGACTATCGCACCGAGATGAACGTCAGCGACGAGATTCTCAAGCGCACCGCCGACGCCTACCGGCGCATCCGCAACACCGCGCGCTTCCTGCTCGCCAATCTGAACGGCTTCGATCCGACCATCCATGCGGTCGCGCCGGGCGACCTGCTGGCGCTCGACCGCTGGGCGGTCGACCGCGCCGATCAACTCCAGCGGGAATTCAGGGACGCCTATCGCGACTATCAGTTCCATCTGATCGTGCAGAAGGTCCAGCAGTTCTGCGTCGTGGACATGGGCGGTTTCTATCTGGACGTCATCAAGGACCGCCAGTACACCACCCAGGCCGACAGCCTGCCACGGCGCTCCTGTCAGACCGCGATGTATCACATCGTCGAGGCGATGAGCCGCTGGCTGGCACCGATTCTCAGCTTCACCGCCGACGAGATCTGGCGCGAGATTCCGGGCGAACGCGACGAAACCATCTTCACCGCGACCTGGTATGAAGGACTGTTCGCACTGGAAGACGGCGACCCCATGGATCGCGGATTCTGGGACCGGATCATCGCCACCCGCATGGCGA